>JABFSA010000154.1 GCA_013140775.1 Acidobacteriota bacterium | reverse complement strand
GTTAAGACATCCGCGCTTCGAAAGGTGTGGGATGTCGTCCGCGCGGCTGCCGAAACGTCGGACGGTCGCGTGGCTGTGGACAAACCTCTGCGTGCGACCGTTCGCGGAATCGTCTCCCCCTTGATTCTTGCGCTTGGCGAGATGAGTGAGACGCACTTTGTCCTCCGCGACACATGGAAACAGCGCTTCCTGCAACAGCACGCCGCTGAAGGGGGCACGTTGACAGTCGCCAAAGTGCGACGCTGGACTGATATGCCAGACGCCAGGGGCCTGCCTGAGGAGGTCCAGAACCTGCTTATTCTGACTTTCGCATGGCAGACAGGACGGAGCTTCTTCTTGCATGGCGGGCCATATGACGCGACGGTCGAATCGATTTCTGATGAGGTCGAGCTGCGCGAGCAGGCGCTGCCAAAGCATGGCGAGTGGGAGTTAGCCCAGCGGCGGGCCTCGGCGGTCTTCGGTTATACGGGCTCAGCTCTTCTGAACGTGTCGAACGTCAACCGCCTCTCCGACGAGGTTAAGCGGAAGGCCGCCGACGCGCGCGCGGGTTGCCGCCAGCTTGTGCGTCAGCTTGGTGATGTTGCCGCCTCGTTCGGCGTGGACGGAAGCCTGACCAATCGCGGACGGACGGCGACGAGTTCGGCGGTTTTCGTCGAGACCTTGGCTGATGCTGCGATCGACCGCGTCGTTTCGCTTTTGGCTGGCGCGACGATCGCCACGTCGGAGGCGGCGATGGCGGCCAGCATTGCTGAAGCCGGTCGGTTATTTGCGACACTCCAGGCTGGCAACTGGGACCTATTCGAGGCGTTGGCGCGCGTGGCCGATGAGCGTCACACCGCGGCGGAGGCGATCCGCCGTCGCGTCGCTGACGCGTTGGCGGCGGATGAATATGTCGTCCGGTTCACCCCAGAATTGCGCGCAGCGCAATCGGAAGCAGTCAAACTCCTTTCACAGCCGCCAGCGGCACCACCCCCGACGAAGCCCGGACGCCGACGGGTGGATGGAGCGAGGGTGCAAGACTTGGATCCCAGCAACGCTAAGGATTTGTTCGTGTCGCTGCAGAAGAAGTTGGACGAGAACACACGCCGGCGCCTGACTGTAGATTGGATTATCGAAGAGGAGCCGCCGTCGTGACGATAGGGCCAAGCGCGGCGCTCCTACGGGCGCAGGTCCAATCGATCCGGGAAAAGGCACGCCGCGAAGATCCGCGCGTGTTCGGTTTCAGGGCCGAAGGCGGTTGGTCTGGGGCGCCGACACTGGAGATCGACGGCGAAAGCTTCGTTGTCGCACCTTGTCGGTCGACGTTGGAAGTGCGGGAACGCCTGGCCCAGTCGGAAGACGATGGGCACCGGCTCATTTTGATCACCACGCTCTCGGAATCTGACCTCGGCGAGGACGTCGTCGCGCGTCTTGCTCGCCGGAGGCTCGCTCCGATCGATCCGTGGGAGGGGGCAGTGCGCCTGTTTCAGGCGTCTAAGGCTGACCCACGTCTTCGGCGAGATGGGTGGATGGCGAACGCTCTGATCGAGAGCGCGCCGCCCAATGGGTATCCAGCGGTGCCCGCTGGCGTTCTCGACCGCGACACTGCCTGGACCGCATTTCTCGTCCATCGCCTCGGAATGCTTGATGGTCGGCCGGACGCGGTGTCCCTCTTACGGTGGACCCTTGATCCACAGCAGGCGCCTCGGTTCGAGTCACTGGACAGCAGCGCCCGTCAGGGTGTGCGGGAGCGACTGAAAGAGACTGCCGGAGCCGTTGGTGGCGCGGTCGCCGACTGTCTTGAGGCAACGAACGGATCACTGGCGGTTCCGGTGGGCCTCGCACTGGGCGTCGTGTTCGCCGATGACGTCGGTCAAGCAGAAACCGTTGCGCTGCGGCAGGGAGCGGTGAGGGTCGAGCGACTCCTCAACGGTATGCGAATTGCGCCAGACGTGGCGGTTCAGTGGAAAACAGCCGCGGAAGTCGTTCTACGAGAGACAACCGATACGCGGGTCAGGCACGATGCGATGACACGCGCCGACACGATTCTCGAACAGCTGGGCGTCGCGACATTCGCGTATTTGAGCGACTGGTCGCCGGCGGGATTTCATCAGCGACTGGTTCGCCTGGCAGCAGCACTGGGTGACGCCATCGCTCGCGGCTCCTTCGATGATCTTTGGCTTCAGTTTCAAGCAGTCGACCGTCATCAAGCGGCGGTAGGCCACATCGAACAAGTGCGTCGCGCAGAGATGGCCGTGCGTCTGGTGAGGTGGCTCTCTACCCCACCAACACCTCCGAGTGAATCGCTCGGTAACGCCGCAAGCGAATACACGCAATCTTCGTCGCTCGTGGACTTGGCGAGGACCGCGCTTCGAGCTGGCGATGCGGTACAGCCGCTGGCCGACGCGTACGCGTCACTGCTTTCCCAGGTGGCAGAGCGACGTGAAGAGGAGAACCTTCGCTTCGGTGAGCTCCTCACGGATTGGATTGCGACCGGCTCGACGTCAGCTGACCTGCTGCCCGTCGAGCACGCCATCGAACGGGTTATTGGTCCGCTAGCCGGCGAGGTGCCCGTTCTGCTTGTCGTCGTTGATGGAATGAGCGTCCCGGTGTGGCGGGAGATTCTTGAGGATCTCAGTCGCCAGAACTGGGCGTCTCTTGAGCCGGCCGATGCGCCGATTCCCCCTGGTCTGGCCACGGTGCCGAGCGTTACACAGTACTCGCGAACCAGCCTGTTGTCTGGGAGACTCACATCGGGGGCCGCTGCAGACGAGAAACGAGCATTCGAGGCGCATCCGGCGCTCGTCCGAGTGAGCAAGACGCAGTTCCCTCCGGTGCTTTTCCATAAAGGCGAGCTATCGCAGCCTGGCGGTCGGGCACTGGCCGAATCGGTTCGCTCAGAGATTGCGTCTCCGGACCGTCGAATCATTGCGGCGGTTGTAAACGCCGTCGACGACTACCTTGCCAAAGCCGATCAAGTGAGGCCCAGATGGTCGCTTGAGTACCTGCCCCTCGTTGCCGCTCTTCTGCACGAGGCGAGAATGGCCGGACGGGTCGTAGTGTTCGCCAGCGACCACGGACACTTGCTCGACGACGAGACACGAATCAGCCGGAGCGATTTCGGTGATCGGTGGCGCAGTGACGATCAGAAGGCTGGCGAGGGCGAGATTGTCCTTGCCGGTGCGAGGGTAGGGGCGAACGGTGGACGGGTGATCGTCCCATGGAGTGAGCGAACACGATACGGCATGAAGAAGAACGGCTATCACGGGGGGGCCACGCTTCAGGAGATGATCGTCCCGGTCGCGGTTGTTTCCGCGGGAGCGCAGGTGCCTGGTTGGATAGAGCGCGCTCCCGTCTTTCCACAGTGGTGGGAGGAACCGGTCAGCACTCGGCCCATTGCGGTTCCAGCCCAGGTACTCCAGCCGCCGGTCCCGACTCGCAGGGGGCGAAAGACGCCGCTCTTCGAACAGCTAGAGCCGGCGGCTCCGGCGCCTGCAGTTCCGTCCTGGATCGACCTGCTGTTCCGTTCTGACGCCTTTGCTTCACAGAAGCGACTGGCTGGGCGAGTAGCTCCGCCAGACGAACAGTTCAAGAGTCTGCTGAGTGCGTTGAACGAGCGCGGCGGCAAGCTAACGAGGTCGGCGCTTGCTCACAGCCTTGGGCTTCCTCTCGTGCGGGTGGCGTCATTCGTCGCTGCAGCCCGTCGTGTCTTGAACGTCGAGGGCTATGCCGTGGTCAGATTTGACGAGCCTTCCGACACCATCGAGTTGAACCTTGAGCTCCTGATTGCGCAGTTCGAGCTGCAGTCCGCTTCCGGCCGCACCAATGATTAGCCCCGAGCGTCGGAACGAAGTGATCGACGCGCTTCGGCGCGGCACAGTGCCGCAACGGAGCCTTGATGCCTTTGCCGTCGGTCTTCAGCCTTTCGAGGCCGTGATCGGCGAGGAACTTGAGAGCGTTCGGCGAGGCCGCGCCCAGTTCAAAGCGGTACGTGGGGAGTATGGAAGCGGCAAGACGTTTTTCGCGCGGTGGCTGCAGGAACGTGCGAAGCGGTTGGGATTCGCAACCGCTGAGGTGCAAATCTCCGAAACCGAAACGCCGCTTCATCGCGTGGAAACTGTCTATCGGCGTCTCATGGAACGTTTAGCCACGGGCGATTCGGCGTCGGGTGCCTTTCGCTCGATCGTGGATGGCTGGTTCTTCGCGCTCGAACAGGACGTCCTGGCCGAGGGCAGCTCCGCATCTGGCGAGGAGCCGCAGCTCATCGAGCGAACCAATGCGCTCATGGAGCAGCGGCTTGCTGAAATCACCAAGCAAGCGCCGGCGTTTGCCGCGACTCTGCGCGCGTACCGATCCGCTCTGGCGTCGAACGACACGGCGATGGCAGACGGTCTACTCGCCTGGCTCGCCGGCCAACCTAATGTCAGCGCGAGCGTCAAGCGGTCTGCCGGGGTGAAGGGCGACATCGATCACTTCGGAGCGTTAAGTTTCCTGCAAGGTCTTCTCGTAGTGCTGCGCGATTCGGGCCACGCAGGGTTGGTGCTGGTGCTGGACGAGGTCGAGACGCTGCAGCGAGTAAGAGGTGATGTCCGCGAGAAGGGCTTGAATGCCCTCAGGCAGTTGATAGACGAAGTCGACAGCGGTCGGTTCCCTGGGTTGTACCTCGTGATTACGGGAACACCAGGCTTCTTCGACGGTCCCCAGGGGGTCCAGCGCCTTCCGCCGTTGGCACAGCGACTTCACGTGGATTTCTCGACAGCCGCAAAGTTTGACAACCCTCGGGCCGTCCAGATTCGTCTCGCCGCCTTCGACCACGCGAAGCTCTGCGAGGTTGGGAGGAAGGTGCGTGACATCTATGCGGAGCACTGCAACGCAGCCGAACGCGTCCGCGCGAGCGCAGACGATCGATACATCGACGCGCTCGCATCAGCAGTGACCGGTCGCCTCGGTGGCAAGGTTGGAATCGCTCCTCGTGTGTTTTTGAAGAAGCTTGTGGTCGACGTGCTCGATCGCATCGATCAGTTCGAGGAATTCGACCCGCGGAAACACTATGCGCTAACAATCGCCGACGGCGAGCTGACAGCTGTCGAGCGAAACGCAGCAGCTGCGGGCAACGTCGATGAGATCGACCTCGAAGTGTGACCCCGCCGTGAGCTTCGAACGGCTTCACCCCGCACTTCAACATCACATCGTCAACAGCTTGGGTTGGCAGTCGCTGAGGTCTCTCCAGGAGAGGGCGATCGCGCCTCTGGTTGAGGGCAAACATGCTCTACTGCTCGGGCCTACAGCGGGCGGCAAGACTGAAGCGGCGGTCTTCCCGCTTCTCTCGCGGATGCTCACTGAGCGCTGGTTTGGGCTGTCGCTTCTCTATGTGTGCCCTCTCCGAGCGCTTCTGAACAACCTCGAGTTTCGCCTACAGCGTTACGCATCGTACGGCGGCCGTCGGGCCGCGATGTGGCACGGCGATGTGGGCGATGCTGCGCGACGAGCCATTCTCGCGGAACCGCCGGATGTGCTCCTCACGACGCCTGAGTCGCTCGAAGTGATGCTGGTTACGCCCCGTGTCGAACACCAGACGTTGTTCAGCGGCGTTCAGGCTGTTGTCATCGACGAAGTACACGCGTTCGCGGGAGATGATCGCGGATGGCATTTACTCGCGGTCCTTGAGCGCATCATGAGGCTCGCGGGTCGCGACATTCAGCGCGTGGGGTTGTCTGCGACTGTTGGCAATCCGGACGATCTGCTCCAGTGGCAGGTTGGATCGAGCCGAGGACCGCGCCTGGTTGTGAGTGCGCCTCAGGCGGCTCGCGAGGCTGACGTACAACTCGACTACGTCGGGTCCACCGAAAACGCGGCCACCGTCATTGCGCGGCTGCACCAAGGCGAGAAGCGACTGGTCTTCTGCGATAGCCGAGCCAGAGTCGAGGAGCTGGCGGCCGGCCTCGTGCGAAGGAATGTGAACACATTCGTATCGCACAGCTCGCTCAGTGTCGATCAGAGACGGCGTGCGGAGGAGGCGTTCGCCGGTGCGTCAGACTGCGTAATCGTCGCCACCAGCACTCTGGAACTGGGAATCGACGTTGGCGACTTGAACCGCGTCATCCAGATTGACGCACCAACGAGCGTCGCGTCATTTCTGCAGCGTCTTGGACGCACCGGGCGACGTGAGGGCACGACGGCCAACTGCTTGTTCCTCGCAACCGCGCCCGACAGCTTCGTCAGGGCTGCCGGCCTCACGCGCCTTTGGAAGGACCAGTTCGTTGAGCCCGTCATGCCTCCTCCAGCGCCGTTGCACCTGCTGGCGCAGCAGATTATGGCGTTGTCGCTGCAGGAGAGTGGTATCGGCGTGGCGGACTGGGCAGGCTGGGTTGGCTCGATGCAGGGATTTGAGCGGATTCCACCGGCGGACGTGGACGCCATGCTGTCGCACATGTTCGAGCGGGAGCTGCTGTGGAATGATCACGGCATCCTGTCAGTCGGCCGGGAGGGTGAACAGACCTTTGGTCGCCGCCATTTTCTTGACCTACTTTCCTCCTTCACCACCGAGCCGCTGTTCTCGATCAAGCACGGCAAGCTGGACATCGGAAGGGTTCATCAATCGTCGTTCGCGGTCAAGGAAGACCACCCCCCTGTTCTCCTGCTCGCCGGCCTGAGCTGGGTCGTGACGCACATCGACTGGGACGCTCGGGTGGCATTTGTCGAGCCGACGAAGCTGGAGGGTAAGTCCAGGTGGCTCGGATCGGGCCAGGCTCTCCGATATTCCCTGTGCCAAGCGATCCAGCGCGTACTGGCAGGTGAGGACCCCGGTGCCACCATGTCGAAGCGCGGCGAGGAGCAACTGGCCCAAACGCGGTCGGAGTTCCCATGGCTCACGGGCGAGTCGACGCATCTGGTGAGGTCGAGCAATGATCGACTGCTGTGGTGGACCTTTTCAGGGCTCTTTGCCAACAGCGCCATCGCCGAGGCTATTCGGCGTAGCAACGTGCAGGTCGGGAAGGTCGATAACTTCGTCATTGCGCTCGACGCCGACACCTCGCAGCAGCGGCTGGATACAGCGCTGCACGAAGTGTGCGCGCTCGAACCGTCGACCCTGCGGACACCCGTTTCGGATCGTGCGGTGTCAGAGTTGAAATTTTCCGATTGTCTGCCCGACACGTTGGCCAGGAGGGTGCTGTCAGAGCGCATGACCGACGCGACGGGCATTGCAGCCACGCTCAGCCGGCCCGTGAAGAGACTTGTGGTCGGCCTGTCCTGACTAACGGCCACGGCTCACGATCAACGAGGGCCGCCCGTGTGCCTCGATCCCCATACGACAGCCGTAACTCACTCATTCCGGAGAGCTGTGCCGATAGCGGGCGGGTGCGGCGTGAAGGCGCATCAGGGTTGAGACTGTTTGGCAAAGGTCGCTTCCGCGCAGTGATCGAAAAACTCAAGGGCATGAAAATACTTCGACTCTGAGCCTGCTGGCAGCGAACGTATCCCACCAAGAATGGCGTGAATGGCTGCTTTCGCGAGCTTGGAATCCTTGTTCTGAGCGACCATGAGGCCCTTTGGCCAATTGATCGCTTTAAGGTTCATCTCTTCCTTCGCCTTGTCCTTGCCCTTGAGAGGCACGGCGTAGTCGATCAGAACGTGCCTGAGGCCATCGGGATCTACCTGGCGAATGAAGATGGACGTCCGTGGCGTGGCGTGAATTCCGAGCCAATCAGCGCGTTCATACCACGCGGCCGCGTCGCTAATCGCGGGTCCCATGACGGTATTGGTCCCCGGTTCCACGCGATACACCTCCCCAAATGAGAATGCGCCACGAAAGAGGATTCGCTTCAGCAAGAATTGGACTTCGAACGAGCGCAGCAGCCCACAAAAACCGTTAAGGTCGTCACCAGTCAGCGGCTGACGTCGGACGTAGACCATGATGATCGAATCGTTGAAGATAAAGACGCTGAAGTCTTCTGGGTTCATCTTGAAGACGTCAGCAGCTACGTTCTTCAACAATCGCAAGATCTGGCTACGTGCGTCGAGGAACTCTTGGGCTTCCTCCCTCGAATAGACCGACGCGCCTAGGGCATCCAAGACCGCAACCAACGCGGGCAGAGGTCTTGACGGCGACCCACGTGTGGCCGCCAGTTCGTCCTCGATTGTCAGCGTCTCGTCTGGCGGATGCGCGTTCAGGTCGGCGCTTGCCATGAGCGCATTCTAGGCGAAACCACGGTCGCCTCGAACGCGGTTGAACTGCGCAACACGTTCGAGAGTCGTAAGGAATGACTCCCAAAGGTTAGCCGAGCTTCCGCTTCCAACCCGGCCCTGGCAGGTCTACGAAGACTTCCCCACGACCCGCCGATCGAAGGAGTAGAACACGGCTCCTACCGGGTCCCACCCGGTGAATCGCCCAGCTGGAGCTGGCGGTCCAGCAGATTCGCCGCTCACTGCTCTGCAATGCGCAGTCGTCGCCCTTGGCGGTCGCGCTTCCGCCTGCGTCGATCATCCTTCTCTCGTCGACAGCATGGCTACACTACCGTCAGCTGCAGCTGCGGGACATGGGCACGCACCTCTGTGCGTTGCCGACCGGCGAGTACTACCCGAAAGGGCTCGTCTGTCTCGGCTGCACGCACGCACAGCCGAAGCAGAGTGCCGCGCGGATCTTTCGTCGCATGCTCGCCAGCCATGAACGGGCGCTCGGGACGGCACACCAGCAAGGGGAGCCGGCAGGTCAGATCGCGGCGCGACAGCTGGAAGTCTCGCGGATTGGCCACGCTTGGCCACGCATTGCGACGGGCGGAGGATTTGCCGTCCTATGTCGCCGCGGCGATCGAAGCCGAGGCCGGCGTCTGCTGAGTGCGCCGTAAGCCGAATCTGACGCCTTTTCCGCCGTACCTCCATTCTTCGCGGCGACGCCTGCCGTCGTCCTTGCCTCTCTTCCGCTGAATTGTCGTCGAGCGCAGGTTTTCGCACGCGTGGCCGGTGGGCGTGTTTGGGCCTTCGGTCCCGCACAGGCCGCGCCAGCAAAGCTGTCACGGGTGACCCCCGTGCAATAGGTCCCTCCGGCACGCCCAC
>JABFSA010000046.1 GCA_013140775.1 Acidobacteriota bacterium | reverse complement strand
TACTGCGATCAGGATCGGACGCACATCGGCAACGTCAACGTCGGCTTCGAGACGCCGCGTTTCAATAACGCCGTCCTGCGCGCGGTTGCGTCGAGCTGGGGGATCTCGGCGATCTACAGCGCGCGCTCGGGCATTCCTTTCAGCGTGGTGACCGGCGTCGATACCGCGCTCAGCGGGATCAGCAACCAGCGTGCGAATCAGGTCTCGGATGACGTTTATGGCGAGCCCCAGGAGGACGCGCAGGGACGGCTGGCGAACTACCTCGATCGCAATGCGTTTGTGTCGCCGGCCGCGGGCTCGGTGGGCACGAGCGTGCGTAACAGCGTTCGCGGGCCGAGCTACTGGAACGGCATCAACCTCGGGCTGCGGCGACTCGTCCAGCTGTCGGGAACGCAGAACATCGAGCTGCGCATCGAGTCGTTCAACCTGCTCAACAGCTTCATCTGGGGGCAGCCCGTCAACAACCTTGGCTCGGGGCAGTTCGGCCGTATCACGACGCAGGCAGGCGAGCCGCGCATCATGCAGTTCGCCGTCAAATACGGGTTCTGAGTGGCTCGGCTAAAGCCGAGCACTACGGCCGTCCGGTCCTGGAACCGACGTAGTGCGCGGCTTCAGCCGCGCCGTTCTTCAGCGAAGGAGATCGCCGTGAAGAAACTGCTCACTTTGCTATTCGCGATAGGGGGCGTTGCGCTCCTGCTGACGCAGGTCCACGCGCAGGAAGAGCGGGTGCGTCACATCGCACCCGCCAATCCCGTGGTCGCCGACAAGGACGTCAACAGCCAGCCGATTCCCCGGCTGCCTGACGGGAAGATCGACATCACAGGGCCCTGGTTCGGCGGCGGCTCGAATGGGGACATCGAGCGTGACGGTGGGCTCAAGCCAGGAGAACTTCCGCTGCTGCCGTCGGCGCGCGAGCTGATGGCCAGGCGGCTTCCGAAAGACGAGCCGTACACGGCGTGCCTGCCGATGGGCGTGCCGCGGGTCAATCCCTATCCCTGGAAGTTTGCGATGAGCTACACGTCGAAAGGGCTGTCGCACATCTATCAACTGCACGAGACGGGTGATGCAGGAGCACACCGGGTCATCTACATGGACGGCCGCACGCATCCGCAGGATCCGATTCCCACCTGGTGGGGGCATTCGATCGGCCGCTGGGACGGCGATGCGCTGGTCATCGACACGGTGGGCTACAACGACAAGTTCTGGTTCGACAGCAAGGGGACTCCGCACACGGAGAAACTCCACACGGTCGAGCGCTGGACCCGGATCAACTTCGGACGCATGACGCACCAGTTCACGATCGACGACCCTGGCGCGTTCTCACGCTCAGTGACATTGAACTTTACGGCGAGCCTCATTCGTCCCGGGATCAAGGACGGCAGCGATCTGCTCGAATTCATCTGTCTTGAAGACAACCAGTACGGCGCCGCGGCCGGGCTTCAGGGCGTTGGCTCGGGTAAGTAGACCAGGTCAGGGAGGATGAGATGCGGAACAGACTCACACGGATGATCGTTGCTCTCGCTCTGGTCACAGTCGCGACACCGCTTGCCGCCCACCATGGGTTCGACACGGAGTACGACGCCAAGAAGAAGGTCAAGCTCACTGGCGTTGTGACGCAGGTCGCCTGGACGAATCCTCACATGCGCGTCTATGTGGATGTGACGATGCCGGATGGGAAGGTGGTGAACTGGAACCTGGAACTCACGAGCCCGAACCGTATTCGACGGCAGGGATGGGGACCCAGTGATCTTCTTCCCGGCGAGAAGGTGATCTTCGAGGGCTACGGCGGGAAGATCGTCGAGAACAGGGGATCGCTGCTGTCGATCACGAAGGTCGGCCAGGACAAGCCGCTCTTCGAAGAGGGTGGCCCGGAAGCCGAGGGGCAGACGATCCCGGGCGCGATCTAGTTACGGGACGTAGCCACGAAGGCTCGAAGGACACGAAGGTACTAATCAGCCTATGAATGCGCGACTACGCGGTTGCGCATCGTGCCGATGCCTTCGACCTCGGTCTCCATGAGATCCCCGTCCTGAAGAAACTCGGGCGGCGTGCGCGCAAAGCCCACGCCGTCCGGCGTGCCACACGCCATGATGTCGCCGGCCTCGAGCGTCAACCCGTGCGAGAGCGAGGCGATCAGCTCGTCAACCGGAAAGATCATCGCCCGCGTATTGCCATCCTGTTTGACCACACCGTTGACGCGCAGCAACACGCGTTTGGACTGAGGGTCGCCGAATTCGTCCGCTGTGACGACCACCGGACCGATGGGGCAGAAGCCGTCGAGGCTCTTGCCCTTGAAGAACTGGAAGTGGTTTTTCTGCAGGTCGCGTGCGGAGATGTCGTTGATGACGGTGTAGCCAAAGATGTGATCCCTTGCGGATGCGCGCGGAATGTTGCGTCCGGTGACGCCGACGATCACGCCAAGTTCCGCTTCCCAGTCCACTTCCTTTGTCGCCGTCCGATCCCACGGCACGTCGTCCTGTGGACCGATCACGGACGTGGGCGCCTTGGTAAAGAAGACCGGTGCCGTTGGCACCTTGACCGCCTCACCGCGCGTGCGCGCCCCTTCCTCGATGTGCGTGAGAAAATTTCTTCCGACACAGAAGACGTTTTTCGCAGGGCGCGGAATCGGCGCGTGCCATCGCACGTCGTCCCGGCCATAGCTCTTGACCGTGCCGGTCGAGGCATCGATCAGCTTTCTGCACTCGTTCCATCCGTGCGGTCCTTGAAGGACGAGCTCGAGCAGCGTCGCCGGTGGAATGGTCTTTGGGCCCGCGGGCAGTGAGCGGACGTCAACGACGCGATCGTCGCGAAGCACGCCGAGGCGCGGTGTCGGGTCAGCGGGAGTGGAGAACGTCAGGTAGCGCATAGGCGACCCAGACTATCAGCCTGCGCTCGTGCTTGCCAATGCACGAGCTACGGCTAGACTGCGACGTAGCCTCAGCGACAGGCTGTGCTGTAGCGTGGGCGGTACATGTTGCTCGGAGGAAAGCAGGGGATGGCGACTCAGGTGACCTCGGGCCCGCTGAAGGGCGTCAAAGTGATCGAGCTTGGCGGGTTCATCGCCGGGCCGTACGCGGCCAGCCTCTTCGCGCAGTTCGGTGCCGACGTGATCAAGGTGGAGCCGCCGGGCGAAGGCGATCCGCTTCGCCGCTGGCGGAAGCTGCACAACGGCACGTCGCTCTGGTGGTATTCGCTGAGCCGCAACAAGAAGTCGATCGCGCTGAACCTGAAGTCGGACGAAGGGCGGCGCATCCTTCGCGCTCTTCTCGAAAAGGCGGACGTGCTCGTGGAGAACTTTCGACCCGGTACGCTCGAGGGTTGGGGCCTGGGTTGGGAGGAGGTGTCCAGGATCAATCCAGGTCTGGTGGTCGTTCGGATCTCCGGCTACGGACAGACAGGGCCATATCGGGACCGGCCGGGGTTTGGTGCGATTGCCGAGGCGGTGGGCGGACTGCGCTACATCACTGGCTATCCCGACCGCGCACCCGTGCGAGTGGGGGTCAGCCTTGGGGATACGTTGGCCGCGCTCTACGCCGTGATCGGTGCGCTCGTCGCGCTCCACCATCGCAACGTCAACGGCGGCAAAGGACAGGTGGTTGACGCGGCGCTCTATGAGGCGGTGTTCGCCGTGACAGAGAGTCTGTTGCCCGAGTACTCGAAAGCGGGGCTCGTGCGCGAGCGCTCGGGTGCAAGCTTGCCCGGCATCTCACCGTCGAACACCTACACGTGTGGTGACGGGGGATACGTGGTGATCGGTGGCAATGCCGATGGCATTTTCAAGCGTCTGATGCGTGCGATTGGCCGCGCCGATCTCGCGGATGATCCCACGCTGGCGCACAATGACGGCCGCGTCGTCAGGAACGACGAGATCGATACGGCGATCTCAGACTGGACGTCGCGGCATTCACTGACCGACGTGCTCGCGGTGCTCGAGGCAGCAGAGGTGCCTGTCGGAAAGATCTATACCGCAGCAGACATTCATGCCGACCCGCACTACCGGGCGCGCGGCATGATCGAGTCCGCCGTACTCCCGGACGGGCAGGTCATGGAAATTCCCAGTATCGTTCCGCAGCTGAGCGAGACGCCGGGCCGGACTGCGTGGCTCGGACCTGCGCTCGGATCGCACGCTGACGAGGTGCTTGCGTCTCTTGGATTTGATGCGGCAGCGCGAGATTCGCTGCGGGCGGCGGGCGTCATCTGACGATTGACCGTGCTCAGCGCGTCAACGAATCGCGACCTTGACCTCCATCAAACCGATCCCTCTACGTCTCATCACGTATCTCTTTCGACGTCGTGCGCGGCGCACACGTCGCCCCGAGGGTGACGATGCCAAAGTTGCATACGGAACTTCTGACGTCAGATCTGTATCGGCGCCTGAATGGCGCCGAGGCCGGAGCCCGGGCCCATGAGGCAATCGTCCTGTGCACGACCGATGCGGCCGGGTGGCCTCATCCAGCCATGATCAGCTATTTCGAACTGGCGGCTGTGGACCGGCAGAACCTTCGGCTGGCGATCTACAACGACAGTCGCACGTGCGCGAATCTTCGTGAACGAGGCAAGGCCACCTTCATCGTCGTTGACGCTGATCTCGTGTGCTACATCAGCGGCACGGTTGAGGCAGTCGTTCCGACGATGCGAGAGGCGCCGCACAACGCGAGGGTGAGCCTCCGCGTCAGCCAGGTTGTGTTCGACACCGCGTCGCCGGAACTCGAGTCCGGTACCGAGGTGACAGGCGGGATCACGTATACGCCTCGGACTGGCGACGATCTGGGGCGCGCGCGTGCCGTGCTGGCGGAGCTGCTCGAGGGGTGATGGGCTCGGCTAAAGCCGAGCACTACGTCTGCAGGTCCGGCCGGACAGGCACCACTGCCCAAGAACCACGAAGGAACGAAGAACACGATGAAAATTGGGCTGGTTTTCGATTGATGTTCTCGTGGACCTTCGTGTTCGTCGTGGTTTCTCCGTCGCGGTGTCCCGGCGTCGGGCGGACCGGAGCTTCGTAAACGGATATGCTTTGAGCCATGCGGAGAAACCAGCATGCGACTGTGTCGGTTTAACGAGAATCGCCTCGGTGTTGTCGAGGGTGACGTCGTCAAGGACGTCACGATGGCGCTCGAGGTTCTGCCGTCGTTTCGGTACCCACTTCCCGGTCACGACATGATGATTGCGGGCCTCGAGGCGGTTCGGCATCGCATCACAACACTCCTGCCTGGCGCCCCCTCTGTTCCGCTCGCGAGCGTCAGGCTTTTGAGTCCAGTGGCGAATCCCGGGAAGCTCGTTGCGGCCCCGGTGAACTACCAGAAGCACCTGGATGAAGTGAAGGTTGACGCGGCGATACACGCCAACAACCCGGGGCACACCATTACCATTCAGAGTGCCGGGCTGTTTCTCAAGGCGACGAGCTCACTCACCGGCCAGGACACCGGGATCGGCGTCTGTAAACTCGAGCGCCGGACCGACCATGAGGTCGAGCTGGCGGTTGTGATCGGACGCCGCGGTCGAAACATCTCTCGGGACGAGGCGTTGAGCTACGTGGCTGGTTATGCGGTTGGGTTGGATGTGACGATTCGAGGCTCCGAGGATCGAAGCTTTCGGAAGTCGCCCGACACATACAGCGTGCTGGGCCCGTGGCTCGTCACCGCGGACGAGATTCCGGACCCCGGAGTGCTGGACTTGGAACTTTCGGTCAACGGCGAGGGTCGTCAGAAATCGAACACGCGCTATCTGATTCTGGGTGTGCCGGAACTCATCGAACTGGCCTCGTCGTTCTACACGCTTTATCCCGGTGACGTCATCTTCACCGGGACGCCCGAAGGTGTGAGTCCGATTCAGCCTGGAGATGAAGTCGTGGCGACCATCGAGCGCGTGGGGAGCTTGCGTGTGCGTGTGCATGCCGCGGAGGTTGCGCACGCCGCTGACGCGGGCACGGTGGCAGCCAGGTCGTAGGAGGAATCATGGATATCGTGACCACCCAGGCCAAGCATTACGAGAAACCCGAACTCACTCCGGAGCGCAAAGCCCTCTACGACAGGCTCGACGCGAAGCACGTGGCGCCCCTCTGGGAGGTGCTGTCGAAGATCATTCCAGCATCGCCGACGCCTGAAACGATTCCGGCACTGTGGCGCTACGAAGAACTGCGGCCGCTGCTCATGGAGGCGGGCCGTCTTCTCACGGCAAAAGAGGCCGAACGCCGGGTGATCATGCTCGAGAATCCCGCCGTACGCGGGCAGTCGAAGATCACGCAGAGCCTCTACAGCGGGCTGCAGATGATTCTTCCGGGTGAGATCGCCGTCTGTCATCGCCACGCGGCATCTGCGCTGCGGTTCGTGATCGAAGGGACGGCCGCCTACACCGCGGTCGAGGGGGAGCGGACGACCATGCACCCCGGCGATTTCATCCTCACACCGTCGTGGAGCTATCACGATCACGGGAACCCCGGGAACGATCCTGTCGTGTGGCTCGACGGGTTGGACATCCCGCTCGTCAACATGTTCGATTCGAGCTTCTTCGAGAGGCATCCCGAGGAGCGTCAGCCCAACGTGATCCCCGAAGGGGACGCCCTGGCGCGCTACGGAGCGAACATGATGCCCGTGGACTATGCGCCGAGTGGCCATTCGTCACCCATCTTCAACTACCCGTACTCGCAGAGCCGCGACACCTTGGACCGGCTCTATCGATTTGGACCGGTGAGTCCCTGTCACGGCGTGAAGATGCGTTACATCAATCCAGCAACCGGCGGATATCCCATGCCGACGATTGGTGCATTCATTCAGCTCCTCCCGAAGGGGTTCCGCGGTCTCACTCACCGCGCGACAGACGCCACGGTGTTCTCGGTGGTGGAGGGAAGTGGCCGGACCAAGGTTGGCGACCAGATGTTCTCCTGGGGTCCGCGTGACCTGTTCGTGGTCCCGTCGTGGTACCCGGTCGCGCACGAGGCTGACGTGGAATCGGTGTTGTTCAGCTTCTCGGATCGTCCCGCACAACAGGCGCTTGGTTTGTGGCGTGAAGAGGCGCCTGTACGGGCCTGACGCCGGGCAATCGTGCGGCCGGGCCCATGTAGAATACGAGTGTGAAGGACCTGATCAGGAAGCTCCTTGCCGAGCTTGGTGAGGATCCGGACCGAGAGGGCCTGGTTCGGACCCCTCAACGCGTCGAGAAGGCGCTCGCCTTCCTCACGAGCGGCTACAAGGCCGACATCGACGCCATCGTCAATGACGCGCTCTTCACCGTTGACTACAGCGAGATGGTGATCGTCAAAGACATCGACTTCTACAGTCTGTGCGAGCACCACCTGCTGCCGTTCTTCGGCAAGTGTCACGTGGCGTACATCCCCAATCGGAAGGTCATCGGCCTGAGCAAGATTCCCCGGCTGGTGGATGTCTTTGCGCGCCGCCTGCAGATTCAGGAGCGGATGACGAACCAGATCGCTCAGACGATTCTCGAGAAGACCGATCCGCTCGGCGTGGCGGTGGTCTGCGAAGGCACTCATCTGTGCATGTCGATGAGAGGCGTGGAGAAACAGAACTCTTTTGCCCTGACGAGCGCCATGCTTGGCGTGTTTCGCGACAATGAGAGGACGCGCATGGAGTTTCTCGAGCTGATCAAGCGCCGGACGGATCTTCCCAGCACGGCATCTGTCGCTGGTCTGACGTGCGTGGGCGATTGATTGTGCGCGCCCTGGTTGCGCTGTTCGTCGCGATCGCCGCGCTGATTGCTCCTCTCGGGGCGCAGCAGTCCACCCCGCCGGCCCGGCGTCCGGCTGCCAAGCCAGCCGCGAAGCCGGCTGTGAACACCAAGACCGAGCCTGCCGTGTTCGAGTGCTCGTCGCTTCTTGGCCAGGGGGTCAATACCAAGCGTTCGTTCTGCGACGTCCTCACGGGTCGCGATCCGGCGGCGGGAATCATCATCAAGCTGCCCGCGCACACAGGCCCTGTGACCCTGACATTCGACCTGCACAACCGCCACACCTACTCTGAGGAGCAGGTAAAGGCTGGTCGAGCGTATCGCCACTACACCGCGACGATCGGCGTGCTGACAGCGGACAACACCCTGCTGACAAGGGCTGTCGTTCAGAACGAGTTTCGGACCGCCAACGATCTGGTCGATCGGATCTCCGGAGGTGCGGGTCCTGGCGGGATCAAGGCGGTTGCACCGACTGGCGCCGAATCGATCAGCGTAACGATAGACGCGGCTGAGGAATCCGTGAGCATCCTCGGCGAGAAGCTCGTCGTTGTCGGCGTGGATGGAACTGACAACTTCACGGCCGCCGGTCGCCCGATCGCGGTGATCAGCAACGTGATGCTGCAGTATCGCCCTGGGCCCGTGCGCCGAACGCCTGTCCGTCGCTGAGCGCGACGTCAGGTGGTCCGGCTTTCCTGCTCCGAGCGAAGTCGAGGGGAGCCGGACTGATCAGTAAGGAATCAATTTCACCAAGGCGGGGTCCGGCTTCTCCGTGCTCGCGGCATCTTCGGCGTCGCTAGACAGCGCCGAGAATCCGCACAGCTTTGGATCGAAGAATCCCCACTCGTCCTGCACAGGAGGTCCTGCTGGAGTTGGCGCCGGTGTTGCGACGTCGGTCGGCACTTCGGATGAATCGACAGGTGCGTTCACGACCGCTGGTACGGGATCCACGCTCACGCTTGGCGGCGGTGTCGTCAACACCTTCACGCGTGCGGCCGCCGGCCCCAGAATCGTCAAGCACTCCGTGATCTGATCCCGATCCTCCTTGGACAAAGCAGGCGAGAGGAGCAGAACGTCCGGCACGCGGGCAACGAGGGCGCTGAGCGCAGATCTCACCGACTCGGCGATGAGGAGGTCGGTGCGCGCCTTTCCCCGAACGAGTGAGGTGACGTGCGCCAGTCGAAGCGGATCCGGTTCAACGGCAAGGATGAGCGGCATGAGATTCCCACCAGTAGCAAGGACTCGAGTCGTGCTTGTCGGGGGGGGGTTGCCTTAGTCCCTGGCAAGTGGTGTTCCGTGGCCGGGTTTACATCCGGGAGGGAATAGGCGGACTCACTTTTCGGCCGGTTTCGTGAAGCGCCGATGGGCTGCGGTTTCTGCTGGTTTCCAAAA
>JABFSA010000182.1 GCA_013140775.1 Acidobacteriota bacterium | reverse complement strand
GGGGCGGCCAACCCGGTGGTCCGCGCGGCGATCGAAATCGCGGCGGTGGCCGCAAGCGCGGTCGGTAGGCGCTTGACGGATTTCACGATTCCATTCGCACAATTCAACTCACAGCATTCGATTTCAGGTAGCCGTGTCTGATTTTTCAGGAAAGCTTGGACTCATCGTTGGCGTGGCGAACAAGCGTTCGATCGCGTGGGCGATCGCGCAGGCGACTGCTCAGCGGGGGGCGCGGCTCGCCCTGACATACCAGGGCCGCTTCGAGGAGCACGTCAACGAACTCTCGCAGGGCCTGGGTGAATCACCGCTCGTGCTGCCGTGCGACGTCGGCTCTGACGACGACATTGCGGCGGTCTATTCACGGATCGAACAGGAATTCGGCGGTCTCGATTTCGTCGTCCACGGGGCAGCATTCGCGCCGCGTGAAGAGTTGTCGGTGCCGTTCTCGCAGACGACGCGTGATGGATTTCGAGTCGCCCTCGATATCTCTACCTACTCATTGATTGCGCTGACTCGAGGTGCTTTGCCTCTCATGGAACGGCGCGGCGGAGGCAGCATCGTCACACTGACGTATCTCGGCAGCGATCGTGTTTTTCCAAACTACAACGTGATGGGGGTGGCGAAGGCTGCGCTCGAATCGACGGTGAGGTATCTCGCCGCGGATGTCGGCCCCAGGAACGTGCGCGTCAACGCCATTTCAGCCGGTCCAATCAAGACGCTCGCTGCATCAGGTATTGCCGGGTTTTCGAACATCCTCGGTGTGTATCGCGATCGTGCCCCGCTCCGGCGGACGGTTGAAGCAAGCGAAGTGGGGGAAGCCGCTGCCTTCCTGCTCGGTGATGCCGGGCGAGCCGTGACTGGTGAAGTGCTGATGGTGGATGCAGGCTTTCACGCCGTCGGCATGTAAGACTCATCGAACACGAGTTGCGTTGCAGCTATTTGGCCGCCCACTGCTCAGTCCGAATCTGAGCGTCTGGCACACCCAGCGCCTTGAGTGTCGCCACGGATTCAGCGACGAACAACTCAGGACCGCAGACGAAGCAGAGTGTGTCTGCCGGATCGTGGAGCACCGCTTCGAAGTGGGAACGTCCAATCCTCCCGCGTTGACCAGACCACGAAGCGTCCTGATCACGCGTGACTGTTTGATGGAGCTCGAGAACTCCAGCGGCGGCATGTCGCCGAAACTCGTCGATGAAGGCGAACTCTTCGCTGCGCCGCGCGCTGTAGAGAAGCGATATCCGAGACGGGCTCAGCTGCCTGAGCATGTGATCGAGCATCGATCGAAGCGGTGCGATTCCCGTTCCGCCCGCGACCAGCAGGATTCGTTTGTGCGATATAGGCGGTGCGAGCGTGAAGGACCCGAGTGGCCCTTCAATATCGACGACGGTACCCGGAGTCCCCGCTCCGAAGTGCGAACCCAGACCTCCGTCCTGCTCGACCGCAATGAGCAGATCGAGAAGCCCGGTTTCCCGGGTCTGATCGGGTGAGCTGGCGATGGAGTACGGTCGTCGTTCCGACTGCCCATGCGTGCCGACAAGAACTGCCTGGCCGGGTTGAAACTGAAAGCCCGTCCGTGCGACGTCGATCCGGACGAGGCGTGATCTCGGCGTGATCGTGAGGACGTTGGCGAGGGGAACGGTGACGACCGCCACGAGGGCGAAGTGTACCGCCTTTCGAATCCCGAGTCCCGAGTCCCGAGTTTGTTCACGTTCGATATGATCAGGGGCCGTTGCAGTGTTGTTCGAATCCCGAGTCCCGAATCCCGAGCCCCGATACAGTTCACATATGTCCACCATTCTTCAGCACGTGCCCGTCGGCCAGAAGGTCGGCATTGCATTCTCAGGCGGTCTGGATACCAGCGCGGCGCTTCACTGGATGCGCGCCAAGGGTGCGGTGCCGTACGCCTATACGGCCAACCTCGGCCAGCCCGACGAAGAGGACTACGACGAGATCCCTCGTCGCGCGCTGGCGTACGGCGCTGAGAAAGCGCGGCTCATCGACTGCCGCGCCCAGCTTGTCGCCGAGGGATTGGCGGCGCTGCAGAGCGGTGCGTTCCACATCTCCACCGCGGGTGTCCCTTACTTCAACACCACGCCCGTCGGCCGCGCCGTCACGGGCACGATGCTCGTCGTCGCCATGAAGGAAGACGACGTCAACATCTGGGGCGACGGGAGCACGTTCAAAGGGAACGACATCGAGCGGTTTTACCGTTACGGCCTGCTGGCGAATCCAGGTCTGCGAATCTACAAGCCGTGGCTGGATCAGCTTTTCATCGACGAGCTCGGCGGACGCGCCGAGATGTCGCAATACATGCGGGACGCCGGCCTCCCGTATCGCATGAGCGCCGAAAAGGCGTACTCGACCGATTCGAACATTCTCGGCGCGACCCACGAGGCCAAGGATCTCGAGCGCCTCGACTCAGGCATCAAGATCGTCGAGCCGATCATGGGTGTGCCGTTCTGGCGAGAGGACTTTCCGGTCAAGCCTGAGGAAGTCACGATTCGATTCGAGGAGGGACAACCGGTTGCGCTCAATGGCATGTCGTTCTCTGACGCCGTGCAGCTCATTCTCGAAGCGAATCGGATCGGTGGCCGACACGGTCTCGGCATGAGCGACCAGATCGAGAACCGGATCATCGAGGCGAAGAGCAGGGGCATCTACGAGGCTCCAGGACTCGCGCTGCTTTTCATCGCGTACGAGCGGCTGCTCACCGGCATTCACAACGAGGACACGATCGAGCAGTATCGCGACAACGGCCGCCGGCTTGGACGGCTGCTGTATCAGGGCCGATGGTTCGATCCGCAGGCGATGATGTTGCGGAACATCGCGCAGCGCTGGGTGGCGCCGCTCATCTCTGGAGAGGTGGTTGTCGAACTTCGTCGTGGTAACGACTATTCAATCCTCGACACGAGGAGTCCGAACCTGACCTACAAGCCCGAGCGGCTGACGATGGAAAAGGGGAAGTCGGTGTTTACGCCGCAGGATCGGATTGGGCAGCTCACCATGCGCAATCTCGACATCACCGATACGCGCGACAAGCTGATCACGTATTCCAAAGTCGGATTGCTGGGCTCGGGCGCGGGGGCCGCGTTTCCGAACCTGTTGCAGGAGGCCCGCTCGGAAGACTCGAAGGATGAATAGTCCTGCCTCAGCGTTCCGAGACCGGGTGTGCCGGCTAGACCGTGGGTGTTGGCAACCAGATGATCGTGACGCGTCGTCTCATGGTGTTCTCCTCTGTGCAAGGGCGTTGCCCGCGACCCTCTCCATGTATCGCTGGTCGTAAAAGCCTTTTTTAGAGCGATTTAGGGGCGACAGCCGTTCTACGGTTCGCGACAGCGGTGTTCCACAGGCGTTCCAGAAGAGAACGCTCATGTCTCGCTCTGAGACGGCTTGGCGTCCGGATCCAGGCCGTATTCCAGAATCTTCCGGTAGAGAGTGCCGCGGCTGATTTCGAGCATCCGGGCAGCCTCTTTCTTGTTCCAGCCTGCCTCCTCGAGCGCCCGCATGATGTGGGCGCGCTCGGCTTCGCGCAGCGTGGGCAGCTTTGCCGGCGTGAACGCCGCCGGGCTCACGTTCGCATGGAGAAACTCGATATCCGTGGCGCGGATGACGCGGCCTGGCGCCGACAGCGCCGCGCGTGACACCGTGCTTTCCAGTTCGCGAATGTTGCCGGGCCAGGGATACGCCTGGAGCTGTGCAACCGCTTCGGGTGCGAAGCTCTTCGCGTCGAGTGACAATCCGTTGTTCGCGCAATATCTGGCGAGGAATCGCGAAGCCAGAACCGGGATGTCTACCTGTCGCTCGCGAAGCGACGGGAGACGAATCGCGAAGGCATTGACGCGGTAGTAGAGGTCCTCACGGAAACGGCCGTCACGGACGAAGAGATCGAGCGGTCGGTTTGTGGCGGAGATGAGCCTGAAGTCAACGTCGATGGCTTTCTGTCCGCCGAGCCGTTCGATGCGTCGATCTTCGAGGGCGCGCAACAGCTTGGCCTGCGCGACCAGTGACAGATCGCCAATCTCGTCGAGGAACAGCGTGCCGTGATCGGCGAGTTCGAGCCGGCCCGGCTTGCGGTCGTGCGCACCCGTGAAGGCGCCCTTCTCGTAGCCGAACAATTCAGACTCGAAGAGTGAGTCGGGCAATGCCGCACAGTTGACCGCTTGAAACTTCTCACCAACGCGGCGGCTGAGCTCGTGGATCATCCGGGCGACGACTTCCTTGCCGGATCCAGTGGGTCCCAGGATGAGTACCGAGATGTCCGATTTCGCTGCTGTTCTGATCCACTCGAAGACCACCAGCATCTTTTCGTCGCGGCCGATCATTTCGCGGAAGCGCTGGACCGACGGGGCCTGATCCTCCGTGCTGATGGCCGCACGGCGTTCGAGGAAGGTGTCGAGCAGCAGTGCGATGCTCTCGCGCTGCGGACGCTGGGAAGCGTACCGGGTGATGCCGCCTGTGATGCTGCGGGCGACCCCGAACTCGATCAGTTCCTTGAGACAGTTCTGGATGTCGAGGCGCATCCGGCCGAAGGTCGCCATGAGGCTTTCGGCATCGAACGTTTCGTCGGGGCGCGCGCTGAGGAACCGCAGAAGTCCGGCTCGCAGCGGAGACTGCACGAGGTTCCGGAACCTGGCTTCCTCGTCGTGAGGAGTCCCCGGCCGGACCGGCGGATTCTGCGGGCTGTTGATGGGTGCGTCCACGGGCTATCTGGGTCGTGTATCGGTTGTACGTCGCCCTTCCGACAGCACCGGGCAGGCGCGGCTCAAGGTAAGCTAGCGCCGTGCCCTATCGATCTCCAGGAGCGCCCCAAAAGAGGCGTGCGAACCACCTTTCCGGCAAACCCATTCGCTACTACCGACCCCAGGGAAGCCCCGACATCCGTCGCCTGATTGAAGACGGCTTCCAGGCTTTCAACGCTGCCCGGCTGGGGGAGGCGTGCCGCATCTATTCGGACAAGATGCTCCTGCCCGAGAACGACACGACCATCGGGTTGACGGTGGCCGGCGCCTTGACCCCGGCCGGTCTTGGTGGCTGTGTCATTGAGCTCATGGAGCGCGGACTGATCGACTTCGTGATCAGCACAGGCGCCAACCTGTACCACGACCTGCACTACGCGCTGAACTTCACCTTGCACCGCGGTTCGCCGTTCGCGAACGACGTCGAGCTCTACAAGGAAGGGGTCATTCGGATTTATGACGTGCTCTTTCCAGCGTCGGTGCTGCTCGAGACGGACAGCTACATCAGGGAGTTTCTGGTGCGATGGGGGGTCAACGGGCCGGTTTCAACGTCGGAACTGCACTACGCACTCGGTCTCGATCTCCTGAAGCGGCAGCCGGGCTGCCAGGAGCATTCGGTCGTGGCGGCCGCGGCCGCGCTCGGTGTGCCCATCTACACCTCATCTCCCGGTGACAGTTCGATCGGCATGAACGTGGCCTACCACGAGCTGATGAACGGAAGCCGGCTGATGATCGACCCCAAC
The DNA here is from genome assembly GCA_013140775.1 of Acidobacteriota bacterium. Classification (GTDB taxonomy): domain Bacteria; phylum Acidobacteriota; class Vicinamibacteria; order Vicinamibacterales; family UBA2999; genus JABFSA01. Next base: position 28,128 of record JABFSA010000182.1, on the reverse strand, counting down.
AAGGACGTGAACGAGGTCTGCGCGTTCATCCTGGCCGGCAAGAAGAACGGATGCGTGATTCTCGGTGGTGGTTCGCCGAAGAACTTCTACCTCCAGGGTCAGCCGACGCTCTGGGAGGTCTATGGCATCCCCAAAGGCGGGAATGACTTCTTCATCCAGATCACGACCGACTCGGTTGTGTGGGGCGGCTTGTCTGGTGCGACGCCCGCCGAAGCTGTGAGCTGGGGCAAGGTCAATCCTGGCGTTCTGCCAGATACGGTTGTCGCTTACTGCGACTCGACGATCGCGTTCCCGTTGTTCTGCGAGTACGCCGTGGGATCAAAGAATGGACGCCGGCCTCGCAAGGAGCTCGTTCACAAACGCGACAAGTACGTGGCCGCGCTCAGGCGGGAGGCGGTAGCGGCGAAGAAGAAGCGCGCGCCAGCCAAATCGAAAAAGAAGCCGGCGAGGCTCGAGCGCGACCGGTAGTGGATGCGTAGTGGGTACACTCGCTTCGGAGCTTGGCGTCCACGCTGCCCGCATCGCGGGTCAGCCGCGAGTGTACGTGGACGCCAATGTGCCGGCCGGTCTGGTTGCCTTCATGCGCACCGATCTTCATTGGGATGTGCTGTTCGTCATCGAACACGAGGACCTGCGTCGTAAGCGAGACGGGGAGCATTTCCGCCTTGCCCGCGAGCTCGGCCGCACGCTCATCACGCTGGATCGCGACTATCTGGACGACCGCTTGTTTCCAATGCAGGAGAGCGGCGGCGTGCTGGTGCTGAGCGCACCGGGCGAGAAGGAATACAGAGGTCTGCTGACTCGTCTCAACACGGCCATCTTTCCTGCCGAGCAACCAGAGCGACTTCTGCCTCTTCTGAGGCGCAAACTCCACGTTCACGTTGACTGGCGCGACGAGACATTCCATCTGTGATCGTTCTCGCCGGCGGCGACCTCGTCCTGCCGGATCGTCTTCTCACCAACGCGTCGATCGTCATCGAGGCCGACAGAATCGCAGCGATCGAGACCCGTGCGCGGATCGACTCCGCTGCTGCTCGAGTCGTTGAGGTTCAGGACTGCTACGTGGTTCCCGGCTTCATCGACGTACACGTGCACGGCGTCGAGGGGCACGACTCGCTGGATTCGGGAGATGCGCTCGCAGCTATCTCGTCGAGACTTCCCCGATACGGCGTCACTGCGTTCTGCCCGACCACGGTTGCGTGCTCTCCAGATGACTTACGTGCCGTGCTCGTCCAGGTTGCGAAGGCGCGTGTGGAGCCGCAGGGTCCGGGCGCGCGCGTCCTGCCCGCTCATCTCGAGAGCAACTTTATCAATCCTGACTATCGAGGGGCGCAGCCGCCTGAGTGCCTGCGGCTTCCGCTGTCTGGAGGCACGAGTGGCCGCGCAAAGACAAGCGGGTCGGAGCCTGGAGGCAGCTACTCCGGCGCGGATATCCTCGAAGTGATTGCTGCTGCGCGCGCTGATGTTGGGATTGTGACGCTGGCGCCGGAGCTTCCAGGGGGGATGGAGTTGGTGAGAGTCCTTGTGGCGGCAGGGCACCGGGTGTCTCTCGGACATTCTGGTGCGACTCTCGACATGGCGATGTCAGCGATCGATGCTGGCGCGCGACACGCGACGCACCTCTTCAATGGCATGGCTCCGATGCATCACCGCACGCCAGGTGTGGCCGCGGCAGTCCTGTCATCTGACGCGGTTGCGGCAGAGCTCATCTGCGACGGGTACCACGTGCATCCCGCAATCGGCCGTCTCGCCATCAAGTCAAAAGGTATCGATCGCGTCATGGCGATCACCGATGGCACGGCCGGGTCGGGACTGCCGATCGGGACGACCACGCGCCTCGGAACACTACGCATTCACGTGGTCGAGCACGCTGCGGTCCTGGACGATGGAACACTGGCCGGTAGCACGCTCACGATGAATCGGGCGTTTGAAACGATCGTCTCGCGATTTGGATTCTCCGTTGTCGAAGCCGCGAGGCTCTGCTCGACGACTCCCGCACGAGAGCTCGGTCTGACCGGGCTGGGTGTGCTGGCTGCGGATGCCTATGCGGACATCACGGTAATGGATCGCAGCTTTCGTGTTGTCAGGACGTTTGTCGCGGGGCGAGAGGTCTACGGGAGAAGTTAATTACGTGGTGCTCCTCGTCCCTACCGCGCCGGCGGAGCCGCGTACTCTGTCGGATCCTCGACTCGCGCTTCGAGGAACGCATCCCGCCTTTCTCTGCACTTGCTGCACTGTCCGCAGTGCAGCACACCCTGCGGATTCATGCAGGAGAGCGTGAGCTCGAGGGGGACGCCAAGCTCGAGGCCGAGCAGGATGACCTCGCTCTTCTGCATTGTCGAGAACGGAGCGTCGATCCTGAGCGGGTACGCAAGGCCCAGGGAAAGCGCCGTTCCCATCGTTGAAAAGAATCGAGGCGTTGCGTCTGGAAAAGGATTGCCTGAAAGTGGCCCGAGGGCGATTCGTTCGATCTTGTGTCCGGCGCAGTAAATCGAGGCTTTGCTCAACAGGATGATGTTTCGCCCTGCGAGGTAGACGTCTTCGTCAGGCGTATCGAAGGCTGGAGCTTCGCCCCGTCGAGCCCAATGCGTCTCCGGGTAGAGGTCCTCGACCGTAAATGACAAGCGCGCGAGCGACTCAACCCGTCCCGCAAATGGTGGGACGGCGAGCAACCGATCGAGCGCTGCGAGTTCACCGTTTTCCCATGCGAGACCGGTGCTGACGTAGATCGGGTGGACGCGTCTGCGCTGTGCTTCCACCGCTGCCAGCACGGCACTGTCGAGGCCGGCCGATAGCAGCACGGCGGTCGAGTTGTCACCAGTTCCCACACGTCACCTCAGCAGGTCAACCACGCCCTTGGGCGAAACCGTCCTAAGATTACTGACTATGTACTCGGTCACCAAACAAATCGAGTTCTGTTACGGCCATAGGCTGCTCGACTACGACGGACTCTGTCAGCATCCGCACGGTCACAACGCCGTGGCCGAGATTGAAGTACGTGCCGACAGCCTGGATCGTCTCAACATGGTCGTTGACTTCGGCGACATCAAGGATCTCGTCAAGTCCTGGATCGATCGCGAGCTTGATCACCGGATGATCCTTCGCCACGACGATCCCCTCGTGAAGGTGCTTCAGGGTATGGGCGAACCGGTCTATCTGCTCGACAGCAATCCGACTGCAGAGCGCATTGCCAGGCTGCTGTTCGACGTATGCCGTGAGCTGGGCCTCGCCGCATCGAAAGTGACCGTCTGGGAGACTCCCTCATCATGGGCGACGTACGTCGGCTGATCGCGTTCGACCTCGACGGGACTGTCGTCGATTCCCGCCGCGATCTCGCACAATCCGCGAATCAGCTGATTGTTGAATTCGGCGGTTCGGAGCTGCCCGAGGATGTCATCGGACGGATGGTGGGCGAGGGCGCAGCCGTGCTCGTGGATCGGGCGCTGACGGAAGCCGGCGTGGTGAATGATCCGAAGGCGCTTCCACGGTTCCTTGAGATCTACGACGGGCGACTCCTCAAACACACGCGCGTGTATCCCGGCATCGCTGACGCGATCCGCGCTGCGCGGCGGAACAGCCGCGTCTCAGTTCTGACAAACAAGCCAGTCACGTCCAGCGAGCGCATCCTGGAAGGCCTCGGTCTGCGTGAGCTATTCGACGACGTGATCGGTGGGGATGGGCCTTTTCCACGGAAGCCAAACCCGGCGGGGCTGCTCGCGCTCATCGAGCGCGCAGGAGTGACACTCGCAGACACCCTGCTGATCGGGGACTCCAGGATCGATCACGAGACCGCAAAGAACGCCGGCGTGCAGTGTTGTCTGGCCACGTACGGGTTCGGGTACGAGACGTTCCCAGCGGATCGTCTGGATGGGAGAGAGTGGATTGCGGTCGAGCCCGGCGACGTGGCTGGTTTCGTCGAGCGTTTTACGGCTGGCGCCTGAACGCCAGTTCGTATGAAAAGTACCCGAACACGCCAGCGCTCGTTTCACCGCCGGTGATTGTGACAGGCATCGCAAGGCCCACGATGGTCTGAGGGATCCCCGTTCCCCAACCGGTTCTGACCCCGGGTGACAGCGTGAATATCGTCTCGCGCCGTTTTGCTCCAGCATCGACGAAGTGCTCGAACTCGAGAACCGACTCGAGCATGACGTTCAACAACGGCTTCAGGCGCCAGATCCCGCTGAGTGCGAGATGTGGAGTGAAGAGGTTGTGTTCGTCGTCGTCGGACTGTGTTGCTGGCGTGTGCGTGAATCCAGCGTTCCAGTGGAGATACGCGTCGCCGAACTGCTTGCTGAAAGGCAGGTTCACCTGCCACCCCGTGCCTCCCGCGCCGAGGCCCCTGACAGAATCACCGGTTGGGAGGACGAGGGAGACACGTGGTGAGAAAGCGGGAGTGGTCTCACTTTCGGTCAGCGCCTGCCACCGATAATTCAGAAGCAGGTCCCCGAATCCGTTCTGGCCGTCGGCTCCCAATGCCGGGGCCGTGAACGACAGCTGATGGGTCTGGGAGCCCACTGGCCATTCCTGCGTGAACGCCATTTCCCAGGCATCGTCTTTGCCCCGACGGGCCATGAGGATGTTCTGAAAGATGCCCGGCTCCTGGTTGAATGCCTCCTCAACGAGGAATGAATTGTCCAGGATTTTGAATGGCTGATCCTGTGCCGCGACCGAGACGGCCGTCGTCAGGATCAGCAGAAGCGCCGAGACGACCTGGACGAGCACCTTCGACGCGGCACGCGTTCCGATAGTGATGCGCTGGTCGTTTCTTGCCCTTACCCGGACGCTGTCCGACACCTCATCACGATCCTCGACTTCGATCGCTTCGCCTGGCTTCAGGTGGTGATTCTCGATGAATCGCAGGAAACTTCGATCCTGATCGATCACTCTCGTGATCGTGACGCGCATGTTCATGGGACACGTCAGAAGCGTCTGAGCCGCCTGGATCTTGACGACTCCTGCAGGGTCCGGGATTGGATCGCCATGAGGATCGACTTCAGGTCGTCCCAGCATCTCGTCCATTTTGTCGATCAGGCAATCGGACACCACGTGTTCGAGCTGTTCGGCTTCGTCGTGGACCTCGTCCCAGCGGTAGCCCATGACCTGCACGAGAAACAGCTCGACGACCCGGTGGCGCCGTACGACAAGGGCTGCCAGCTTCTCGCCGGCGCTCGTGAGTGCGACGCCGACGTACGGCTCGTATTCGACCAGTCCTGATTCCGCGAGCGTCTTGACCATGGTCGTCGCGGTCCCCGGCGCCACTCCGAGAGCGCCTGCCAGCTGACCCATGGGCAACAGCCGGTCTGGCGGGCTCAACGCGCCAACTCCGAGGTAGATGGCCTTCAGGTAGTTCTCTACTGTGCTAGACGCCAGCATTTTCGTGGCTAGTGTAACCGACTTTTGGGCAATATCTATTTGACTTTTTGTCTTGATCCGATATATTTTTTGACTAATCAAAATGCCCACATTCTCCAGGAGAACCTGGTTGCAGGCCACTGGCCTTGCGTCCCTGGCCGGCAGCCTTGGTATGGTCAAGCGTTTGTCAGGCCAGGGCATTCCCGCCGCACACGGTTCGGCCCACCTCGCGCATGAGTCTCATGCGATGGGCACCATGGGCCGCACGGCTCCGGATGGCTTCAACGCCTCCACATTTCTTACCGCCTGGAATTTCAGCGACCTGTCTCCTGACGAACGTTCGAAGTTCTATCGTGAGACGCCGCGCCCCGACGGCAGTGTGCTTCGTGAATACGAAATTTTCGCGACCGATCGTGAGATCGAGATCGCCCCGGGTATTTTCTTTCCGGCCTGGACCTACAACGGCCAGGTGCCTGGTCCGACCATTCGCGCGACCGAAGGCGATCGTCTGCGTGTCACGTTTCGCAATCTCGGAACACACCCCCATTCGATGCACTTTCACGGGTGGCACGCTCCAGAGATGGACGGTGCGCTCACTGGTCAGGAAGTGCACCCGGGCGAGACGTTCGTGTATGAGTTCGATGCCGACCCGTTCGGGCTGCATCTGTACCACTGCCACACGGTTCCGTTGAAACGGCACATTCACAAGGGCCTCTACGGCGCGTTCATCATCGATCCTCGCTCAACCACAGGTGTTCGGCCTCCAGCGCAGGAGCTGGTCATGGTCATGAACGCCTTCGACACCACCTTCGATTCCGAGAATGAGGTGTACGCGGTCAACACGGTGGCCAACGCGTACATGCATGAGCCGATTCGTGTGACAGTGGGCCAGCGGGTGCGGATGTATCTCGTCAACGTGACCGAGTTCGATCCGATCAACAGCCTCCACCTGCACGCGGTGTTCTTCGATGTGTTCCGGACGGGAACGTCCCTCACGCCCAGCGAGAGCACCGACACGATCATGCTGTGTCAGGGCGAGCGCGCCATTCTCGAGACGACGTTCCGCTATCCCGGCGACTTCATGTTCCACGCCCACCAGAGCGAGTTCGCCGAGCTGGGATGGATGGGGCTTTTCAGAGCGGAGGCGCCACGCACGTGATGCGCCGCTTCCTGCTGCCGCTCGTGCCGCTGGCTCTTCTCGGGATTCTGCTCGTCGTGATTACCCGATGGGGGCCTGCCGATGCCCTGAGAGGGGACGGCTATCCGCCCGTCGAACGTCTCAACTTTCAACGGGTCACGCTCGAGCCCGGCTTCATCGTCGCCAGCGTGCTCAACGACGGGCCTGACACGGTGACGATCGCGCAGGTGCAGATAGACGATGCGTTCTGGACGTTTACGGCCGATACGGGCTTGAGCCTCGGGCATCTGGGACGCACGGAGCTGCGGATTCCGTATCCGTGGGTCCATGGTGAGGCGCACATCGTCAAGGTGCTGACGTCTACTGGCACTGCGTTCGAGCATGAAATCGCGGTCGCCGTCGAGACGCCGACTCCGAATGCACGCTTCCTGGGAATCTTCACGTTGATTGGGCTGTATGTCGGTGTGATCCCTGTGGCGATCGGGCTGCTGTGGTTCCCTTTCCTTACCCGCCTCTCAACGCGCACGATGGACTTTCTACTCGCCCTGACTGTGGGCCTGCTTGCGTTTCTCCTGGTCGATGGTGCGAGTGAGGGTCTCGAGGCGGCTGGGTTGCTGCCGGGTTCTTTCCAGGGTGTGGTGTTGTTCGTGCTGGCCGCGGCGGCTGCCTACCTGATGCTGGAAGGCGTCGGGAGCTGGCTCCGCTCTCGAGGGCGGAACAAAGCTGAAGGGCGCGCCGGCTGGCTTCTGGCCATCATGATCGCGGTCGGCATCGGTCTCCACAATTTTGGAGAAGGCCTTGCCATTGGTTCAGCGTTTGCCCTTGGAGAAGCTGCACTGGGCACCTTGCTGATTGTTGGTTTCACACTTCACAACACCACCGAAGGACTTGCGATTGTCGCACCCCTCGCACGCGATCGGCGTCAGCCATCGGTGATGGAGCTGGTCAGGCTCGGCTTGATTGGTGGCGTGCCGACCATCGCCGGCGCGTGGGTGGGTGGGTTTGTGTACTCGCCGGTGTGGTCGGTGCTGTTTCTCGCGCTCGGTGTGGGCGCGATCGCTCAGGTTGTCGGACAGATAGTCCGACATATGTCACACGAGGGTTCGACCGCTCGGATGCTGGCCACACCGCCCGTGCTGGCCGGGCTCCTTGCGGGGTTCGCGGTGATGTACGTCACAGGGATGCTGGTCGGATGAGTGTGAGGGGGCGACAGTTCTCGGCGAAGCTGATCGGCGCGCTCGCCGCGCTGATGCTGATGGTGACGCTGCTGCCTGCGTTGAGCAGTCCGCCGACGCGAGAGGTGACGCTCGTGGTCAGGGGTATGACTTTCTACCTGGAGAGCGATCCACACACACCGAATCCCGTGATCGAGGCCAGAGCGGGTGAGCGCATTCGCATCGTGCTGCGCAACCAGGAACGGGGCATGACGCATGACTTTGCCGTCAAAGACCTCGAGGCGGCGATCAAGCCGATCACCTGGAACGAATCCAGCGATGTCGTCATTGACATACCAAGTCGGCCCGGGACCTACCAGTACGTCTGCCGTCCGCACAGCTTGATGATGCGCGGCGAGATCCGAGTCACGAACTAAGTAAGAAACCCTCCTCGTCAGGCGTTGCGTGCGGCCGTTCGGGATCCAACCAGCGCATGCAGGCGTTCAAATGGATCGATGGTGGCCGACGGCGTGAAGTCAATGCCCACCAGCCCGTGCAGCCATACCGGCAGTTCCACACGTTCGAACACGAGGGGCACCAGACGCCGGCTGCGTTCCGCCAGATCCAGGGTTTTCGAGATGATGGCTTCCTCCGAGGTGTGTTCGCTCGCGACATATTCCGACGTGATGACACACAGCACGAATCGACTCTGCTTGATGCAGCGTTCCATTTCTGAGAGGAAGTGTTCGTTAGCGGCGAAGTCACGCACGTCGATTGCCACGCGCAAGCCACGACGCTCGAGCGATTCGACGATTTCCAGGGCATAGGCTCGATCGGGTTCAGTGTGCCGATAGCTGAGAAACGCGTCGTAGATGGGCGCGAGCCTCGACGCGACAACACCGGGCGCCGTTATCTTCGGCCGCGCCAGATATCGTCGTCGTGATCGCGAGACGAGTGCCGCAGCCGACAGCGCGAGCAACGGCACTGCCGCCAACCCTCCCCAGCTGACCCAGAATCTGCAGGAGCGAATTGAGCTCGCTGTCCAGATGCGTTCCGGTGCACCTCCGGCATCCAGCAGACGATCCGAGGGAGAGAGGCCTGGATTGTTGGTCGTGTATGCAACGGCATCGGGCGCGAACTCACGCCCCACAATCACCGGACGGCCATCGTAGTCGGCGATACATGCAGTCGTCGCGTTGGAATGGCTGAGCATGAAGGCGACGGCTGTGACAGCCGCAGTTGTTGAGATAGCTACCCAGAGACCGGCTCGACCCGAACTCGCGACCGAGAGCACGGCACAGCCGATCGCGGATACGGACGCTGCGCCAGCACGCACTTGCCAGACATCGCCCGGTGAGAGCGCCGCGGTGAGAGGCCAGATCAGGCAGACGAGGATCGCTGTGACCGCGATGCCCAGGTAGCTCCAGTACGAACCCACCGTCATTGGACGGGCAGATCGACCTGGAGCTTGGTCTGGCCCACGATCCGAACCAGTGCACGTTGGCTGGTGCGGCCGGTTGCCGGGTCGCGAGCCCACAGCCAGTATCGACCGGGATCGAGTCGTGCCTCGGTTGGTGTGCTCAACCTCGGGAACGTGTTCGCTGAGGCGTCTTTCACGTGTTCGTAGATCTTGAGCAGATAGAACACCTGCCAGCTGCCCACGGCGACGCCACCCTGACGCGTGCTGACAGCGACCTCGATAGATCCGCCCATGCCGATGCCAAGCTGGCGGCAGTGTTCGACCTTCGCGTCGAGTTCGTCCGCGACGTCTGCAAGGACGGAGGAACCAGGTTGGAGTCGAATGAGATCGGCGGCACGCTGCAGAGACCGCACGTATTCTGGGGAGACGCTCGCAGGATCGGTTGCTTGAGCGCGTGTCGTGAGCCAGTCAACCGCCGCACGGAGCCTGGGCTGCACGCCAGTTGACGGCAACGATCGCACCGCGAGATCGAGTTGGGTAAGGGCGCCGCTGAGGTCGGCCGCGCGTACCTGCGCGGATGTCACGCTCGGAACGCTGAGCGCGGCAACCACGATGGCGACGGTGACGCCGATGTGCATGCCTGAGGGCATGATACATGCGCGGGAAGCCGCCGGTGCGCACAGACTATTCGTTGAGTGGCAGAACGCGGAGCCAGTACTCCCAGGTGCGGTCGGCTCCCCTTCCACCTCCGTTTCCCGTTGGGACGACTGGTTGCGGAGGCGTCGTTGACACCTGACCGTCCAGATAGGCAATCCTCCCGCCGAGCTTGATCGCCTGTTGCTGAATCAGCGCGTTCATCCTCAGGTTGTACGCGCGACTCACCAGTCCGTACACCGACGAGTCGGTGAGCGTGAAGCCGTGCCCTTTGAGCAGCACCCCCGGATTGTTCCCGAGGACACTGGCGAGCGCCTTCCCAAGTTCCGGGCTGTCGATGATGCTGGCGCGAGGGTGAAACTGGCGGATGTCGAAGATCGGCAGGCCAGCTCCGATGAACCTCCCTCCGTTCGACACCGGCCGCAGCTGAACCGATGACTGGGTGAAGGCGACGACCTCGGGTGTGTGCGCATGGACGATGGCCATCACGTCGGGTCGAGTCTTATAAATCTCGCCGTGCATGAAGGCTTCCCGATACTCATCCCTCCGGGCACCGCTTATTGCCACGCTGTCGAGATTGTTTTCGATGATGCCTTCCGGTGTGGCGTCGGCTGGCGCTGACCAGCGCGAAATGAGGTAGCGGTTAGGATCGCTCGGGCTGCGGACGCTGACGTGGCCCGCAAAGTCGAGGATTCCGAGCTCCTGCGACGCCAGCATCCGGCTCGCGAACACCAGGTCCTGGCGGACTGCTGCTTCCGGCGTTGCAGCTTTTTGAGGACCCGCTGGCGTCGTGGTGGGAATACTCCCGCCGTTCTCTTTGAGCACGAGACGCTTCATCAGGTCCCAGCCACGTTGCCCGCCTCCCGTACCACCGGGGCTCAGCTCGTTTGCGACGGGAACAATAGGAACCGGCTGCGGGGGAGGTTGTGGGGCCTGATTGGGTTGAGCGATCACTCGTCTTGGATTCAGGTCTGCCTTGCCTCCCATCGAAATCAGCATTTGCTGGAGCCGTGCCGTGCCAACGAGGCCACTCGCACCAGAGACCACACCGCTGAGTGAACGGCTTGTGACGACGACCCCGTGCCCCAGGAGGAGGATCGATTCGTTCGAACCCAACGCCTGAGACAGCGATCGTCCGAGTTCGGGAGTATTGACGATGCCTGCCTGGCCCTTGTTCACCGGCCGGATATCCCAGACGGGAACAGCCGTGTCGCCGTCCATCAGCGGCACCGAGCTGACGGAGAACGCGATCGTCTCCGGCGGGTGCGCATGAACGACCGCCATGACATCGGGTCGCGCCTTGTAGATCTCACCGTGAAGGTAGATCTCCTCGAACTCATCCGACCTCGGGCCGTTGACCGGCTTGCTGTCGAGGTCGTTCTCGATGATGTCGCTCGTGCTGACGAGACCGGCAGAGACGTAGCGGGAGATGTAGTAGTGGTTCGGATTCGTCTGACTGCGTACGCTGACGTGGCCCTGAGCGCCAATGACGTTGAGCTCTGGCCGGGCCAGCATCCGGCTCGAGAGCACGAGGCCTTCGATCAGTCCTTGTTCGGGATGCGGCGCGGCCGCCCGCGGGGCATCCCCGGACGGTGCGCTCTCAGTGACTGGTGATTCCGAACCGCAACCCGCGGCAAGCAGGCCGACCACGACAAGCAGAGCCGCACTTCGAAGTGTGAGTCCGTAGAATTCCACGAGCACCTCCTTCGCAGGGGATCGATCTGAACGTCGAGGCTATTTCAGTCCTTTATCGTTCGAACCAGGGTTCCAGCGCGGATATGAGGAACGCGAGCACGTCCTCTTCGGTGATCGCTTCAACAGGAGATCCCTGTTTGACTGGTCGATCGTCCGTGAGTGTGCGGGAACCGCGCGTCCGGCTCGTGCGCCCCATGACCTGCGGTGGATCCGATTCCGTGTCGAGCGCGAATTCGATGTAGTCGTCGCGGCGGTGGTCTGAGGCGAGGCGCAGCCCGCGACCTGGGGTGAAGACTGAAAACGCGAAGTTCTCGACTTTGAGGCTGTTGGCGACCAGTTTTGTCACCGGGGTGGCGACGGTGCTCAGGAAGTCGTCATACGCACGTTCGGCTGCCGCCACCTGCTCACGGCGGCGAACGGACCGTTCCCGCGTGGCCTCGATCGCGCGGTTCAACCGGTTTCTGACGAGCGAAATCTCCACGGCGGTCATTGTGGCACGTTCCCACTCAATGGCCCCGTCTGGAGTCACAATAGAACCATGCGGACGAACGGAGGCCGAACCGTGAATCACGTTCTACTCGTGACCGCTCTTGCTCTCGTGATCCCGGCTGTCACGGCGGCGCAGCAGCCCCGGAGCGAGCCGCTCGTCATGACGACCGGTGCAGGCGTGCTGCAGGTCGTCCCTGACCGCGCTTTTGTCAGCGTGACGGCGGAGTCGCGGGCAGCCAATCCGCGCGATGCGCAACGGCGGAACACCGAAGCGATGACCCCCGTGCTCGAGAAGCTTCGAGCCGCCGGCATTCCAGCCGACGCCATCCGCACCACGGCCTACGACCTTCAGCCGGAATGGGATTTCGTGGACAACCGTCGCGTGTCGCGCGGCTATGTCGCCCGCAACACGGTCGATGTGCGCATTGATACGGTCGATCGCGTTGGGGAAATTCTCGAGGTTGCTGTCGGGTCGGGCGCAACAACGCTCGGGGGAGTGCGTTTCGATTTGAAGGATCGCGCCTCGCACGAGCGCGAAGCGCTTCGCCTGGCGGTCGCGGACGCAAGGGCCAAAGCGGATGCGGTGGCCGTGGCAGCAGGGCAGTCGGTCTCGCGGATCGTGCGCATCGAAGAGCAGGGGGTCGTGTCCAGTGCACCGATGGCGTTCAGGGTGGCGGCTCAGGAGCTGTCCCGGGCAGATGCGCCTCCAATCTCCGCAGGAGAGATGGAAATCCGTGCGCAGGTGACCCTGACAGTTGAACTCAAGTAGGCTTTGGCTTTTCCATGAACGTGAGTTCCCAGCCTGCATCCATCGACTACTCAAAGGCACGCCGGTCGATCACCAGACGTGATCCGATCCTCGGCGATGTGATTCGAAGCCATGGGCGCTGCGGATTGATCGACGCCCAGCACACGGATCCCTTTCAGGCGCTCGTGCACGCGATTGTGTCGCAGCAACTATCGACCAAAGCCGCGGCGACCATCGCGGGGCGAGTCGATACGCTGCTCGGCGGCCTGCCCACACCCGCAAGGGTGCGCGCGGTATCGGACGGGCAATTGCGTACCGCTGGACTGAGCGGCCAGAAGGTCGCCTATCTGCGCGATCTCTGCCGTCGGCTGGACGACGGCTCGCTGCGGCTCGACGTGTTGAACGACATGAGCGACGAAGCCGTCATTGAGGCGCTGACAAGTGTCAAAGGCATCGGTCGCTGGACCGCGGAGATGTTCTTGATCTTCAGGCTGCACCGCCCGGATGTGCTCCCGGTCGGTGATCTCGGCATCGTCAAAGCGATAAAGACGGTCTATGGACTTCGAACGCTTCCGACACCAGAGCGGATGCTTCGCCTTGGCGAAGCGTGGCGTCCCTATCGCTCGGTTGCCTCCTGGTACCTCTGGGCGAGTCTCAAGAACACGACCAAAAAGTAGAACACCATGCACAAGATCACTGGTTCTCTCCTGGTTGTCACAGGGTTGATGGCTGCGAGTATGACGGTTCCATCTGCGCAGAATCGGACGACAGCGGATATTCCTCGGCTCGCGTTCGAGAAATACACGCTGCCCAACGGTCTCGACGTGATCCTGAGCCAGGACCGTCGCCTCCCGATGGTGGCGGTCAATCTCTGGTATCACGTGGGGCCCGCCAACGAAGAGCCCGGCCGTACGGGTTTCGCGCACTTGTTCGAGCACATGATGTTTCAGAGCTCGAAGCATGTGCCGGCGGATTCACATATCCGCCTGCTCGAGTCCGCCGGCGCCAGCAATCTCAACGGCACCACCGACTTCGATCGTACCAACTACTTCGAGACCGTTCCGTCGAATCAGCTCGAGCTCGCGCTGTGGCTCGAGTCGGATCGCATGGGCTATCTGCTGGAGAAGGTCGATCAGGCGGCGCTCTCGAATCAGCAGGACGTCGTTCGCAACGAGCGTCGTCAGAGCGTCGAAAACCAGCCGTACGGCCTCGCCGGCGAAGCGCTCGTCCAGACGCTGTTTCCCAAGGGCCATCCGTACTACGGTGACGTGATCGGGTCCCACGAGGACATCCAGGCAGTAAAGCTCGACGATATCAGTCGGTTTTTCCGGCAGTACTACGCTCCCAATAACGCCAGTCTGGCAATCGTCGGCGATATCGACACCGCCGCCACGAAGAAGCTTGTCGAGAAGTATTTCGGGACTCTTCGACGAGGTCCCGCCGTTCCTCCGATCAAGGCTGAGACCCCGCGGATTACCGCGGAACGCCGGAAGGTTGTGCCCGCCCGTGTGCAACTGCCGCGTGTGTCGATGGCATGGCTGACTCCACCGGCCTTCAAGCCGGGAGATGCGGAGGCGGAGATGGTGGCCGAGATTCTTGGAGGAGGCCGGTCGAGCCGGCTCTACAAGAAGCTGGTGTACGAGCTCCAGATTGCCCAGAACGTGTTCGCCATGCAGAACTCGCTGATTTTGGGATCGATGTTCCAGATTCAGGCGACCGCACGTCCTGGTCACACGGCGGAGGAACTCGAGCAGGCGATCGAGAAAGAACTCGAGCTGATTCGGACACAGCCCCCGACGGCAGCGGAGCTCGAGCAGGCGCGAAACTCGATCGAGACTGCGATTGTCGGTGGCCTTGATCGCCTGGGCGGCTTTGGCGGCGTCGCCGATCGGCTCAATCTGTATAACCACTACCTCGGGACGCCGGGATATCTCGAGCAGGACATCCAGCGATACCGGACTGCCACTCCGCAAACGCTCCAGGCGTTCGCGCGTGAGTTCCTCACGAACAGCTCGCGCGTTGTCGTGCAGGCCGTTCCGGGTCAGCCGCAGATCGACAGTGCTCCTGCGCCATCAGCCGCCGCAGCACCTGCTGCTCAAGGTCAGGGCCAGTCGATCAACGCCGATGAGCCCTGGCGGTTCGAGATGCCAAAGCCGGGCGCCGTGCGCCCGGTCGAGCTGGCGACGCCCACCTCCGCCACGCTGTCGAATGGCCTGACGATCATGCTCACCGAGCGTCGCGGGTTGCCGATCGTCGCGGCGAATCTCGTCATCAAGGCCGGGAGCGACGCCAATCCCGTTGACAAGGCAGGTCTCGCGTCGTTTGTCGCCGCGATGCTTGACGAAGGTACCCAGTCCAAGGGAGCGCTGGAGATCGCCGATGAGCTGTCTCGTCTAGGTGCCACGTTGAACACTGGGAGCACGATGGATGCGACGACCATCAGTGCCCGTTCGCTCTCCAAGAACTTCGGGGCCACGCTTGATCTGATGGCGGACGTCGCACTTCGTCCGTCGTTTCCTGCGGATGAGATTGAACGCCAGCGTGCCCAGCGTCTTGGACAACTCGTTCAGCAGCGTGACAATCCCGGACAGGTCGCCGGACAGGTCATGGCCGTGGCGCTCTACGGAGCGCGTCATCCATACGGCTATACGGAGATCGGCACAGAGGCGTCCACGAAGGCCATTACACGGGACGAGATGATGGAGTTCTGGCGCCGCAACTTCCTGCCCAACAGCGCGGCGCTCATCGTGGCGGGTGACATCACGATGGCCGAGCTGCGTTCTCGTGCGGAGAAGGCGTTCGGCGGCTGGACGCGAGGAACGCCGGTGCGTCCCGCGCTTGGTGCGCCCGACACCACGAAAGCAAAGGTCATCATCGTCGATATGCCCGGAGCTCCTCAGACGCAGCTCCGCGTGGCGGGAATCGGTGCCCCGCGCTCCACGCCGGACTTCAGAGCCCTGCAGGTGATGAACAACGCGTTAGGCGGGCTTTTCTCTAGCCGCATCAACATGAACCTGCGCGAGGAACACGGCTACAGCTACGGAGCGTCGTCCACGTTCGTGTTTCGACGCGGCGCCGGTCCGTTCGTCATCGCGGCGGGTGTGAGAACCGATGCCACTGGTCCAGCGGTCGGCGAGATCTTCAAGGAGATCGCGGGCATGAATGCCGCTCCCATGTCAGATGAGGAGCTTCAGAAAGCAAAGGATGCGCTGGCCAACTCGATCCCCGGAGCGTTCGAGACGGGGTTGAACACCGTGAACAGCTTCTCGAACATCTTCATTTACGACCTCGGCCTCGACTACTACACGACCTACGCCCGCCAGGTGAATGCGGTCACCGCATCTCAGGCCCTGGATGCGTCACGGCGATATGTCATGCCCGAGCGCTTGATCGTCATTGCTGTGGGCGACCGGTCCAAGATCGAGGCGGATCTGGCCAAATTGAACCTCGGAAGCCTGGAAATCCAGGACGCAGAGGGCCGCACGCGTTAAAGGCCTAGGGGTTAGGGCCAAGAGCCGATATAATTCCGGACTGGAACAGTCGGATATGCCAGCTGTCACCCAGGGGTCCCCCCGCACCGCGCCATCCGTCTTCGACCTGATCGGAAACACCCCGCTCATCAGGCTTTCGAGCTTTGAGTCCGGGCTTCGCAACGTCGAGTTGTGGGCCAAGGCCGAGTGGCGGAATCCGGGAGGGTCGGTTAAGGATCGGCCCGCCGCACGCATGATCCTCGACGGCGAGCGATCCGGCGCGCTGACCCGCGACAAGATTCTTCTCGACGCGACGTCCGGGAACACCGGTATTGCCTACGCGATGATCGGAGCCGCCCGCGGTTATCGTGTTCGGTTGTGCGTCCCCGAAAACGTCACTCCCGAGCGTAAGCGGATCCTGCACGCGTTCGGCGCTGAGATCGTCTTCACGGATCCGATGGAAGGGTCGGATGGGGCGATCGTGCGAGCCAAAGCCATGTATGCCGAGAGTCCGGACCTCTACTTCTATCCGGACCAGTACAGCAATCCTGGCAACTGGAAGTCGCACTACGACACGACGGCGCCAGAGATCATCGAACAGACGAACGGCCGGCTGACACACTTCGTTGCGGGTCTTGGGACGAGTGGTACGTTCGTTGGCGTGGGTCGCCGGCTGCGCGAATTCAGCTCGTCGATCCGTTTGATTTCTGTACAGCCTGATTCGCCGCTTCATGGCCTTGAAGGGCTGAAGCACATGGCCACGGCCATCGTTCCCGCCATTTACGATCCGACACTCGCCGACGAGGACCTTGGCGTAGCCACTGAAGAAGCGTTCGACCTGACGAGGCGTCTGGCACGCGCCGGCGTGTTCGTCGGCATCTCCAGCGGCGCCAATCTCGCGGGGGCGCTTCAGGTGGCCAGGCAGGTGTCGGACGCAGTCATTGTTGTGGTGTTTTGTGATGGTGGCGAAAAGTACCTCTCCGAGCGTTTCTGGGACGAGCGGGGAAGTTCCGGAGCAGATCAGTGACCACGCTTTCGTTGCAGCCGGGTATCGCCGATGCGATCAACCGACATGGGGTTGAGACGTACCCGAACGAATGTTGTGGTGCACTCATCGGCCGAGATGGCGTTGTCAGGGCCACGCACGCGCTGCCAAACACCACTGAGGAAGGGCCGAGACGAAGGTTCCGTGTCCGGCCGCAGGACTACATGGCAGCCGAGAAACGCGCGACGGAAGCGGGTGGCGAGCTGCTCGGGTTTTATCATTCGCATCCGGACCATCCGGCGCAGCCGTCGCAGTACGACCTCGACCATGCATGGCCCGTGTTTTCGTACGTCATCGTCTCGGTGCGCGAGGGCGTGGCCGGCGACATGACGTCGTGGCGTCTTAGGGAAGACCGCTCGGCGTTCGATGAAGAACGCCTGGTGGCTGGCACTTCATAGCGATCCGACACTTTCTTCGAAAGATATTTGTCACATGCCTAACACGATTCACATTCCCACTCCGCTTCGCCCGTTCACAGACAAGAAAGAGTCGGTCGAGGTCAGCGGCAACACTGTCGGCGAACTGCTTGCGGATCTGACGACGCGGCATGAGGGGCTTAAGAGACACCTCTACGCTGATGACGGGAAGTTGAGAAACTTCGTCAACGTCTACTTGAATGACGAAGACATCCGCTATTTGCAGCGCGAAAAGACGCCGGTGAAGGCCGGTGATTCGTTGAGCATTGTTCCGTCCGTTGCGGGAGGCGTACGGTGACGAATTCAGTGGCGTCGGTGCCGGATCTCTCCCAGGAGGAGATCCGGAGGTACAGCCGTCATCTCATCATGCCGGAGGTCGGCATGGATGGGCAGAAACGGCTGAAAGCGTCGAGCGTCCTTTGCATTGGTGCCGGAGGGCTAGGCTCCCCGGCCGCGATGTATCTCGCCGCTGCCGGTGTTGGACGCATCGGCATCGTCGATTTCGACGTGGTGGATT
Organism: Acidobacteriota bacterium; assembly: GCA_013140775.1. GTDB lineage: Bacteria > Acidobacteriota > Vicinamibacteria > Vicinamibacterales > UBA2999 > JABFSA01. The sequence continues at coordinate 10,030 of JABFSA010000182.1, read as the reverse complement.
ACAGCAACCTGCAGCGGCAGCTACTGCACGGCACGCCGGACGTCGGTCGATCGAAGCTGGCCTCGGCCAAGGATCGGCTGAAGGCGCTGAATCCGCACGTCGAGGTGGATACCTACGAGACGTCGCTGTCGTCAGACAACGCGCTGAAGCTGTTCGAGCCGTATGACGTGATCCTCGATGGTACCGACAACTTTCCGACGCGCTACCTGGTGAATGACGCGTGCGTCCTCAGCGGCAAGCCGAATGCTTACGGCAGCATCTTCCGCTTCGAGGGACAGGCATCGGTGTTCGCGACGAAAGGTGGTCCGTGCTATCGCTGCTTGTATCCGGAGCCACCGCCGCCCGGACTGGTTCCGAGCTGCGCGGAAGGCGGCGTGCTGGGAGTGCTACCCGGCATCATTGGCGTGATTCAGGCCACTGAGACGATCAAGCTCATGCTCGGTATCGGGGAGCCGCTGATCGGGCGCTTCTTGATTTATGACGCCCTGAAGATGCGCTTCCGCGAGCTGAAGCTCAGGCGGGACCCGGAGTGCCCGGTGTGCGGTGACCATCCGACGGTGACCAAGCTCATCGACTACGAGCAGTTCTGCGGCATGCGGCCTGAGCCGCCGGCTCAGCAGGTCGCCGCGTCCGCGAATCAATGGGAAACGACGTCCGTCGAGCTCAAGCGGCGATTGGACGCGGGCGAAAAGGTCTTCATCCTCGACGTGCGGGAGCCGAACGAGTATCAAATCAACCGCATTCCCGGCTCGACGTTGATCCCCCTCGGTGAGTTGCCGAGGCGGTATCAGGAGATCGATCGTGACCAGGAGATCGTTGCGCTCTGCAAGATGGGCGGGCGCAGCGCCAAGGCGACCGACTTTCTCCGGTCCGTCGGCTTTACGCGGGTCAAGAACCTTCGCGGCGGGATTCTGGACTGGGTCGATAAGGTCGATCCAAGCCAGCCGAAATACTAGCCCGGAGCTCCGTTTAAACGACCTTGACCGGGTCTTCGTAAACTACGACAATAGAAGTCGGATTTAGATTCTGCGAAATATCTCATGTTGAGGCTGTCCAAAAAGGCTGACTACGCGCTCATGGCGGTACGGCATCTGGCATTGCAGTCAGGCCCTCCGTCTACGAGCGCCCGTGAGATCGCCGAGCAATACGATATTCCGCTCGAACTGATGGCCAAGGTGCTTCAGCGCCTGGTCCGGGCGGGAATTCTGATCTCGACGCAGGGGACGCGCGGCGGTTACACCCTGAGCCGTCCCTCCTCGGTTATCAGCGTGGCCGATGTGATTCAGGCCATCGACGGTCCCTTCACAGTCACCGCGTGCTCCAGTGAGAAACACGATTGCGAGCAGTACGGCAAGTGCAGCATTCGGGACCCGCTGTGGCAGATCCGGGAGCGCATCGCAGAAACCCTTGGTACGGTGAGCATGGCCGAAATGGCGGCAAGCAATGAGGCGGTGAATGTGCCAGTCGCGCACGCCGCGGTGATACGACGATGAAGCTTCCGATTTACATGGACTACCACGCCACGACCCCCGTGGACCCACGGGTGCTCGAGGCGATGCTGCCGTACTTCACGGAGCATTTCGGGAATTCGGCGAGCCGCAACCACTCCTTCGGGTGGGCCGCGGAAGAAGCCGTGGAGAGCGCCCGGAAGCAGGTGGCGGATCTGCTGGGTGCCAACGCGAAGGAGATCATCTTCACGAGCGGCGCGACCGAGTCGAACAACCTCGCGATCAAAGGCGCCGCGGAGATGTACCGCGAAAAGGGCAATCACATCATCACGTGCGTGATCGAGCACAAAGCGGTGATCGACACCTGCAAGCGGCTCGAGAAACAGGGCGCACGCGTGACATACCTGCCGGTGCAGAAGGACGGCCGGATCAGCCTCGACGACCTGCGCGCGGCGATTACCGACAAGACGATCCTGATTTCGATCATGGCCGCCAACAACGAGATTGGCGTCCTTCAGCCAGTGGCCGAGATTGGGGCTATCGCCAAGGAAAAGGGCATCCTCTTTCACACGGACGCGGTGCAGGCTGCAGGCAAGGTTCCGTTCGACGTCAACCAGGCCAAGGCCGATCTCGTGTCCATCACCGCCCACAAGATGTATGGCCCCAAGGGCGTGGGTGCGTTGTTCGTGCGACGGCGAAATCCTCGCGTGCTTCTCGCTGAGCAGATCAGCGGCGGCGGTCACGAGCGTGGGATGCGATCCGGCACGCTGAACGTCCCTGGCATCGTTGGCCTCGGAAAGGCCGCGGCGATCTGCAAGGCGGAGATGGCTGCCGAGGCGACGCGGTTGAGTGCGTTGCGAGATCGTCTCAACGCAAAGTTTCATCAGAACCTCGACGAGATCTACGTGAACGGCTCCATGGAACACCGGCTGCCGCACAGCTTGAACATCAGCTTCGCGTATGTCGAAGGGGAGTCGCTGTTGATGGGCATCAACGATGTGGCGGTGTCGTCAGGCTCGGCCTGCACTTCCGCCAGCCTCGAGCCCTCCTATGTGCTCAAAGCCCTTGGCGCTGGAGACGACCTTGCGCATTCGTCCATCCGGTTCGGACTAGGCCGTTGGACTACCGAGGAAGAAGTGGACTACGTCGTCGATAAGCTGACCAGCGTCGTGCGGCGGCTTCGTGAGATGTCACCGCTGTACGAGATGGTCAAAGAAGGCGTGGATCTGTCGAAGATGCAGTGGGTGGCGCACTAGGGCTCAGGCTCTGACTCGCCCGTTGTTTTCAGGAGAAGAAATGGCTTACTCAGACAAGGTCATCGATCACTACGAGAACCCGCGCAACGTCGGCTCGCTGCCGAAAGACGATGCAAACGTCGGAACCGGGCTCGTCGGGGCGCCTGAGTGCGGTGACGTCATGAAGCTTCAGGTGAAGATCAACCCGCATACAGGGGTGATTGACGACGCGAAGTTCAAGACGTTCGGGTGCGGATCGGCGATTGCCAGTTCCAGCCTTGCCACCGAGTGGCTTAAGGGCAAGACGGTCGATCAGGCGCTGGCGATCAAGAACACGGACATCGTCACAGAACTGGCGCTGCCACCGGTGAAGATCCATTGTTCCGTGCTCGCGGAGGACGCCATCAAAGCCGCGATCGCCGACTATCAGAAGAAGCAGCAGCAGGATGACAAGGCCGGTGTGCCGGTCGGTGCGCACGCAGGGCCGACAGCGTAAGGCATCCAGTGCTTGCAGGCCGGGTGCCGCGCCCTTCGACTCGCTCAGGGCGTCCTGAGCGTGCCGAAGGACGAAGCGGACCCGGCGAAAGAACATGATTCAGATCAGTGAGACTGCGGCGCGGAAGATCAAGTCGCTGATGGCCAAGCGGGGCCTCGATGAGGGTGGTCTCCGTGTGGGCGTCAAGGGCGGTGGTTGCTCCGGCCTGAGCTACACGTTCGGCTGGGAGCGCGAGCCGCGGTTTGGCGACGAGGTCTTCGAAGGTCCAGAGGGCACGAAGCTTTTCGTCGACAAGAAGAGCTATCTGTTTCTGCAGGGGACGACCCTGGACTACGACACGGCGCTGCTCACACAGGGTTTCGTATTCCACAACCCGAACGCCAAGCAGACCTGCGGCTGCGGCAGCTCCTTCGGCGCATGACGCGCCGCGGGAAAGGTCCCGCGAATCCATGACTCCCGATCCGATTCCTCTGCGCGCCCCGTCGATGCTCGAGTGCCGCAACTGCGGTGCAGGCGTTCCGCTCGACGATCATTTCTGCGGACAGTGCGATCGCATTCTGGCGCTTGGACGCCATGGTGATTACTTCTCGTTCCTTGGGTTCCCCCGTCGTCTGAGTCTGGATGCGCAGACGCTCGAACGGCGGTTTCGTGAATTGAGCCGCAAGTTTCATCCGGATTACTTCTACAACTCCTCCCCGACGGAGCGGCTGGCCAGTCTTGAGCGCTCGTCGTACTTGAACGACGCCTACCGCACGCTGCGAAACCCGGCAGCGCGAATCGAGCACCTGCTTGCCATTGAAGGTCTTCCACCCGCCAAGTCGGACGAGGGTGGAGTCAAGGTGCCGCCGGCGCTCCTCGAGGAAGTATTCGAGCTGAACGAGGAGCTCGACCAGATTCGGGAGTCGCGTGAAGAAGGCGGCGATCGGGAGACGCTTCGCCGCAGGCTGGACGCGGCACGCGAGCCAATCGATCGCAAGCGTGTCGAGCACGAACGCCAGATTGCCGGGCTGATGGAGCGCTGGGACGCGCAGTCCGAGGCGCAATCGCCCGAGCGCAAGGCGACACTCGAGGCGCTGCGTGAGCGGCTGTTCGAGCGCAAGTACATCGACAACCTGATCGCCACAATCGAACGTGAGGCGGCTGAGGTGCGCCCTGATACGGCGCCCATTCAGCCGACAGGCAAGGCTCGAGCAGAGGATCGCTCATGAGCAAGGTCGTTGGCATTGACCTCGGCACCACGAACAGTCTGGTTGCCTATGTGCGCGACGGCGTACCGGTCGTTATTCGTGACGACTCCGGAGATGCGCTGGTGCCATCGGTCGTGTCGGTGGACGCTGCCGGAACAGTGTTCGTCGGACGCGAAGCGCAACGTCGGCTCCTGACGGCCCCTTCGAGCACGGTGTATTCCGTGAAGCGCTTCATGGGCCGTGGAATCGACGACGTGCGCGAAGACGCGAGCCTGTTGCCGTTCACGGTGAGCGGCGAGGCCGGCGGCGTCGTACGCATCGGCATAGCAGGACGCCAGTTCACTCCGCCAGAGATATCGGCCTTCGTGCTGCGGGAACTGAGGAGACGCGCGGAGGATCATCTGCGTGAGCAGGGTGAGTTCGACTTCGACGTCGATCGCGCCGTGATTACGGTGCCGGCGTATTTCAATGACGCCCAGCGCACGGCAACTCGTGACGCCGGCAGACTCGCTGGTCTCGAAGTCCTCCGTATCGTTAACGAGCCCACCGCGGCTTCACTCGCTTACGGGTTGGACAAGCGCGATCGTGGAACGATCGCTGTGTACGACCTTGGTGGCGGCACATTCGATATTTCGATCCTCAAAGTCGAAGACGGCGTGTTTCAGGTGCTGGCCACGAACGGCGACACTCACCTTGGAGGCGATGACATAGACGACCTCCTCATCAGCCAGGTGATCGCGGATGTCGGCTTGGGTGTGGCGGCTGATGCAGCCGAGGTTGTTCAGACAATTCGCAAGGCAGTCATCCAGGCCAAATTGGATCTGTCCGAGGCTGACGAGACCGAGATTCGCGTCAGTTCGATGTCCGGGCTTCAGTCCGGGTACCGTCGTCACCTGACCCGTGTCGAGTTTGAGGCCCTGATTCGCCCGCTGCTCGAGCGGACGCTGGATCCATGCCGTCAGGCTCTGTCGGATGCCGGCCTGGAACCCAAGGACATCGACGAGGTTGTGCTCGTCGGCGGATCCACGAGGGTTCCTCTGGTTCGCCGCCTGGTCGAGGATCTGTTCCAGCGGAAGCCTCACTCCGATTTGAATCCTGATGAAGTGGTAGCGCTCGGGGCGGCCGTGCAGGCGGACATCCTGGTGAGCGGCCGGCGTGAGATGCTTCTGCTCGACGTCACGCCGCTTTCGCTGGGCATCGAGACGATGGGTGGGGTGATGTCGAAGATCATCCTGCGGAACTCGACCATTCCGGCGAGCGGCCGTGAGATGTTCACGACGTTTGTCGAGAATCAGACCGCGGTAGACGTCCACGTCTTGCAGGGCGAGCGCGAGCTCGTGACGGACTGTCGGTCCCTGGCGCGATTCCGTCTGCGGGGCATTCCTCCGATGCCCGCGGGTATGCCGCGCATCGAAGTGAGATTTCAGATCGACGCCAACGGGATCCTCAGCGTCAGCGCACGCGAGCTGCGCACGTCGATCGAGCAGACCATCGAGGTCAAGCCGTCCTATGGCCTCACCGACCAGGAGGTCGAGCGCATGCTCATCGAATCGTTCGAGCATGCGGAAGCCGACATGGAGGCGCGGCTCTTGATCGAGGCCCGCAACGAAGCCGAGTCCGTGATTCAAGCCACGGAGAAAGTGCTTCGACGTCCCGATTTCGAACAGCTCGCGGCTGAGGCGTTCGAGGCCGGTGAACGCGAGCGAATCGACCGTACGCTCGCAGATGCCAGAGAAGCAATTGCGAGCGACGACCGCGATCGCATTCACGCGACGACGGAAGCGCTCAACCAGGCGACGCGGCATTTAGCTGAGATCGCCATGAACCGGAGCGTCCGAGAAGCGCTTGCGGGGAAAAATGTGAAAGACGTCTGATGCCCAAGGTCACGTTCATTCATCGAGACAAGTCCATTCAAACCGTCGAGTTCGAGCAGGGAAAGCTCGAGTATCTGGGTCACGGCCTGCCGGAGTCATTTCTGGATGTCGCCATGAACCTCGGCATCCATTTGGAGCATGCCTGTGGTGGGAGCTGCGCGTGTACGACGTGCCATCTCATCATTCGAAGCGGGATGGAGAAGCTGAGCGACATGGAAGATAACGAGGCCGACAGGCTGGATACAGCATGGGAGCTGACGACGAGTTCCCGGCTGGGCTGCCAGGCCGTTATCAAAGGTGACGTGGTGGCCGAGTTCCCGATGTACACGCGGAACTATGTGCAGGAGGGCGGCGAAATTCAGCTCGGCGCACCCAAAGTGAAGGCGAAGGCCTCAGAAGAGGAAGAGGTGCGGTCGTGACGTGGCTCGACGCAGAGGACATCGGCATCGCGCTCTGGGAAAAGTTCCCCACGATCGATCCTCTGACGGTGAGGTTTACCGATCTGAGGGAAAAGGTCTTGCAGCTGGATGGCTTCGATGACGACCCGAAGTTGTCCAACGAACCGAAGCTCGAGGCCATTCAGATGGCCTGGCACGAAGAATGGACGGAGAACCAGGGCTAACGCCCGGACGTCTGAACTGATATGACGACCTTGCTTCGGGTCGTGGCCACGGCGCTCCTGATGCTCTCGCTGACGTCGGTCGCGGGTGCGCAGTCCACCTACGCGCGGAGCGCTACGGCGGACTCGCCAAAGGTGCAGGGAGGCGCGGAACTCGACGTCAGCCGTCTGCCTGTCGATCTCGAACGGATTCACCGTGAGCTCCAGCAGTCATCGATTCGAGAAGAGCGCGACGGCCTGAATTTGCGCTACGTGATCTCGGTGTACGGGCAGGCCCCTCCTATCGTGGTCTTCGGTCCTGACGACGACCTTGTAAACGGTCCCGTACCGTCCAGTGCTCCAACGCATAGAGAGATGATCGAGCACGTGACGCCGAAGGAGTACAGAGCACCCGTTGCCGACCTGGGCGCCCTGGCTCGCTGGCTCGCCGACCGGGCGAAAAAGTAGGCGAACCACACCGCACGCCGCACATCGCACCTTCGCACTGGCGCAATCGCACCCCGCACCGTCGCACTGCGCACCCTCCGTCGGTGTACACTTTTCCGTTCCCATGAAAATCACAGTCGCGCATAGCCCTGATTCCGACGACGCGTTCATGCACTATGGCCTGGCCAGCGGGAAAGTCCCGACGGAAGGCATCGAATTCGGGCATCTGCTCGCCGACATCGAGACGCTCAACCAGGCGGCATTCGAGGGCAAGTATGAGGTGAGCGCGGTGTCGTTTCACGCCTACGCGCATCTCACGCACAAGTATCTGCTTCTGCCGCATGGCTCGAGCATGGGTGACGACTACGGTCCGATCGTCGTCGCCCGCGTGGACGGCCCTTCATCCACCAAGGGAATTACCGTCGCGGTTCCAGGAACATTGACGACGGCGCTCCTTGCGCTGCGAATCTTCGATCCTGACGTCAAGTACACGCTGATGCCTTTCGATCGCATCCAGGACGCTGTCCGCGAAGGCGAGGCTCAGGCGGGTCTTCTGATTCACGAGGGTCAGCTCACGTATCAGGACGAGGGCCTCAAGAAGATTGTTGACCTCGGTGAGTGGTGGGCGGAGCGCACGAAGGGGTTGCCGTTGCCGCTCGGCGGCAATGTGATTCGCAAGGATCTCGGCGGCGACACGATTCGCACGGTTTCTCGCCTGTTGCACGACAGCATTGCGTACGCGCTGGACCATCGCGACGAAGCGCTCGATTACGCGTTGCAGTTCGGCCGCGGCCTGGATCGGGCAAAGGCCGATCGGTTCGTGGGCATGTACGTCAATCAATTGACCTTGGAATATGGCGAGCGTGGTCGCACCGCCGTCCGTCGTCTTCTCGAAGAGGCATGGGACAAGCGTTTGATTCCCGCCCCCGTTACGGTCGAATACAGCTCGTAGCCCAACCGCCGCCGCACGTTCAAGCGAGGATCCACTCATGAGAAGCCAGTTGATCCTGGGAGTTGTGATTGCGTCCACGATTGCCGGTGTCCTGACCCATGCGCAGGCGCCGACGCCCTTCAAGCTCGGCACATTCGAACGCGAGGGCAGGACGTTTGTCGGGATCGTGCTTCGCGAGTCGGTGGTGATCGACTTCCCGACGGCGCACGCAGCGATTCGAACGCCTGCGTCCACCGTGGCCCCCCCGACCGACATGAAAGATTTGATCAATCGCTACGACACCGGGCTTCGTGCGCGGATCGTCGAGATCGTGCGCAGCGTCGAAAACGCAGGCGCGAGCAGGCCGCCGTATGTCCATGAGGTTCGGGCGGTGAAGATCCTGCCACCGATCATGTATCCAACCACGATGCTGAATGTCGCGGTGAACTACAGCGAACATGATCTGGAGATGGCGAAGCTGCGCGAGCAGGTTCCGGGGATGGGGGCGGCCACCTCGGGTTCCGCGCTGCCGAATACACGGAGTGCGCCTGGGATCTGGGAGCGCGCTGCTGATGACACGCGCTGGAATCCCTATGTCTTCATGAAGTCCCCGGCCGCGATCATTGCGGAGGGAGAAGCGATTCGCCTGCCACCTGGTCGCACCAACGTTGATTGGGAGTGCGAGATGAGTGCGGTGGTCAGCAAGCCGGCGAGCCGCGTGCCTGTGTCTCAGGCCGCCAACTTCATCTTTGGCTACACCCTCCAGAACGATGTGTCCGATCGCGGTGGCCGTGGCGACACGCGATATGGATCGGATTGGGTGGTCAGCAAGAACCACGACACGTTCGCGCCTCTTGGTCCGTTCATTACGCCCAGAGAATTTGTGCCCGATCCACAGAAGCTGGCGGTGACCTTTTCGTTGAACGGTCAGGTGTTGCAGCAGGCAAACACGTCCTTCATGATCCACAACGTCTTCGAGCAGATGGCATACGCCACCAGCATCATGACCTTGAGGACGGGCGACCTCGTGACGACCGGTACGCCGGCCGGCGTCGGCTCTGCCCGGACGCCACCTATCTACTTCAAGGCTGGTGATCGCTCGGTGTGCACCTACGAGGGCATCGGGACACTGACCAATACCGTCGTCGGCCCCACGCCATAGCACCGTTCCGGCTGAGCCAGATATCTGGTTCTGGCGCTGATATCTGGTGTGTGCCAGCTGATCGGCGGGCTGTGAAACTCCCGTACGAATACGGTCGATCTGCGATATGTTTCGCACGCTGACGCCATCACATGGATGAATGGAGGCTGAGAATGCGCAGGACATGGCCCTCGCTGCTGGCAATAGTGATGCTCGTGCCACTCATGGTGGCTCGTGTCGATGGGCAGGCGGGCTCGCAGAAGCCCCTGGAGATCTACTTCATCGATACTGAGGGTGGCCAGGCCACGCTGTTCGTGACGCCAGGCGGTGAGTCACTGCTGTGGGATACCGGCACGAACGATCCGAACAAGATGCAGGCTGAAAGCATCATGAAGGCCATCAAGGAATCCGGTCTCCAACAGCTCGACTACGTCGTCGTCAGCCACTACCACGGCGACCACGTCGGCAATGCCGCAGAGATCGCCAGCCGCCTTCCGATCCGCACTTGGTACGATCATGGCGCCTACACCACCGAGAACCAGCCGAACCGCGCGACAGGGTTTCTCAGCTGGCTGCCCATGCGTGAACGCGTCAGGGTGATCGTGCCGAAGCCTGGCGACAGAATCCCGATCGCCGGGCTTCGGCACGATCACCCTGACGCGTTCACGCATGG
>JABFSA010000067.1 GCA_013140775.1 Acidobacteriota bacterium | reverse complement strand
GCGCGGCCGCGCCCACGCCCCCGCCTGCCGCAGCCCCAGCACCCGAATCCCCACAGCGCGCTCCAGAGGCATCACCCGGCAAGGGTCGCATGGAGGAACGCGTCCGGATGTCCAGGCGTCGGCAGACCATCGCCCGTCGTTTGCTCGAGGCGCAGCAAACGGCAGCGATGCTCACGACGTTCAATGAAATCGACATGACCGCCGTGATGGAATTGCGCGCGCGCGCGAAGGAGAACTTCAAGCAGCGTCACGGCGTGAACCTTGGACTCACCGCGTTTTTCGTCAATGCGAGCATCGCCGCGCTCCGAACCTTCCCGCAGCTGAACGCCGAGATCCAGGGAGACGAGGTGGTGCTGAAGCACTACTACGACATCGGCGTCGCCGTCGCGGCTGAAGGCGGCCTCGTGGTTCCTGTGCTGCGAGATGCCGATCGCATGTCCTTCGCGGATATCGAAACGGGCGTCAGAAACTGTGCCGCTCGTGCGACGGACGGCACATTGACACTCGAGGATCTAAGGGGCGGGACGTTCACGATTACGAATGGCGGTGTGTTCGGGTCTCTATTGAGCACGCCGATCCTGAACGTGCCGCAGGTCGCCATCCTCGGCCTTCATCAGATCCAGGATCGTCCGATTGCCATGAAAGGCGCCGTCGTGATCCGTCCGATGATGTACGTGGCGCTCACGTACGATCATCGATTGATCGACGGACGCGAGGCCGTGCAGTTCCTCGTCGCCGTCAAAGAATACGTAGAAGACCCATCGCGCCTGCTGCTGGCACGCTGATCAATTAGGTCAATCGGACCGTCGCACCCCGCACCGTCGCACCTCCCCCGGCAGTTTGTACAGCGCGACGGTAAGAACCTCCGTGCGTGCGTCGTCCCGCTGTCGCGTTCCCTGAGGGTCTCACCGGCACGAGCATTGCTCTAAAAGCCTGTAGAGAACTCGAAAAGGAGAACGGTCATATGTTCAGTCGCAATTCGGAAAAAGGCGTCGTCGGGTACGGGATTCTCTGGTTTCTCGGCGTCCCGGCCTCATTGCTCTTTCTCATCTTCCTGCTGCGCGGGTGCACCTAGAGCGTCCGCGGCTCGCACACCGCACTGGTGGAGTAGACGATGGCAGATGAACACGTTGGTCGCTCGGTCGCCGTGCAGGGAGGCCTCACCGAAGAGGAGAAGCGCTCCAACCTGATACGGCTGGCTTTTGACGGCGATGTGAATCGTTACGAGGAGTTTTGCCGAATCCTCCAGACAGCGATTCCGCCGGGCACGACTGTCGTCCTTCGGGGCAGCGGGGTGACCGGGCATCGTTGGAAAGTTGATGAGCCGTTTGATGCCGATGGACCGGGCACCAGCGACCTCGATGTGACGATGGTGGGGGAGAAGGCCGTCGGTCTCTTCAAGCTGAACGGCTTTTTCATTCCGGGCGTGCATTCGCGTCCGGTGAGTGAGGATGACCCGGATATCGCCCCGGATCTGGCACCTCTTCGCGAACAGCTCATGGGACTCGTGAGACGACCAGTGAACATTCAGGCGTCGCGCGAAATCGTCCTTCAGGTTCGCGGTGATCTGCTGGACCAACCGTACCTGATCCTCTGTCGCAAGGCGGATGACACCGCGTGAACCTCCGCCTGCTCACGTACAACATCCAGCGTGGGGGAGTGGGCCGGGTCGAGCGACTCGCCCACGTCATCAACGCCTGCCAGCCCGATATCGTGCTGCTGCAGGAGGCCACGGATCTCGACACCGTGCACCGCCTCGCATCGCTCACCCAGATGACCACCTCGGCGTCGTTCAGGCAGCAGTCGCTCGGCTACTTGAGCCGCCGGCCGGTCACTGCGTCGTGGCACCGGCCCGGGTTGTCCCGGCATGCGTTCATCGAGATCGTGACTGAGGAAGGCACACGAGTCTTTGGTGTGCACTTGAGCGCGATTCATTCGCCGATCACGGAGCAGCGACGGGTATACGAGCTGCGAGCCCTGCTGCAGAGCATCGCTCAACACCAGAAGGGGTTTCATGTGCTGGCGGGAGATTTCAATACGCTGGCGCCCAATGAACGGCTCGACGTATCCCGCCTGCCGTGGCGACTGAGGCCCTTCGTGTGGATGGGAGGACGTCAGATTCGGTGGCGCACGATCCAGGCAGTCCTGGACGCCGGATACGTGGACGCGTTCCGGTCGTGTCATCGGGATGAGGCCGGGCTGACGATGCCGACATGGGACCCGCACGTACGCCTTGACTACGTCTTCGTACCGCGGGCGTATGAAGGGCGGATCGCCCGGTGCGAAGTGGTCAGCTCTACGGAGGCCACCACGGCGTCGGATCACTTTCCGGTTGTGATCGACCTTCTGACGGAGCCCGTCGCGGCGTAACGCTCCTGGGCGCTCGCTTCAGCGTCTGGCGCTCGTCCACCTGAGTGGCTGCTGGGTCATCTCTCGACGAGAGAAAGGCTCGGGATGCGACGCTCCGAGCCAATGCAGGAAGTGGTCTCGGGTGCCGCCTTCGAGGTACATCACATTGCAGCCGACGAAACGCGCCCCATGGTCGGCGATCGCTTTGACGGTGCGCTCGAGGAGTGCCGGCTTTGACGACAACCCAGGCACGATGGGGTTCATGAGCACGCCTGCCTCGATACCCGCGTCCACCAGTTCACGGACCGCTCGCAGTCGCTGGAGCGGGTGCGCCGTTCCTGGCTCGAGCTGACTCCAGACATCTTCATCGACTGTGGGCACGCTCACGAAGACCGTGCACCCGGCCGCGCGGGTCATGTCGGCGAGGATATCCCGATCGCGGACGACCATCGGACCCTTGGTCACGATCCCCGCCGGCGTCTTGTGCGCGTGAAGCGCTTCGAGTGCCTGGCGCGTGAGCTTGTAGTGACCTTCGATGGGTTGGTAACAGTCAGTGGCTGTTCCCACGGCCACGTACTCGCGGTTCCATGATGCCGCGTCGAGCTCGCGGGCAAGAACCTTCACGACATTCGTCTTCACAAAAATAATCGACGCAAACTCGTCGTCCGCGCCAAGGGCGAACTGTGTCTGGTAGCGGCGTGCGTAGCAGTAGTGGCAACCGTGCGTGCAGCCGCGATAGGGATTCAACGTCCAGCGAAACGGCATGCCCTCGACTGCGTTGAGTGCTGACCGGCAGCGGACCTCCTGGTAGGTTGCGGCATCGGCACGGCGGACGGCATCCGGTAGGGCGCTGGCTCCGCCCAGACGCACAGCCTCGGCTATCTCGCGTGTCGTAGGCCTGGGCGTGTCGAGTTCGAAGAGGTAAGGCGTGGGGTGCATAGGCGTTCGCCTTTTGTTCGCCAAATACTAGCACCCCCAACCTGGATGTGAAACTGCGCAGGACTGGCAGGTTTCATGCACTCCCCAGCGGCGTGGAAAAGCACACCCGACTTGCCTTGATGTTCCTGGTGGTCGCTCTGGCGACAACGGCCTGCCTGGTTGGTGGAGAGCTTCGACCGACGCTCGAGAATCCCACTCCGGCGGATGTGGCGCGCCTCTGGCAGAACCCAACCGATATTGCCGATCGCGATCTGTTTCTGGGTCCAGGGGGCAGGGCGCTCGTGCCGGATCCAGCCACCGGGTTCGTCTTCGTCGCCGCGGACGAAACCGGCTACAGCGGGGGCTACGACGTCCGCGATCCGGAAGGCCTGGAGTGGAGCGTGAAGCTCGGTCCCGAGGCGCAGCCAGAGGTGGCGGTGTCGCGTGTCCTGTGGGCGATCGGATACCACCAGCCGCCGACGTATTACGTCCCATCCTGGATGCTGATTGGGGCTCAGGGCGGACCTCAACCGGCAGGACGCTTCCGTCCGAAGTTACCTGACCGGAAGGTGGTCGCGGAATGGTCCTGGTACGAAAACGACCTGCTTGCCACCCAGGAATTCAGAGGCCTCCTCGTCGCCAACGTCATCCTGAACAACTGGGATTGGAAGACCTCGAATAACAAGGTCTACGAGACGGTAGGAACCGACGGACGTTCGATGCAGGTCATGGTCGTGCAGGACCTGGGCGCATCACTGGGCAAGACGGCGTACCCAAGGCTTCTTGCCTGGTTTCCTACCCAGAGCCTCGGGCAGGGGTCACGCAACGACCTCGAAGACTTCGAAGCGCAAGGATTCATCAAGAACATCAAGGGTGACCAGATCGAGTTCGACTACCGGGGCATCCATAAGTCGCTCGTGGAAACGCTGACACCCGCTGACGTGCGCTGGACCGCCGAACTGATGGGACGTCTCTCGGACGCGCAATGGAACGACGCGTTCCGGGCCGCGGGCTACGACGAGGAGATGTCGCGTCGCTATGTCACAAAGATCAAGAGCAAGATCGCGCAGGGTGCGAGCCTTGGCGATCGCAGGACACTCGCAGCGTCACGTTGAGGGGCCGTGCGTGGCCCACGACTGATTGTCGTTGCTGTCGCTGCCGCACTCGCCACAATTTGCGCCACCCGACGGGTGGCGCTGCCACAGGACGCGTCGGCTACGGTGTGCCGAACGATTGAGGGCGCACGCGACGCCGGAGTCGAGAGGCCCCTCGACTGGCACGAGCTCACAGACGAACACGACCGGCTGGCCATGGCGGCGTCATGTCTGCTGGTCGAAGGAGCTGCAATCCCGCGGCGGATGTCTCCGTCTCCGCCGACTGGTGCGCGTCAGGACATTGTCGAGACGGCCCGGACTCGTGGACTCAGCGTGTTCTACCTTCCCTCCATGCGCAATGGATCCGAGGAAGGAGCGGCAGGCGAAGACCGGGGCAATGCCATTCTCTCCACCTTGCCGCTGACGGAGCTGGCGGGAATCGAACTGCCTTTCGAGCGCCAGCGGCGCGTGGCAGCGGCTGCCACAGTCACTCGACGCGACGCTGCCGGAGCGCCCTGGCGACTCCGTGTGGTGAGCGTCCATTTGAACGCCACCCGCCGCGTGGTTCAGCAGCCTGACTGCGATCGAAGATCGCTTTGGCTCTGACCATCGTCCAGTCCTCGCATGGATCGAGCTCAATGGAGGTTCGGTGGATCGGTCCTTGCTTTTTCGAGCGCAGGAGGCTGCGTAGATGCCTTGCGGGATTCAGCCATGGCAGGGACAGTACTTTCGGTAGCGGCACTCGACCACCGCGTGGTGGACCGCTGCTACGCGACGTTCGCGTCGGTGTACGACCGGGTCTGTGGCGACGTGCTGCAGGCCGGACGACATGAGGCAATACGTGAGCTGAATCTCGAGGGTGGCGAGGATGTGCTCGAAGTGGGGATCGGTACCGGCCTGACGGCATCGCTCTACCCGGGGACGTGTCGAGTCACCGGAATCGATGCGTCCGCCGCCATGCTCCGCGAAGCCGCCAGTCACATCGGACCCGGCCGAAATATTGAACTGATGCGAATGGACGCTCACCATCTGACGTTTCCCAGCGAGTCGTTCGATGTGGTCTATGCCGCGTACGTGATGAGCGTCGTAGCCGACCCCGTTGTTGCCCTTCGAGAGATGCGCCGTGTCTGTCGCGCGGGAGGCCGCATCGTGCTCCTGAACCACTTCTTGAGCCACGCACCACTGGCATCCAGGTTCGAACGGCTGATTTCGCCGTTGACGGCTCGCATCGGGTTCAGGTCCGACGTCGATCTCCATTTGCTCCTTGAGCACGCCGGGCTGCATGCAGTCAGCATCCGCAAGGTGAACAGGCCCAGAATATGGTCGCTCGTGCGTTGCCAGCGCGAGGCAAGCCACGGAGGGAAGTCACTAGTCGCCGCGTGCCATCCACAGGGAGACGCCGACGATCACGCACAGCACGGCGAGAAAGAGAGGAAAGAGCTCGAAGATGAGCACAGGCCGGTGTCCAGTTTACATGTTGGCCACTGCGGTCAGGAAGGGTAGGAGGGCGATATCATCGGACGATGCAGTTGCTCGCCCGATACCTGGCCGACTATTGGCGGCTCGTTGCGCTCGCCCTGGTGCTCGCCGCAATCAATCAGATCTTCTCGCTTCTCGATCCGCTGATCTTCCGGCATGTGATCGACGAATACGCGACGCGCTTCTCCGAATACACGACCGGAGAATTTTTTCGTGGCGTCAGCGTGCTTCTGGCGGCAGCCGTGGGAGTGGCATTCGTGTCGCGGGTCGCCAAGAACTTCCAGGACTATTTCATCAACGTCATCACACAGCGTCTGGGCGCCCGGCTGTACTCAGACGGCATCGAGCATTCCCTGGAGCTGCCGTACTCGGTGTTCGAGGACCAGCGCAGCGGCGAGACGCTCGGCAAGCTTCAAAAGGTGAGGACCGACGTCGAGCGGCTTGTCTCAGCCTCGATCAACGTGTTGTTCACGTCACTCGTCGGCATCGTGTTCGTCATGATTTATGCCTGGAGCGTCCATTGGCTGATCGCTCCCATCTACTTCCTGACCGTGCCGGTGCTCGGCATCCTGAGCTCGGTGCTGAGCAAGAAGATCAAAGTCGTGCAAAAGACCATCGTGGCCGAGACGACGGCGCTGGCGGGGGCCACGACAGAGTCGCTTCGCAACATCGAACTGGTCAAGAGTCTCGGGCTGGCTCCACAGGAGATCGCGCGGCTGAACAGCACCACCGACAAGATTCTCCAGCTCGAGCTGAAGAAGGTGCGGTACATCCGCAGTCTCAGCTTCATCCAGGGCACGGTCGTCAATGCATTGCGCACGACGATCATGTTTCTGATGCTCTACCTGATCTACGTGCAGGCGATCACCGTCGGGCAGTTCTTTTCACTCTTCATCTATTCCTTCTTCATCTTTGGACCGCTGCAGGAGCTCGGGAACATCATCAACATCTATCGCGAGGCCGAGGTGTCGCTGAAGAACTTTCAGGACATCCTCGACATGAAGAAGGAGCCCCGGCCGCTCAACCCTGTGCCGTTGGGAGATCTGCGCCGGCTGGAGTTCCTGCATGTTGGATTCCAGCATCAGACCGCGACCACTCCAGCGCTGACGGATATTTCATTTACGGTGAACCTCGGCGACACGATTGCCTTTGTGGGACCCTCCGGCGCGGGAAAAACCACTCTCGTCAAGTTGCTGGTCGGGCTCTACCGTCCGGAAGTCGGCGACATCCTCTACAACGGCCACTCAGCGTCAGACGTCGATCTCAACGAACTGAGGGAGCACATCGGGTTTGTGACGCAGGACACGCAGTTGTTCTCGGGCACGATCCGCGAGAACCTGCTGTTTGTACGGCCGAAGGCCACAGACGCCGAATGTCTCGAGGTACTTCGAAAGGCGTCCTGCGACAGTTTGCTGGCCCGCGCATCGAAAGGCCTGGACACCGTCATTGGCGAGGGTGGCGTGAAGGTATCGGGCGGCGAGAAGCAGCGTCTGTCGATCGCACGTGCGCTCTTGCGACGGCCCGACCTCCTGGTCTTTGACGAGGCCACCTCTTCGCTGGATTCGCTGACAGAGGAAGAAATCGGGCAGACGATTCGCGAAGTGGGGACGAATCACGAGGTGATGACGATCCTTATCGCTCACCGCCTGTCCACGATCATGCACGCCGACCGTATCGTCGTGTTGGAACGTGGCTCCATCACCGAGTCTGGTACCCATGCCGAGCTTCTCGAGGCACGCGGGTTGTACTACGCGATGTGGCGTCAGCAGATCGGCGAAAAGCGTACGGCCGGAACGCCGGTCCCGGTTCGAACTCCAGCGCTCGCGTGAAATGACGTGAGACGGCCAGTCTGAAGGCATCGGGAGAAGGTCGTGACTCTGAAGACGCTGCTTGGTATTGATCTGCCGGTCATCCAGTCGCCGATGGCCGGAGTGCAAGCCAGCGATATGGCAGTCGCAGTGTCCAATGCTGGCGGATTGGGATCGCTCCCGTGCGCAACGTTCGACCCGGACGCGATTGACAGGGAGCTGACATCGCTGACGGCTCGCACGAGCAAGCCCTTCAACGTCAACTTCTTCTGCCACGTCCCACCAACGCCAGACCCCCAGCGCGAATCGGCATGGCAGGAGTTACTCGCGCCGTACTATGCCGAGCTCGGCCTTGATATCCAGGCGATCCAGGTGGGGCCCGGACGAGCGCCCTTCAGCCATGACGCCGCAGACATCCTCGACCGTTTCCGGCCGCCGGTTGTCAGCTTTCACTTCGGTTTGCCGTCGCCTGAGCTACTGGCACGCGCACGCAAGTGGGGTTCGACGATTCTCTCGTCGGCGACGACGGTGGAGGAGGCGCTGTGGCTGGAGTCGCGAGGGATAGACGCCATCATCGCGCAGGGACTCGAGGCGGGTGGACATCGGGGCATGTTCCTGTCTGACGATGTGACGACGCAGATCGGGACTCTCGCATTGGTGCGGCAGGTAGTACAGGCCGTGAAGGTGCCGGTCATCGCGGCGGGAGGCATTGCGGATGCGCACGGCGTCGCCGCGGCTCTGGCGATGGGCGCCGCGGGTGTGCAGGTGGGAACCGCCTACCTGTTGTGTCCGGAGGCGAGCACGAGTGCGACGCATCGAGCGGCATTGAAGTCCGATGCGTCGCGCCATACCGCGTTGACGAACCTGTTTACCGGACGGCCAGCCCGTGGAATCGTGAACCGCCTGATGCGTGAGTGCGGACCGATGTCCACGACGGCGCCAGCGTTTCCGTTGGCCACCGCCGCGATGGCGCCGCTTCGCGCCCACGGCGAACGGCACGGGTCCGGGGATTTCTCACCGCTGTGGGCAGGCCAGAACACGAGCGGTTGCCGGGAGGTGCCGGCGGCTGACGTGACACGTATGCTGGCCGCCGAGGTCTAGCAATCAATGGCTCGGCTCCCGCCTTCGCGCGTTGCGCTTCGGCGCGCCAGGAAAGCCGAGCACTACGACCGAGGGAGACGGTTGGCGCTCGATGCGCGAAGTCCGGGTGTATATTTGCGTCCGGCACCTATGATCAGGCGTACCGTCTGGATCGCTATTTTTCTTCTCGTCTCCACGGTGTTGGCCGTGGGTTCTGTCTGGACAAACCCCAGCACCGTGGACGTGCGTCCCACGCTCCGCGTGGCGACGTTCAATATTCACAAAGGCGCGCCGCGCCGAGGTCCCTACGACCTCGAGCGGACGATCGACGCCATCTATCGCCTGGGCGCCGACCTCGTCGGCGTACAGGAAGCCATGCGCAACGACATGGACTTTGGCTGCGACGATCAACCTGCCTTGATTGCCGAGGGGCTTCGGCAGCGTAGCGGTCAACCGTGGACTTACGTCCATGCGCGTGCATGGATCACGACCAACACGAAGTGCATGGACAGTGGGAGGGGCGACGACGTGGCGACTGAGGGGCTGGCGTTCTTCAGTCGCGAGGGGATTGTCGAGTCGAATGTCGTCCGCCTGAACGAGGGAAGAGTCGGCCTGGCGGTGCGCCTTGCGCGATTGCCGCAGGTCCCCATCGTGGTGACGCACCTTGCCGCCAATCGCCAGAACCAACCTGACCGCATCCGCGAGCTCGGAGTCCTGCTGCCGTGGGCCAAAGGCTTCGGTCCCGGGATTCTCGTGGGCGACCTGAATGCCGAAGCGGACGCGAGCGAGCTCACCCCGCTTTTTTCCAGCTATCGCGATGCCTGGTCCGATGCGACAGCTCTTGGCACCGCACGGGGTATCGCGAATGGCGCGACACGCCCCAACGGTCGGTCTCGTATCGACTACGTGCTCTACGCGTCACGAGACGACCTCGTCGTGGATTCGTTCGAGGCGGTTGACACCATGACGCTGGGACTCGGGGAAGTGTCGGATCACAACCCGGTCGTCGCGACGTTCCGCCGCGTGGACAGATCGGTGGCCGTGTCTGAAGCGGTCAAATAGGCCAGCAGCTCTTCGCGGCCCCAGACAGCCGAGCCCCAGAAGGGATAGAGGCGCAGGTCCGAGACCAGGCCGGCTCTCAGAGGAGTGGTGAGGATGCGGCCGATAGCCGCAAGGCGCTCGGCCTCGTTCGTCAACGGATGATCGTGGTAGCCGCTCTGCCACAGCTTTCTTCCGGTCGTACGCTCGTGCATGCCGCCCGTCTTCTGCTTCCAGGTTCCCATCAGACGTGAAAGCCCGCATTCGACGGACGCAGCTTCAAGCACGAGCTGGACGTGGTCCGGCATGAAACAGTACGCAGAAACTGCAAAGTGGTAGGCCTCGGCGAGGTGCAGTAACTGCCGTGTGACCTCCTCGACACACGCAGGATCGGCAAAGCAGTTGCGTCTGTGTTCGGCGTAGCAGGTGACGAAATATCCGGGACATCGCTTGTCGTTGGGTAGAAGCAACGAGAACGTGTGGTTGGTAAACATGTGCTCGGCGGAGGCAAGATGCGATCCGCCGAAACCCACCTACCGACGCCGAAAGACCACGAGGTCGTAGCCGACCCAGCCCCTGGCAAGGCAGGTCTGCAAGGCGTGTCCCCCGAGCAGGTGGCCGAAGCGCCGATTCGCGCAATCGATGAGCGGCGGGTCCAATCGCAGCAGAGGCTGAAGGCTTCGACATGCCCAGTCGAAGACGTTCGCCGGCATCGCGAGGAAGCGGTCTCGCGCGCGATAGAGCTCGAGCCACGGCGTGAGGTCTGTGGCGGAGTCGAGTTCGAATCCGGCTGCCTGACCGAGTTCGACCAGTCCGTCGCGAGAGATCAGCGTGTTGATGTGCCATCCCTCGCGGAATCGGTCGAGTGCTCGTCTCGACTCGTGGCTCGAAGCGGCCCGCATGAAGTCATCACAAATCACGAGAAGTCCGCCCGGTCGAACGACGCGCTGGCACTCGGCAAAGAATCGGTGTGGGGACGCTCCGTGCACGAACGACTCGATCGCGTAGGCCAGATCGATCGCTTCGACGTCCGGTGGTAGCGCGTTGAAGTCACCGTCAATGCACCGCAGCCGGTCCGACAGGCCGTCGTCGTGAATTCTCGCTTCGGCGATAGTGCGCTGGACCGGGCTCAACGTGACGCCGGTGCCGCGAATCTCGAGCTGTGTCGCGAGATAGCAGAGGCTGGCACCGACGCCGCACCCGAGGTCGAGCAGGTGAGCGGCGCCTGACGTCCCGGACACCGATCGCGCCAGGTCCGCAATGCGATCGTGCACGTAGTGAAAGGCCTCACGGCGAGTCGTGACACCAGGCCCCCAGACGGCCCGGTGGATGGATCCTGTTCCGCGACCCTGACCGCGGCTGAGAAAAGCAGGCGTGTGCCGATCGTAGTACCGGCGGATGTCTTCAGCGTCGAAGCGGGGCATGGCTACGTCGAGCGGGGAAGCCAGGCCGCGAGATCGTCGTGGCCGACCACGACGTGTGAATGCCCGGCGTCGAGATGCTGGATGCGCCGGCCGTGCCACGCCGTGATGGTGCGGCTGCGTCGCGGTGCAATCTCCCTGGCGGCATGTGCCCATCCGTCGATGAGCAGGCGTTGCATGTCGCGCTCGGCAGGCGAGATGGTCCAGTCGCTCGCTGCCCGTCGGACGACGAATCCGGCTTCCGTGAAGCATTGCTCGGCGACGGCGGCCGCATCAGGTCCAGCGGCCAGACCACCCAGTCCCTTGTCCGTCGTCTGATGCCGGTTGAATAACTCGAGCACGAGGTCGTCTTCCGGCTCGCGTGGTTCGCTCGTGGATCGCCCGTTGTAGGTCAGAGAGAAGAGCGCTGCCGCATTCTCGGCGCGGCAGTGGCCCGCGATATCTCGCAGCCAGGATTCGGAGACGAGATCGAGCAGTGCGGAGGCTGTGACGAGATGACGTCCGGCGAAGAGCACGCGGTCGTGCAGGACCCTCAGATTCAGCTGCAGCGTCTCGATGTGACAGTCGAGGCGGGGACCACGGATGGTGCACGTGTCTGGTCCCACGTTGACGTCATACCCTCGGCCGTGTCCCCACCGGTGCATTCGCTCGAGGAGCGCCTCCAGAAGATCCGCGTCCCGATCGACGGTCAGCCATCGCTGGCGACCCTGAAGTCGCTCAGCCAGATAGCGGATGTTCGAGCCGGCGCCGGTCGCCAGATCGAGCACGTTCACAGTGTCAAATGGGGCCACGACGGCTGCAATGTCACGCGTCAGGGCCGTCGATCGGGACTGCGCATCTGAGGCTTCGCGCAGTTGCAGCCAGTGCGCCAGGGAGCTATCCATACACAAGCGCCTCGAGCCCTCGGGCCAACTCCGTGGCGGCCTGATCCCAGGTCCGCAAACGCGTTCTGGTACGGCTAGCGCCCGCGGCCAGTTGAGCGCGTATCAACGAACTGCCCAGAACACGACGGAGCGCGGAGGCCAGCGCCTGACGATCACCCACGTGCACGACAAGGCCGGCGTCATCCGCCAGGAGCGCCTCGACAGATCCAGTGGCGGTGGCGATGACCGGAATCCCACGCGCGAGGGCTTCAGCGACGGCCATGCCAAACGTTTCCTGACGAGACGCCAGCACGAAGACATCGGCGCGGTTGAAGTGTTCCTCGAGCGCATCGCCGGTAAGCTCTCCTGTCAGTGTCACTCGATCCTGCAGATTCAGGCGAACGATTGCGTCGCGCACGCGCGCCGCGGTCTCCAGGTCTCGCGTCAGGCTGCCGACACACGTCAATCGCCAGTCCGATGGCCCCACGTCTGTCAGCGCTTCGAGCAGCTGTTCATGTCCCTTGATCGAGTTCAGCGTCGCCACGCACAACAACTCGAGCGGCTCACCAGTGTGTGAGCCTCGCGCGATCGGTGCCCGATCGGTTCCAGGTTCAACCACGATGACGCGTTCGGCTGGCAGTCGGTAGCGTTCGAGCAGCGGCAGCGCCGCCCTCCCCGTGACGATGACTCCTTTCGCGGACTGCAGCGCGCGTCCTTCCATAGCCGTCACGCTCACCTCGTCCCCGCCCTCGAGAAGCGCAGCGGCAGACAGAGGAAGATGCACAAGCGCCACGAGGCACAAGCGCGATGCCTCGCAGGCGACGACATCAGGCATAGCGCCAAACGCAAGACTGTCAATGACGACGAGTCTGCCAGAGGCAACGCCCGCCAGTGCACGTGCGGCTTCATCGAGTGCGTTGGCCGAGGGATTGGGAAACTCGCCAGCAAGCTCGATGACCTGCACGTCCCAGCCCAGTCCGCGCAGACCGTCTGCCATTCGTCTGTCATAGACGTAGCCGCCGGTGTGCTGGTCCAGCGACCCCGGCGCCACGAGCGAAAGTGAGGGCACCTCAGCTCCGTGTACGGAGACTGCCTTCGTAGGACCCCGCGGCGACGTGAGACTCCTGCAGGCTCACCTTGATGGATTCGATACCCTGTGCGCCGGGCCCAAGCTCGCCGCTCGGAATGGCCGAGGCTACCCGGTCGAACACATAGCGTGCGAGCACCTCTGTCGTCGTATTGCGTCCCGCGAAAGCGGGCAGCTCGTCGAGGTTGCGATAGTTCAGCTCCGCCACGACCTTTCGCAGGACATCGGTCGCGCGGCCGATGTCCACCACGATCCCGTCTTCATCGAGATCGGATCGCTTGAGCTCGAGATCGATCACGAAGGTAGCGCCGTGCAGACGTTGAGCGGGTCCGAACACAGGCCCCTTGAGGCTGTGCGCGATCATGATGTGGTCGCGCACGGTGACGCTGTACATGAAATACTCCTGCAGTTCCTGTCGAAGAGTCGCAGCTGATTCCGCGTGATGTGATGTGGCATCAAATGTCGCTGGCGGAGTCCGATCAGTCGTAGACAATCCGGTGACACAAAGTATGGCTGGATCCGGAACTGAGCGACGTCATCACGTCGGGTAGGCGCTCAAAGGGCGTTTCGCCCGTGATGAGGTGATCGAGCACCGGATCGGCGAGCAGCGACAACGCGAGGGCCATGCGCCTACGGTGGTCCCATCGTGGCCGCTGCGAGGGTGCGATGGTGCCTACTTGAGACGAAACAATGGCCAGTCGCCGCGCATGAAAGGGTCCGCCCAATGGAAGGGAGACCATCTGATCGCCGAACCAGCTCATTTCGACGATGCGCGTCTCCTGACCGGCGAGCTCGAGGGCCAGCGCGAGACCATCGGCGGTGCCGCTGGCGTGGATGACGACATCTGCGTCTCTGGCCGCTGTGCTGGGGGTTGCGAAGCGCGCGCCCAGAGCCTTGGCGATCGATGCCCTTTCGGGGTTGATGTCAATCAGCTCTACACGTGTGCCGGCGATTCGGGTCGCGAGCCAGGCGACGAGGCACCCCACCGTCCCCGCGCCCACCACCGCGATACGATCCCCCACATGTGGCCGGGCATCCCACAAGCCGTTCACGGCTGTTTCAACATTGGCGGCGAGCACCGCCCTGGCGGACGGCACATCGTCTGGGAGTGTGTGCACTGCTTCCGTGGGCACGATGAAGTGAGTCTGGTGCGGATACAGGACGAAAACGTCCCGCCCCTGCAGATTCGCAGGGCCCTGTTCGACGCGTCCCACCGAGCAATAGCCGTACTTCACTGGCCCGGGGAAGTCACCCGTCTGGAAGGGCGCACGCATCCGCTCGCGTTCGGTGACGGGCACGCGACCGTTGAACACCAGCGATTCGGTGCCGCGACTGATACCGCTGTAGAGCGCGCGAACGAGAACCTGCCCGCCGCCCGGCGTTCCCAACGCTTCGCTCCGAATTTCACCGTGACCTGGAGCGGTCACCCAGAAGGCCCTGGCCTGGTTCTGCATCGGTGGACATTGTGAATCGTGAACCGCGCGGTTACAACGTCATCCCTGCCGTGCTTCTTGGTTTGGGGGGCACAATCGCGGGAGGTTTCGCGGCTGTCGCGGGGATGGAGCTGAGCTGGGGGTTCGTCTGGCTCGCGGCGTTTGTGTACGTGGCATTGATGTCAGTGGTCACGGTGACGGCAGGGAATCACCATCCGTTTCCTCGATTCGGAGCGGCCAATCTCGTGACGACTACCCGTGCCGCGATGACAGCCCTCGTCGCTGGAACGATGGCAGAACCGCACTCCAACTCGCTGCTGTGGTGGACGATTGGCGCTTTGGTGATCGTCGCGATATCGGACGGGTTGGACGGGGCGCTCGCGCGTCGCTCCGGACTGTCGAGTGATTTCGGCGCTCGATTCGACATGGAGACGGACGCTGCACTGATTGGTGTGCTCTCGGTGCTTGTCTGGCAGCATGAGAAAGCCGGGATCTGGGTGTTGATGTGCGGCCTCATGCGATACGCGTTCGTGGCTGCCGGGTGGCTCCTCCCGTGGCTTGCGCGTCCCTTGAGGTCAACCAGGAGAGGGAAGACGGTGGCTGTGTTGCAGTTTGTGGGTCTGGGCGTCGCCCTGGCGCCGGTGACTCCTGTCTGGATCAGCGTCCCACTGGCGGCGGCAACGCTCGTGGCTCTGGCGTGGTCCTTTGCTATCGACGTGATCTGGCTTCGCCGTCGCGCGCCGGCGGTCGTGCACCATGCGTGCTAACTCTCAAGCCGTCGCTCTTCGAGTCCTGTCGATGGCGATGGGAATCTTCCTGCTCTTCATGGGCCTCGACAAGATCGACTGGTTCGTGAATGGCGGGCTCCTGACTCAACAGCTGCAGCAGTGGCGCGGTATGGGACGACCGTTGGCGCGGTGGTACATCGACACGATTGCGCTCCCTGGCGCTCCAGTGCTCGCCCGGGTGGTGCCTCTCGCAGAGCTCGTCGCGGGAACCGCGCTCCTGCTTGGAGTGCGTGTGCGTCTGGCGGCAGCCCTCGCAGTGCTGATGGTCATCAACTTTCACGTCGCGGCCGACGTGATCTTTCGGTACGAGTATTTGTGGAACGGCTATGGACCACCGGTGCTCGGCGCGCTGCTCGCCTTGTCGATCGGCGGCGTGAGACTACCGTTCAGCCTCTCGAAGTAGGTCGCGTCAGTCGGGATCGGTGGCGTCGAAGGCGTCGAGGAACACCGGCACCAGTCCGTGCATGGGGCCGAGCGCGGGTTGGCTCGGCTGGAGTCCCGGCCGAAAGCCGTGGTCGATCAGACGCTGGACGATGTGGCGCTTGCCTGAGATGACGTGCACAGGAACGCGCCACGACGCACCACGGCCGCTCACGGCGGCAGGGGGCTGGTGATCGCCGATCACGATGATGAGGGGAGCGGACTTCTGCTCGCGCAGATATCCGGCGAGCGTATAGAAGTCGTACGCCATTGCCCGGACGTAGCTCGGGGAGAGGTTCGTCAGGTCGGGCACCGCAGCCATCGACCTCTCGACGTCATCCGCGTCGTACGGTGAATCCGTCAGTACTCGCGACCAGTCCGGCTGATACGGCGCAGCGGGGCCGAAGGGCGCGTGGGTCGTGCTGGTCGGGAACACGACAAACACGGGCGCGCGCGGCGCTGCAGGGCGTTCGAGCGAGTCGAGCTTGGCGAGGGCGTACTGGTCAGGGATCGCCCACCAGCCGAACTGCGGCCCCTTGTACTGCAGCGCGTCATGCCCGTAAATGTCGTCGAACCCATAGAAGGCGCCCTCGGGCCAGGGTTGCCGCATTCCCGGCATCAGGCCGATGGTTCGATACCCCAGACTCCTGGCATGCGTGAGGATCGTCGGCCGCGTCGAGGCCATGAGTGAGGTGTACGCGTATTGATCCCTGACTTCGACACCAGAGAGGAGGCTCAGGTGAGCCAGCCACGACGATGCGCCGAACGTTGGCGAATCGACGTACGCGGACACAACCTCGAGCTGAGACTCGTGGACGGCGGCATCGAGTGCGGCGCGACTGTTCCTGAGCGCCGCTGCCATCTCGGGCGTCTCATACGTAACGGCGCCGTAGGACTCCAGAAACACGAGGAGCACGTCTGAGCCTTCGAGTCCGCGGAGCTGGCCTTCGAATGCCGGACTCTCACCGAGCACCGGAGCTGTGGCTCCAGGTCCGAGCATCGCGAGCACGTAGCGAGCTTGCCGGGCGTAGGCCTCGGTGACAGGATCGGCGAATGGGACAACCGAGGTGGCGCTCACGCGCTGGCCGACAAACAGAAGGATGACGAGCATCGCCGATGCAGTGAGGACACGACGCGGCAGACGCTGCGGCATCAGCGCCGCGATCTGACCGAGCGCCAGCCGGGAGAGTAGAAAGGCCAGAGTCGTCAGGATCAACGCGAAGACGACCGCGGCGCCAATGAGCCACCACGGCACGTCACGCGCCAGCATCGCGGCCACGTTGCCCAGATGCTGGGAATCCCAATACAGATTGAAGTCGCGGCCGTAGAGTCCTGGAGCGGTCACGTCGAGATAGTGGCCGGCAATGAGTACGACCCAGAGCGCCGGAAGGGCCGTACGTGCAATGCGCCCCTTGATGCGGTGGGTGAGTGCCAGCAGTACCACGCAGATCGCCAGCTCGAGCGACAGCGCGTTGCTCCATCGAATTCTTGGGGTCGGCCAGACGTTCTCGAACGTGAGCGACGCGTTCAGGATGACCAGCGCGGCGGCGGCGCGCCAGCCGGCGAAAGACGGGACGTCCATGAGGTCTACACGGACGACAGCAGGTGCCCCATCTTCTCCTTCTTCGTCCTGAGATAGCGCTCGCTGGACTCGGTCGGCAGAATTTCGATCGGCAACCGTTCGATGACAGAAAGCCCCTCGCCCGTCACCGCTCGAAGCTTGCTGGGGTTGTTGCTGAGCAGCCGCATGGTCTTGACGCCGAGCAGGCGAAGAATCTGAAGTCCGGCACGGTAGTCACGGCCGTCAGCGGGGAAGCCCAGTCGTTCGTTGGCCTCGACCGTATCCACCCCTTGGTCCTGGAGCGCGTACGCTCGAATCTTGTGTACCAGGCCGATGCCGCGCCCCTCCTGGTCGAGATAGAGCAGCACGCCCCGGCCTTCGTCAACGATCTGCTGCATGGCCATGTGCAACTGCCGGCCGCAATCGCAGCGCGCGGAGTGGAAGAGGTCGCCCGTCAGGCAGGAGGAATGCACCCGGGTGAGCACCTGCTCACCGTCGCCGATTTCGCCTCGGATGAGCGCCACATGCGTGTCTCCCGACACGCCGTTCTTGAAGACCTGTATGTCGAACTCCCCGTAGTCGGTTGGCAGCTTGGCCGTGGCGACGCGCCGGACCGGCGGGATCCGTAGAAGCGCGTGGACGAACGCGAGCGGCCGGCGAACCCAGGACATCATCGAAAGCACCTGCCGTCGAACATACCACGCCGCAGGGCGTCGAGGGGGACGCGTGTGAGGGAAGGGAGGGCTTAGGCGGCCTGGCTGCGCGCGAGCGACCACACCCACTTGAGTGCGCTCGCATACGCATCGGGGAGCATATCGGCGTCTACACCACCGTGGGCAGCGGCGTTGGCCGCAGCCTCGAACGCACCGCGTTCGTAGGCCGTGACGGCGTCCAGGATATGGCGCTCAGGGTTATCCCCGCCCAGAAGGGCCGCGCGGGTCTCGGTCGAGAGCGGCAGGTCCTCGAGCGCCAGATTCATGGGCTTGCCGAGAATGACGTCGAGCAGCGAGCACAGTCCAAGGAGGAAGTGGTCGGAGCCCTCCTGAGTGAGCGTGCTGCTCTGGCCAAGTAGTTCACAGCATCGCGCCCGCAGGATGGTGATGTTCACGAGCTCGGGTGTGACGCCATCGCTCATCCCGGCCATGGCCCAGATGGACGCCCACTTGCGAACGCGATCCTGGCCGATCAGGATCAGCGCTTCATGGATGGATCGAACGGTCTGCCGCAGGCCGAATGCCGCTGAGTTTGCCGACCGCAGCACGCGGTAGCTGAACGACGCATCCTGCTTGATGATCTCTTCGAGCGACCCCACGGTCACATTGGGTCGATTCAATGCGGCAAGCAGACGGAGGTATGCCAGCTTTCTGGGCGCCATTGTGCCCCGCGCATACGTCGTTGGCTTGCAGAAGTAGTAGCCCTGGAACAGCGTGCATCCCGCCTGCGATGCGATCTTCAGCGCCTCGGCCGTCTCGACTTTCTCCGCCAGCAGACGAAGCTTGCTCTTGAGCAGTCTCGAGGCCAGCGGTGCGAACTGATCCGGCGGCGTCGAGAGCAAATCGATTTTGACGTATTTGGCGTAGGGCAGGAGAGCTTCTGCGGGGCATCCCGGTGTGAAGTCATCCAGGGCGATGGCGTAACCCCGCTTCTGCAGCGACCGACATGCGTCTTCGACCTCAGGGGTCGCAGGGATGTTTTCGAGAAGCTCGACGACGATGCCTTCCGGCGGCAGGACGGTGACGACGTCCTGCAGGAGCACCTGGTGCGAGACGTTGAGAAAGGCGAACTTCCCGGACGTGAGGGTCTCGAGCCCGAGCGACAGCAGGGCATCGTTGAGCACGCGCGCGCTGGCCTGGTCTCCAGGGCCCCCCGCCCAGCTGGTGTCTCCAAAGGCAGCTCGATAGAGCAGCTCGTAGCCAAAGACCTGATTCTTCAGGTCCATGATCGGCTGGCGGGCTACGCAGACCTGGGGCGTCCCCTCCGGGAGAGGGGTCGTGGACATTCGGTCAGGCAAATGCGAGGTGGCCATCCGGTTCTTCAATCGGCCGCCGGCCGCGAGTCTGCAGTTGTGGCCTGTGTCACGCGAATTGCCCTGGAGCGCGGGGCTAGAACGACACCGTCACCCGAATTGACCCCGTGCGGCCGTTCTGCTGGATAGCCGGCTGCCTGAACTCCACGCCCACAGGATGCGCGTAGCTTGCGTCGAGCACGTTATAGACAGAGGCGCCGACGACGACCGGCGAGGCGAGTGGGCGGTAGGTCGCGGTGACGTGGCTCAACCAGTAGGCCGGCAGGCGCTCTCCATACACGGTGTTGCGCCACGACGTGAACGTGGAGTCGCTGGCCAGCACGATCTGTCTCCGCCAGACCGGAAGCGAAACCTGGAGCGTCCCCAGCTGGCCCGGTGCGTTTGACAGTCTGGTGTCCGACGCGCTGTCGGTCGCGCGCTGGATCGCGAGGCTCGCTCGCACGAGGAGGCCCGTCGCCGATCGTGTCTCGCCCTCCACCTCGACGCCGGTCGAACGTGCGGACTCCTTGTTCACGTACAGGACGGGCGCGTTGTCTTGCAGCAGGGGGTCGATCAGTCCGGTAATGCGTGTGAAGTACGCCGTGGCCGACAGGCGCAGACGACGGGCCAGGTGTTGTTCGAACACGAACTCGGTGGTGCGGGTGACCTCCGGTGACAGTGTCTCGTTGTTCAGGTTGAGACCGTTGGCGTCGTAGTAGTACATCTCGTACAGATTGGGCGCGCGGTACGCCTCACCGTAGAGCGCTTTGATCGCGGTGTCTGCTTCTGTGCGGTAGACAAGTCCTAGCCGCGGCCGGCCGGTGCCACCCTTCAGACTCCACCAGTCGTACCGTGCGCCAAGAATCGCCGTGAGTCGCGTGGCCAGCGCGACCTCGTCCTGCACGTAGGAGCCAACTTCCTGCGAAGATCGGCGGTCGTCGAGCAACGATTCACCGTCGGTGTTCATCTGGTTCTGCCGGAGGTTGAACCGCGGCTCGATGCCGACCGTCAGCAGGTGCCGGCCGAATCGCCTCCTGAGCGAGGCCTCTCCTCCGATGGCATCGGCAACGGCGCTGTCCACGGACACGGCTGTGTCGTACGGGTAGTCGCCTGTGTATCTGTAGTGGTCGTAGTAGACACGCGCGTCAATGCCCGTTGGTCCGACGTCCTTCGTGTACGACGCGCTGCCCCAGCTTCGCCGGTCGCGAGTCGTGAAACGCGAGTCGCCGAACGCTGTGTCCCAGGATGCGGTCGGGACGTGCTTCTCGCGCTCACCGAAGACACCTTGCAGGCGCAGGCCGCCGAAGGTGGCCGCGCCGTACAGACGCGTCGCGGTATCACCGTCGAGCCCCGTCGCGATGCCATTGTTGGTATCGGGACTGGCGTATTCGGGGAAATACAGCGAGTGTGGCCCCTCGCTGTCATGGCGTGAGACGGACAGCACCCCTTCGCCGCCGTGGTCGTTCGACCATCCCTGTGAGGCCCTGAAGCGATAGGTGTTGAAACTTGACGCTTCGAGCTCCACCTGCCGTCCCGCCATATTCGCGCCCCGTTTGCTGATCACGTTCACGACCGCAAGAAAGGCACTGGTTCCGTAGAGGGCAGAGCCGGGTCCGCGAATGACCTCAATGCGGTCAACGAGGCTGAGATCGATAGGAAACTCGGTACCGATGTATGCGCCGTCGTAGATGCTGTCGTTGGTCCTGTGCCCGTCAACCAGGACCAGCACGCGGTTGTTGTAGTCGGTCGGCCTGCCGAATGCGCGAACTCCGACGTAGCTGTAGTTGCGGTCGTAGGTGACATTGAAGCCGCGGACACTCACCAGGACGTCCGCCAGCGTTCGCCACCCGAACTGCGCGATGTCGGTTGCGGTGATCACTGTGACCGACGCGGGCGCCTCCGATGGCCGCTGTGCATGTCTCGCGGCCGTGACGACCGACTCGACCTCGACGTCGAGGAGGTCTTCGAGGCTCGTTGCCGGCGCCGTTTGAGCCGACTGGGCCTGCCCGCCTGCGACGCGAGTGCCAAACACCACCGTGAGGATGATGACGCCGCCGAGCCGACGAAGGCATGTGGTCATGACGTGATGCGCTCCAGATGTCATTGGACGATTCGAGCCAGTCGTAAGAGGTTTGAGCTGAGCCGCAGACCCGCGCGTTCCGCGGCCGTGGTGTTGACTTCGATCCGGATCCGCTTGTCGAACGTGTAGAGATTGATCGCCACGCCCTCGTGGGCGAAGCCATCGGTATCGCCGACGGTCAGCACCGGTTGTGTCGCGAGGCTTCTGAGGATGGCGGGAAGCCGCTTGGCTTCAGAACTTCCGATGAACGCGAGGTGCGCGTCGCGCGCGCCCTCGGGGTTCGGCACCTCCTGCACCACCACGGACCGTCCTGCCACCGGACGGTGAGTCGCGGCCCTCCGGACCAGTTCGGCGAAGTCGGGATCGCCGAGGATGGCCACCAGTAGTTGACCTTGTGGGGCGCCAGTCTTGGTCGCCGGCCAGTCCACGAAGCTCAGGAAGCTGACGATGAATTCCGCTTTGACCTGCCGGCTGTTCGCAGCGTCCACGGCCTGCGCGCGCATGAGCACCTGCGAGGCTCCGTCGGTCGCCGCCAGCATGCAAAAACATGCAACGACGGCGCGGCGGAGCCAGCGCCCGGCCGGGTGCGAGAGGGCAGACGATGGTGTCGAACGGCGGACCACCGTGATTGAAATCGGCATCGGCTGGACGGGCTGCAACCCGTTCAAGCGACTGGCGCGCGGGCCGATTCAGTGAGACAGGTGACAAGACTCAGGCGGCGATCCCTGACCGTCGGCCAGCGGCTGACCCTGATCACGGCACTCGCATGCGCCGTCGCCCTGACGCTGGCGGTGGCGGTGACCGCCCTGTCTGAGGGAATGGCGTTCCGCCGCGCGCTTGGCGCGGACGTGAGCACGCTCGCCGACGTACTTGGTTCCAACAGCGCGGCAGCCCTCGTCTTCGACGACACGCGTGCCGCGGGCGATACCCTCGCCTCGCTACGCCATCGTCCCAACGTTATCGCGGCTGCTCTGTACGACCGCTGGGGACAGCGCGTGGCGTTCTACAAGCGGGGCACGGTTGAGCCTCCGGAACTGGAGCACCTCGCGGCCGCCGGCGAGAACTCCGATGGCTTCGCCGTTACCCGCCCGGTTGTCCACGACGGCCAGATCGTCGGGACCGTGTATGTCCAGGTCAGCCTCGCGGAACTCCAGGCGGTCTACAGGCGTTTGTTCCTCATTGGTCTCGCCGTGCTGGTCGTCTCCGTCGGTGTTGCGGTGCTGATGGCGTTTCTGATGCAGCGCTCGATCGCGGGACCATTGAGCCGTCTATCGGAAGCCATGCTGCGCGTGACACGGACGCGCGACTATTCAGTCCGGATCAGTTCGGCCGTGCGGGACGATGAGATCGGACGCCTGTCCATTGGTTTCGATGCGATGCTCGCCGAGATCGAGACGCGGGAGGCGGAACTGGCACGACATCGCGACACGCTCGAACAGCAGGTGACCGAACGCACCGCTGAAATGCGGGCCGCCAAGGAACGGGCGGAACAGGCGAGTCGTGTGAAGAGCGAGTTCGTCGCCAACATGAGTCACGAGCTTCGCACGCCTCTCAATGGCGTCATCGGGATGACCGAGCTGGTGCTCACGACGCCGTTGACATCGGAGCAACGTGAGTACCTGGGAATCGCCACGTCCTCCGCGCACAGCCTGATCAGCATCATCAACGACATCCTGGATTTTTCGAAGATCGAAGCCGGCCGGATGCAGCTCGACCCGATTGAGATCGACCTGGAGGGGTACCTCGACGACATCGTGCGCTCCGTCGCGCTCGTGGGGCAACTGAAGGGGCTGGAGATTGTCTGTGACTACACCGTGGACCTTCCGCGGCGTGTGCGTGTGGATGCGCTTCGTCTCAGGCAGGTCCTGGTCAACCTGCTGGGCAATGCCGTCAAGTTCACGCACGCGGGGAGCGTCGTGCTGCGCGTGCGGGAGGGCGCTGCGCGGGACGGCCGCGCGACTCTGAACTTCGCCGTCGAGGACACCGGAATCGGTATTCCTCAGGGCCGGCAGACGGCGATCTTCGACCCCTTCACCCAGGTGGACAGTTCGACCTCGCGCCAGTTTGGTGGCACCGGTCTGGGCCTCACGATATCTGTCCGTCTGGTAGAGCTGCTGGGAGGGGAATTGCTGCTCGACTCCGAGGAAGGCCGCGGTTCGACGTTCCGTGTGGTGGTGCCAGTTGACCTTATTCCCGCCGCTGATGCCGCGGCGTCCGACTCATCGTCGCTCTCGACGCTTCGCGCCCTCGTTGTGGATGACCATGAGGCGAGCCGTGGCGTTCTGCAGTCCCTGCTGAGGGGACTTGGCGCCGAGGTTCGGGCGGTCGCGTCAGCAGCCGAGGCGCTTGCAGCCCTCTCGCAGGCCAGGAACGCTGGTTCCCCGTTCGACGTGCTCCTTCTCGATCATCAAATGTCCGATGTACACGGGCGACAGCTCGCCAGTGACGCGCAGCGACTCGGCTGCCGTCTGCCCAGGGGATTCGTCCTGATGCTGACCGCGGCGGATGCCGGGGTCGTTCCCGCCTCTGGTGACGCGGAGACACATACTCGTCTGATCAAACCCGTCAGGCGTGCAGACCTGCTGCGCGCCGTTCAGGAATCGCTCGGCGACTCTTCGACCAGACCATCGACGGCGCTGTCACTGGTGAGCTCAGAACACGGTCCAGAGACTCTGGTGAAGCGTCAGCCGTTCGGTGGAACCGTTCTTCTTGCCGAGGACAACCGCGTCAACGAGCGTGTGGCCAGGGCGCTCCTCGAACGGCGCGGGTTCACCGTCGTCTCGGCGACGAATGGGCGGGAGGCGGTTGAAGCGGTGCAGCGGCAGGCGTTTGATCTCATCCTGATGGATCTCCAGATGCCGGAGATGGACGGATTCGAGGCCGTGGCCGCGATTCGCACGATGGAAGGCGGCGTCGGGCGCCACACACCGGTGGTGGCCCTCACCGCACATGCGTTGAAGGAGGATCAGGATCGCTGTCTGGCCGCCGGCATGATCGGATTCCTGACCAAGCCCCTCGAGCCTGCGCGTCTCTTTGCGATTGTGGACGAAGTGTTGGCGTCTGCCTGACTCGGGACTCGGGGCTCGAATCCCGCGAATCCGGGGATCCCGAGACACGTGTTTTCCGAGTCCCGAACCCCGAGTCCCGAGTCCCGGGCCGCCTACAGATCTCTTAGAAACGGTTTAGATTTCGTGACGACCCTGTGCTTGCAGCGACGCTTCGCCTCGTACAGGGCTTCGTCGGCTCGCTGCATGAGGCTCCGGATGGTGTCTCCGGCCGAAAACTCCGCCGCGCCGCAACTCAGCGTCACATGCGGCAGTGACGAAGCCTGCTCCTTACGATACGCGTCGAGTGTTGCCACCACTCGAGAGAACAGCGAGTCAGCAGCGGTGAGCGTCAGGTCGCGCGCGAGGATGGCGAACTCGTCGCCGCCAATTCGCGCCACGAAGTCCTGATTCGACCGCGCCCCTTTCTGCAGCGCGACGCCGACGGCCGCAAGTACGCGGTCTCCTTCGAGGTGGCCCTGCGTGTCGTTGATCTGCTTGAAGTCGTCGACGTCGATCATCAGGACCGAAAAGCGGAGCAGTCCGCTTGTCATCCACTCGCGGCACGCCTTGTCGAATGCGCCTCGATTGGCAACGCCGGTGAGCGCGTCGATCGCGCTTTCCTGACGCGCCACCCGCAATTGGGTCTCGAGCGATGCGATGCGACTGTTGAGCGATTCGTTGTTCCGTCTCGAAGCCGCCTGGTGCAGCGCGATCGAGGTCTTCAGCGTCTGAACCTCGGATCGCAGCCGGGCCTGGAGGTCGAGTACGCGGCCATTGCTGGCGAGCTCTTCGAAGCGCGAGGTCGATCGCTGCACGTCCGACTGAAATGTGGCCGTGTCCTGAGACACGGCGGCGACAGCCTCACGGACCGCGGTGACCAGCCCGGCTGTCTCCCGTTGCTCAGCGGCGCGTTGCGACACGACATGAGTCGTCGTGCGGTGTGTCTCGTCCATGCACGCCGTGAGCGACGGTTCAAGGGCAGGTGAATCCTCGATGGATTCGAGCAACGCACGGCAGCGGGCGATGTCGTTCCGGATCGTGGAGAGGCGAGCGTAGTCAAACGCTTCGGCGAGCTCCTGCACACCGGTGAGCGCCGCGCTGATCGAGGCACGCGTCCCCGGTGCCAGCACCGCGGTGACTGTCTCTTTCCGGTAATCTCCCAACCGGCTGATGCCCAAACGTCTCTCCTCTAGTGGCCCGGTCCCGGTGCATTCATGCACGGTCCAGAACCGTCAGTCTCCGCCTCGTACCACGAGCGGACAATACTGTGAATCGGCTTGATGGCACCGAACATGAGCGTGCACGGAATGTGTCATCATGGCGCTCCGTGACACCCCCCGGCCGTGGTCCCTGGACAGCCGATCTGAGTCTCCTCGGCGACAACGCCCTCGAAGAAGTGAATCGTCTGTGGACAATCGCCCAGGTGCTGTCCAATACCGTCCACGCCGTGAAGAATTCCCTGCAGGTGACCGGGGGTAACGCGGAGCTGTTGGAAAGCCGTGAAGGGCTGGACCCCGCCATCATTCGTCGAGCGCAGACGATTCGCGCGCAGGCGACACGGGCATCCGACGCACTCGAGTCGCTCCTCGCATACTCGCGGCCGGTCTCTGAGTCCCCTGACGTCGTCGAGCTTGGTGACCTCGCTCGCACGGCCTTGGAGATGCGGTCGCACTCTCTCGGCCGGGCGCGAATCACCGCGGACGTCACTGGTGTCGAGGGCGGCCCCTATCTCACCCGAGCACGTCGTCGTGACCTTCTGCAGCTGTTGCTCAATCTGCTTCTTGGGAGCGAGGCCGTCATTGCCGGCTGGAGCGGAGCAAAGATCGTCATCGGACTCCGCCGCCGTGGCTCTGATGTCGTGATTGAGGTGAGTGCCTCGGGTTCACCAGCGTCGGCGGTGACTGCGGGACCGGCAGGGGAGTTCGGGCTCGACCTCCAGCAGCGCGTGATGGCCAGGCTCGCTGCCGAACTGGGTGCCGTGCTGGAGTGCGAGCTGTCGAGAGAGGGCGGGCCGAAGCTCGCCCTGGCATTGCCAGCGCAGGACGCCGCGGGGAACGTGGCGCCTGCGCGATCGAGTTAGGCTGCGGAGGTCTGGGCCGGGGGCGTCAGGCGCTGGAGCTTGTCGATGAGCGTCGTGCGGCTGAGCTGCAGGAGCCTTGCAGCCTGACGCTTGTTCCCACCAGTCTTTTCCAGGCACCCGAGAATCAAGTCGCGTTCGAGCTGCGACACGACAGCGGTAAAGTTCAGCCCTTCATCCGGGATGAGCACCGGCTGCAGCACGCCCGTTCGATCAGGATGCCGAATATCTTCCGGCAGCATGGCGGGTGTGATTTCAGTCGTGTGGGCGCTCATCGCGACGGCAAACTCCATGGCGTTCTCGAGCTGACGGATGTTGCCGGGCCAGTCGTGTGCCATCAGTACCCGCATCACTTCCTGGCCGAGCACTCGTGAGGGCACACGATTCGATTCGCACGCCTTCTGGACGAAGTGCTGCGAGAGCAACGGCAGGTCGTCGGCGCGCTGGCGCAGTGGCGGCAGCCGCACGGGAATCACGTTGAGGCGATAGTACAAGTCCTCACGGAAGGTCCCTTCTTTGACCATCTTTCGAAGGTCCACGTTCGTCGCGGCGATGATGCGCACATCGAATGAGACGTTCTTCGACTCGCCGACCCGCTGGAGCTGACGTTCCTGGAGAGCTCGCAGGAGCTTGGACTGGAGCGCGAGCGACATCGACGCGACTTCGTCGATGAAGAGGGTGCCGCGGTGGGCGAGCTCGAAGCGGCCCGAGCGTGCAGCCACTGCGCCGGTGAAGGCGCCCTTCACGTGTCCGAAGAGTTCGGTTTCAGCCAGCCCTTCGGGAATGGCGGCTGCGTTGAATGCCACGAACGGCTGTTCCGAGCGCGGACTGTTGTGGTGAATGGTCCGGGCGATGAGTTCCTTACCGGTGCCCGTTTCGCCAACGATCAGCACGGTGCTGTTCATGGGCGACACCAGCTCCAGCGTGGAGAACACATCCTTCATGGCGGGACTCCGCCCGATGATGTTCTCGAATCTGAATCGATCGTGGAGCTTGGCGCGGAGGGCGGCGTTTTCCTGCCGCAGCGTCCGTTGCTCGACGGCTGCCCGGAGGGTGCGGGACAGCTGTGCCAGCTGGAAGGGCTTGATCATCACGTCGATGGCCCCTCGGCGGACGGCGGTGACGGCCTCGGCTACGCCCCCGACCCCCGTGATGACCACGGCTTTGATCTCGGGGTAGCGGGTCAGGGCCTCGTCCAGGATGTCCATACCGTTGGCGTCCGGCAGGCGGAGGTCCACGACGAGAGCGTCATAGGCAAACCCCCTAATCCGGTCTCTGGCGTCGGCCCCGTCGAACGACTGGGCGACGGCAAACCCGTCAGCCTCAAGGGATTCCAGGAGAAGTTGCTGTAGATCGGGCTCGTCTTCAACGACCAGTACTGACGCCTGCGTACGTTCGCTCATTGGGTGGAGTCTCAGGACCGCACGTCCCTTCATGGAACGGCAGACGGATTCTCGGCACCGTGTCGGAAATCCTATAGGGGGCGTCAATTCAAGAAACCCCATGGGCTGTCGACTTGATGTGGGAGGTAGCCGACTCATGCCGACCCCGACCTTCGAGGTGCTCGTCGCAGACGACGACACGGATATCTGCAATCTGCTGAGCGAGTACTTCCGCACGCGCGGCCTCTCCTGTAAGACCCACCCCGATGGCCGATCCGCCGTTCGCGCGCTCGCAGCGTCTGGTGGGCACTATCACCTGGTCGTCACCGATATCGGTATGCCTGGCGCCGACGGATTCGAGGTGCTGGCCGCATCGCGTGCCGCCAACCCGAACGGACACACTGTCATGATGACGGGCATGACACTCCCTGATACCGAAACGCGGGCAGTGCTCGCTGGCGCCGATACCTTTCTGACGAAGCCCTTCACGCTGGCCCAGATGGATGTCGTCGTCGCGCAGGCCGCCGAGCGATTCGCGTCGCGCCCGGCGATCTAGTCTCTACACGTCCTCGTCTCGCTGAAGACGCAGGGTCGCCGCAGTGAACGCGGCCGAGTGTCCGACGGCTGGTGTCGCCCCTCCGACACCGCGTGACCGAACGCCTCATCGATCCTTCCCACAAAACCGGACGCTTTCATTCGATCTCGCGGACCGGCACCCTTCTTGCTCAATCGTCGCTCGCGCGATGGCACATCGCTGCCGCGCCTCGCAAATGACCTGCTCGACAGTCGAAGCCGGACACGACGACTGTCAATGAACGGCGGGCGCTACGACGCGTGAGAGAGATATGAACGAGATCTCAGACGACGCAATCATGAAGGCCCTCGGGCGGCAGATGAATCTTGCCGTCGCGAAGCAGGTCGTCACCACGGGGAACCTGGCGAATCTCGATACGCCCGGCTACCGCACACGCGAGATCGATTTCGAACAGGTGCTCGCGCGTGAAGTCGGCAAGGCCACGCTCGCAGGAACGAGCGGTGCGCATTCGACGGGCACCACGGGCGAGCGCGTCGCCGTGAAGGAAGTTGACGGACTCCAGTCGAGACGTGACGGGAACAACGTGCAGCTCGACCGCGAGTTGCTCGAGATGACCAGGGCCTCCGGTGACTTCAGCAAGGCGCAGACGGCGCTGGCTGCGAAGTTCCGGCTCATTCGTTACGCGATCAACGAGGGACGCTGATGTCTACCTTGTCTGCGGCGCTGTCTGCCAGTGCAAGCGCGCTCAACGCGGAACGCACGCGCATCGAGGTCGCCGTGTCCAACATGGCGAACGCCGAATCGACCCGCGGTCCTGACGGCAAACCGTACCGTCGTCGTGACGTGGTGCTCGCCGCGCAACCCGAGAACTCCTTCGATGCGGCCATGAACAAGACAGGCGCCGTCGGCGTGCGGGTCGCCGGTGTCGTCGAGGATCAGTCCGAGTTCAAACGCCGCTACGACCCGTCGCATCCGGATGCAGACGAGGGTGGATTCGTGGCGATGCCCAACGTGGACGCGCCCGAGGAGATGGTGGACATGCTGTCGGCGGCGCGTGCCTATCAGGCGAATCTGACCGCGATTGGCCTGATTCGCGACATGGTTCAAAAAGCGCTCGAGCTGGCGAGGTAACCGATGGTCACCCCGATTCCTCCGATCACCACGGGCTCGATACCGAACATCGGTCCCTCGATACGTACGACCGGACCAACCAATGGCCAGGGCTTTGGCGAGTCGTTGAGCAAGCTGATCGGATCGGTCGATCAGTCATCGTCGGCCGCGAACTCGGCGGTTCAAAACATGCTCA
This sequence comes from Acidobacteriota bacterium, assembly GCA_013140775.1. Taxonomy (GTDB): domain Bacteria; phylum Acidobacteriota; class Vicinamibacteria; order Vicinamibacterales; family UBA2999; genus JABFSA01. The sequence continues at coordinate 4,064 of JABFSA010000067.1, read as the reverse complement.
CGGGAACCGGCGACGTGCACGAGGCGATGATTGCGCTTCAGCGCGCGGAGACAGCGCTGCAACTGACCGTGCAGGTGCGGAACAAGCTCGTGCAGGCCTATCAAGACATCATGCGGATGCCGGTCTAGCCCGTCGGTGCGTAACGTACTGTGAATCCTGAACAACTCTTTGCTCGCCTGAACGCCGCGGCATCCTCGCTGTCCGGCCGACAGATCGTCACCCTGGCATTCGCCTTCGTGTCGGTCGTGGGCGTCACCATCGCCTCGGCGTACTACCTGAACACGCCAAGCTACGGCGTGCTGTTCTCGGATATGGACCCCGAGTCCGCCGGCGCTGTCGTCACGCGGCTGAAGGCCGCCAAGGTCCAGTACGTCCTCGATGATGGCGGTCGGACGGTGAAAGTGCCCGTCTCCCGCATCGACGAACTGCGACTCGACGTGGCCGCGCAGGGCATGCCCGGCTCCGGTCGAATCGGGTTCGAGATCTTTGATCGGACGTCGTTTGGCGTGACCGACTTCATGGAGCACGTCAATTACCGGCGGGCACTCGAGGGCGAGCTTGCACGAACCATCTCGACCATCGCCGAAGTCGCCGGCGCGCGTGTGCACGTGGCGATGCCCCCGGCATCGTTGTTCGTCGGTCAGTCGCAGCCCACCACCGCGTCGGTGGTGCTGAAGCTCCGGCAGAATCGCCAGCTATCGCCGGCGACCGTGTCGGCCATCACGAACTTCGTTGCGGCGAGCGTCGAGTCGCTGCGGCCTGAATCCGTTGTGGTCATCGACAACTTCGGCCGCCCCCTGTCTCGTCCGCAGGCGGCTCCCGACGACATGGGAGGGACCGAGCAGCTCGAACGTCAGCAGACGCTCGAACGCGACCTGTCCGTTCGTCTTGTGTCGTTGCTCGAACCGATTGTCGGCCCCGGCCGTGTTCGCGTGAACGTCAACGCGAAACTCGAGACGAACACCCGTGAGGAGACAGAGGAGGTCTGGGATCCGACGCCGGTCATCCGCAGTCAGCAACGGACGAGCCAGACATCGAACAGCCCGAACCCCGGAGCCGCAGGAGTGGCCGCATCCGCAGCGGCCGCTGCAAGTGGAGGCGGCAGCGTGCCTGGCGTCGTTGGTGCGCGCGCGAACCTTCCAGCCAATCCTAATGCGCCGCCGGCCGCAGCTGCGGCGCCAGGCCAGGCCGCGCCGATGATGGCGTCGAGCACGGTGGGTAACAGCAGTACCTCGGAGGTCACGAATTACGAGGTGAGCAAACTGACCCGCCATGTCATTCAGCCACAGGGCCAGATCGCGAGGCTGTCGGTGGCGGTGGTCCTGGACGACAACCGTGCGCCCGCTGAGGGCGCAGCGGAGGGGCAAACCACCGCGACGCCGCGTTCGGCCGAGGAGATTCAGAAGATTCGCGACCTCGTGAGCGCCGCTGTCGGGTTTGACGCCATGCGCGGTGATCAGCTCACGGTGGAGAACATCGCGTTCGAGGAGCCCCCGGTCGAGGAGATCGTGCCCGTGCCTGTGTGGGAGCGCTACGAGCCGCAGGCGTTCGAGGCGGTTCGTATCATCGGCATTCTGCTGCTTGGCGCGTTCGCGTTCTTCGGCGTGATCAGGCCGATGATTGCCGGAGCGCTGCGCCCGGCACAGGCGCTGAAGCGGGGCGCTATCGCTGCTGGTGGCCAGGTCCGCACCGTCGAGGACATGGAAAGTGAGATCGAGGCGGAGCTGCAGAACGGCAACGCTGCAGCGTCGCGACGCCTTCCTGTGCTGACTCGCCGCGTGGCGACGCTGTCCGAGAAGGAACCAGAGAACACCGCACGCCTGCTGCGTGCCTGGCTGACGGAAGAGGAGCGCTGACGTGGCTGTTCAGGTGGCGCTGTCTGGTATCCGGAAGTCCGCCATCCTTCTCGCGGCGCTTGGTGAAGAGCCGTCCAGCGCGATCTTCAAGCACCTCACCAACGATGAGATCGAGCGGATCGTCAAAGAGCTCGCCCAGCTTGGCGCCGTGCCTCCAGACACCGGCGAACGCGTGTTGACGGAGTTCAACGACATGGCGTCGGCAGCGGAGTACGTCAACCAGGGCGGCGTGGACTTCGCGCGCAAACTGCTCGAGCGGACCCTGGGCGTGGACGAATCACGCCGGATTCTCGAACGGCTCGCCCGGCAGTTCAAATCGACGGTCGGGTTCGTCCAGCTCGAGCGGGCAGATCCGCAGCAGCTGTCGAAGTTCATTCTGGGTGAGCATCCCCAGACCATCGCGCTCATCATGGCGCACCTGCACCCCAACAACGCGGCCGAACTCGTCTCGCTCCTTCCGGAGGCGATCCGGGTGGAGGTGCTGACGCGGATGGCCAACCTCGACGAGATCTCGCCCGAGGTCATTGCCCAGATTTCCGCGTTGATCGATCAGCGGTTGACGACACTTGGCCGCGGCAGCCGAGAGCAGCGGGGTGGCATCCGCGCGGTGGCGGAGCTGTTCAATCGACTCGACCGGGGCATCAGCAAGGAAGTGCTCGAAACGATTGAGACCGATTCGCCCGATCTCGCCGTCTCGATTCGCAACCTGATGTTCGTCTTCGACGACCTCCGGCAGGTCGAGGACAACGGTCTGCGGGAAATCATCCAGCGCGCTGACAAGAAGGGCCTTGCGGTGGCGCTGAAGGGCGCGAGCGAGGACATCCGGACGCGCTTCTTCGGCAACATGTCGAAGCGCGCGGCCGACATGCTGAAGGAAGAGATGGACGTGCTCGGACCGACCCGGCTCCGCGAGGTCGAAAAAGCGCAGCAGGAGATCGTGGCGATCGCCCGCAAGCTCGAAGAGGAAGGGTTAATCACCACCGGCGCGGCGGCGGGCGAGGCTTATGTCGTATAGAGCGACGCGCCTTGCCAGGCCGCAGGGTGTCGAGCCGTTCGACTGGGGCGGCACGCGTCCCTCGGGCTCGGCCGGATCGAGACGAGACGGGGATGGTCCGCCTGTGGATATCGCGGCGATCGAGCGCGATGCCTTTCTCAAGGGCTATTCGCAGGGAGAGAAGGCTGGCAGCGAGGCAGCGGCGGCACGCACGGAACGTCTCGCGCAGAAGCTCGGTGAATCGCTCGACGAGCTGGTGTCGCTGAGGAAAGAAACGCTTCGTCGGAGTGAGCAGCAAACGGTGCAGCTGGCCCTCGCGATTGCGCACCGGCTCATCCAGCGCGAGCTCAGCGTTGACCGCAGCCTCCTGGTGGGCATGGCGAGAACCGCGCTCGACCGGCTGGCGGACTACACGTCGGCCACCATTCGACTCAACCCGGATGACTACGCGATGGTCGGCGCCAGCCTCTCGGGCACCGGGCCGCTCGCGCACGTGCAGGTGGTGGCCGATCCGACGGTTGCCAGTAACGGCTGCATCGTGCAGTCCGACTTCGGGTTCATGGACGTGTCACCCGAGGCCCAGCTCGAGCAGCTGGCTCGAGCGATTCTCGACGGAAGTGCCCAACTCCCAGGTAGTGATTCCCCCGGACATGGCGACGCCAGCTAGCGCCGCTGGCGTCTCTCTCGGCCCCTACTTCGAACGGCTCTCGCGGGTGGACTCAACGCCCCTGGCCGGTCGTGTCGTGCGCGTCGTGGGTCTCCTGATCGAGTCAGTAGGGCCAATGGCCCGCGTGGGCGATATCTGCGCCATCGCGGGCGACCGCGGTGAGCGGCCTCTGCTGGTCGAGGTTGTGGGATTTCGCGACGGACACTTGCTGTCCGTGCCGTTGGGTGACACGACAGGCGTACGTCCCGGCGCCAGCATTACCCTCCGCAGCTCGTGCGCGACCGTGCCGGTCGGGACGGCGCTCCTTGGCCGCGTGGTTGATGCGTTCGGTCAGCCGCTGGACGATCTCGGTCCCGTTCGGGCCACGGTACAGGTCCCGCTGCGGCGGGCCCCGAGCAACCCGCTCGCACGCCAGCCTGTATCGACGCCATTGCCGACGGGTGTTCGCACCATCGACGCGCTGCTGACGTGCGGACGTGGACAGCGTGTGGGCCTCTTTGGCGGCATCGGCGATCGGTTCATTGGTGTCGTCCCCTTCGACAAGGAC
>JABFSA010000127.1 GCA_013140775.1 Acidobacteriota bacterium | reverse complement strand
ACCGGATCTGCCGCTGGCCGCCAGCTCCGTGAGCTGGCTGGTCCCCCGAGTCTTCTCGTGCGGTCAGGCGATCGACTCGGCCTGACCTCCAGAGGGCTTCGCCACGCCAACTCACGTGGCACCCGGGAACGACAGGTCACAGAGTCCGCCGAAGGCGGACCCGACATGCCGCGAATCCGATCACACGTGGATCCACGACGCGACCGGGTGCCGACGGCGAGGGCCACGGTGCGCCGATTCTGCCACAGGACACCGACCGCTGCCGCGCACGATCTGCGTACCTCTTCCGAGGCCAATCCTTCATACGTGACTCTCTGACGATCGCAAGTCCTGTGGTGTGCGGCGCTTCCATCACCGGCGACCGCCGGACCGCGTTCAGTGCCCGGCAGCGGCATGCAGTTGGCATCGACGACGGTAGAATGAGCGCATGGCCGGGAGCGATCGCGTGAGGGCCGCCGGGTCGGCCGTGAAGCTCACCTACGACGATTTCGTGAAGTTTCCCGACGACGGGAAGCGGCACGAGCTGATCGATGGAGAGCACTACGTGACGCCGTCACCGAACACCAGACACCAGCGCCTCGTAGGTCGACTCCATCTACTGATGGGTGTCTGGCTGGAAGCGCACCCGGTGGGGCAGCTGTTTCTGGCCCCATACGATGTCGTATTCTCCGATAGCGATGTCGTCGAGCCCGACCTGGTGTATCTCTCGAACGGCCGCGCAGCGGAAGTGCTGACGCCGCTGCACGCCCGCGGCGTTCCCGAACTCGTGATCGAGATCGCCTCCAAGGGGACGCGCAAGCGAGACGAGACGATCAAGCGCCGGCTGTACGAGCGGGTTGGTGTCACCGAATACTGGATCGTCGATCCGGAGATCGACGCCATTCGTGTTCATCGCCGGGATGGCGATCGCTTCGCGGGGACGGTGGAGCTCAGGTGCGATGCCGGGGACGTGCTGACGACGCCGCTCCTGCCGGGGCTCGAGATCCCGCTCGCCCGCGTGTTCGCGGGCTGACACGAGGACAGGGCGAGTCTGCCTGCGACAGGGGCGCGGGATGGAAGGCCTGTGGACAGCGTCGCCTTCGTGCGTGCTACGCTGCTCAGTCATCCCCGTGCTGACCTCCTCTGCGATCAAGGCCAGAGCGCACGCATCGGGCTTCGACCTGTGCGGGGTCGCGCCCGCTGCTGACTTTCCAGAACTGTCGTTTCTTCATGAATGGATCGCGCGCGGCTATGCCGGCGAGATGGCATACATCCCGCGTTCGGCGGATCGCCGTGCGGATGTGCGCCACGTCGTGCCCGGCGCGCAGAGCGTGATCGTCATGGGCACGCTCTACAACACGGTCCCACCATACGAGGCAGAGCCAGCGCCGGGTGCGGCCGTGATCTCACGCTACGCCTGGGGCGACGACTACCACGACGTTATCAAGGCGAGGCTCGACTCCCTCCTCGCATGGATGCGTGCCGAGTCTTCCGAACCGTTCGATGCAAACGCCTACGTGGACACTGGTCCCGTGCAGGAGCGGGTGTACGCGCAGTACGGGGGACTGGGGTGGATCGGCAAGAACACGTGCCTCATCAATCCGGAGATGGGGTCGTGGTTCTTTCTCTCTGAAATCATCTGCACGCTGCCGCTCGAACCCGACACGCCTGGCCTCGACCAGTGTGGCGCATGCATGCGATGTCTTGACGCGTGTCCGACCGGCGCGCTTGTCGGTCCTGGAGTACTCGACGCCACGCGATGCCTCTCGTACCTGACGATCGAGATCAAGGGCGCGATTCCAGTCGCGCTGCGCGCACCGCTGGAGGCGCATGTGTACGGCTGCGATATCTGCCAGGAGGTCTGCCCGTACAATGACGCCGCGCCCCAGTCCCTCGATCGCGCGTGGCAACCGCGGGCGGGCCTGAAGGCGCCGTCCCTGATCGATCTCTGGCGTCAATCGGATGCGGAGCTCAGAAAGCGGCTCAAGGGGAGCGCGATGACGCGAGCGAAGGTGACGGGGCTTCGTCGCAACGTGGCCGTTGCCATCGGCAACAGCGCTGACCCTGCTGCGCGCGCCGCGCTGGACGAGTCGATCCCCGACCGGCCGTCGGCAGAAGAGGGGATGGTGCAGGAGCACATCGCATGGGCGATTCGTCAAGGCCAGGAGTCGGCGTGAGAAGTCAAAAATCAAAAGGTATGATTCAAGAGTGACCGGTGGCGCTGCTCCAATCCTTCTCGTCTCCATGCCACAGATGGCTGACCCGAATTTCACCAAGACGGTCATCCTGCTCTGTGACTACACCGAAGACGGGGCCTTTGGCCTGATCGTCAACCGTCCGATGGAAGAGCCCGCGTGGCAGATGGTCAAGACCGACCCGCCCGTGCGCGTCGATCCGTCGCTGCGCCTCTGGATTGGCGGGCCCGTCGATACCCAGCGGACCTGGGTGCTCATGGCGGAGTCGCAAGGTCCAGACGACGAGCAGCGGGAGATCTGCCCGGGATTGCTGCTGTCGTTTTCGCAGGATCTGGCGCTGCAGCTCCTGCAGTCACCGGCATCGTCTCGAGCTCGTGTGGTCGTCGGCTATGCCGGGTGGGGACCAGGGCAGCTCGACAAGGAACTGGCGGCGTCCTCGTGGCTCACCGCCGACGTAGACCCGCGTTTGATCTTCGGCGTTCCCGCTGACCAGATGTGGGAAACAGCGATTCGACGCCTCGGCGCGGACCCCTCCGCGCTCCAGACGAGCTCCGGGGTTCACTGACGCCGTGATCGCCCACGCCGGCCGGCGTCTCAGAGGCGGTTCTCGATGAAACGCTGGCTGACGTTGTGTATCCTCACGATCGCTGCCGGAGTTGCCGCAGTCCAGACTCAGGCGCGATCCGTCTGGGACGGCGTGTACACCGAGGAGCAGGCGGCCCGCGGCGAAAGAGTCTCAGCAGCACAGTGCGCTCGTTGCCACGGCCAGACTCTGACTGGAGCAGAAGCGGCGCCTGGTCTCGTAGGGGATTCCTTCAATGCCAATTGGGAGGGCGTTCCGCTCGGGGATCTGTTCGAGCGCATTCGCGTCTCGATGCCGCTCGACTCGCCAGGAACCCTTTCGAGGCAACAGAACGCGGACGTGATCGCATACGTGCTGAAGTTAGGGAAGCGTCCGGCCGGCGCGGTTGAGCTTCCCCCGGATGTAGCGGCTCTCGGACAGATCACCTATCTCAGCAATCGCCCCTAACCGGGTGTCGGTCGTGGCGTCCGGCTTTCCTGCCCCGAGCGTAGTCGAGGGGAGCCGGACTCAAAGGGAGGTTCCCGTGAAGCACACGCGCTTCGTGTGGCTGGCCGCTTTTGCGGTCGGGCTCGCGATATCCCTCGGTGCGTCGGCGCAGCGGGCGCCGGTGCAGTCCCGCCCCGGCGAATGGGCCACCTACGGTGGCGACCTGAAGAGCACTCGCTACTCGCCGCTCGACCAGATCGACAGAACGAACTTCTCGAAGCTCGAAGTGGCCTGGCGCTTCAAGACCGATGCGCTTGGACCTCGCCCGGAGTTCAACTTCCAATCCACGCCCCTGATGGTTGGCGGCGTGCTGTACACGACCGGCGGCACGCGTCGCGCCGTCGTGGCGCTCGACGCCGCCACGGGCGAGATGCTGTGGATGCACAGCCTGAACGAGGGGAAGCGCGGCGAGTCCGCTCCTCGGCAGTTATCCGGGAGGGGGCTTGCGTATTGGACCGACGGACGTGAGTCGCGGATTCTCTACGTCACACCCGGCTACCAGATGGTCGCGCTCGACGCGCGGACCGGCCGGCCGATTCCACGGTTCGGCAGGAACGGGATCGTCGATCTGAAGCTGAACAACGACCAGGACATGGATCCGGTCACTGGCGAGATCGGACTGCACGCGGCTCCTGTCATCTCCGGTGACGTCATCGTCATCGGCGCTGCCCATCTGCCAGGCGGCGCGCCGCGACGCACGGACAACGACAACGGATACATTCGCGGATTCGACGTGCGCACCGGCAAGCGGCTCTGGATCTTCCACACGATTCCCAGGCCGGGAGAGCCGGGCATCGAAACGTGGGAGGACGGCTCGGCCGCAACCGCGGGCAATGCCGGAGTCTGGGCGCAGATGAGCATCGACGAGGACCTTGGCCTGGTCTATCTCCCGGTTGAATTGCCCACCGGTGACTACTACGGCGGGCATCGACCCGGTGACACGCTCTACGGCGAAAGCATCGTCGCCGTCGAGCTGAAGACCGGCAAGCGACGATGGCACTACCAGCTCGTGCACCATGGCATCTGGGACTCGGATATTCCGTGTGCGCCGATCCTCGTTGACCTGGTTGTGGACGGCCGGCCTGTCAAGGCGCTGGCGCAGCCGACAAAGCAAGGATGGGTGTACGTCCTGGATCGCGCAACCGGACGCCCGGTCTGGCCGATCGAAGAGCGGGCCGTTGAAGCGTCAACCATTCCAGGCGAGAAGAGCAGCCCGACGCAGCCGTTCGTCACGCGGCCACCGGCGTTCGCGCGACAGGGCGTGGCGATCGACGACCTGATCGACTTCACGCCGGCGTTGCGTGCCGAAGCCGTGAAGATCGTGTCGCGCTACAAGATTGGTCCACTGTTCACGCCGCCGGTGGTGAGCCGATGGGAAGGGCCGCTCGCGACGCTGATGATGCCGTCAACGACTGGCGGCGCGAACTGGCAGGGAGGCTCGCTCGATCCCGAAACGAACACCCTGTACATCTACTCGTCGGATCAGATCTCGGATCTCGGTCTTGTCGAGCCGGCGCGCGATCGCTCAGACATGAGGTACGTGCGCGGGACAGCATCCAATCCAGCCGCTCCGCCCGGTGATTCGTCAGCATCCGCCGCGGCCGCGGAAGCGGCTCCTGCGATCACGGTGCAGGGGCTTCCGCTTGTCAAACCGCCATACGCCACGATCACCGCAATCGATCTCAACAAGGGCGAGTTGCGCTGGCAGATCGCGCATGGGGAGACGCCCGACAACATCCGCAATCACCCCGCGCTTAAAGGGCTCACGATTCCGAGAACGGGTCGTATCGGACGGATAGGAACCCTGGCGACGAAGACGCTTCTTGTCGCGGGCGAGGCAGGTTTCTTCACGACGCCGAACGGGCAGCGCGGCGCCATGCTGCGTGCGTACGACAAGGCCAGCGGCCAGGAGGTCGGCTCGGTCTTCATGCCTGCACCTCAAACCGGATCGCCCATGACGTACATGCTCAACGGCCGCCAGTATCTTGTCGTCTCCATCAGCGGCGGAACCTACAGTGGCGAACTGGTGGCGTTCAGCCTGCCGCAGGATGCGAGAGCGCCGGCGCCGGTGCGCTAGAGACAGGAACATGAGACACTTGCCCGCGCACGAGGAGGAGAGACACATGAGACGCCGCCATACCATCCTGTCGGTGGCCGCTGCCCTGGTGGGGATTGCTTATCTATCCGGGGGCGTGCGAGCCCAGCGCGTTCCTACCGGGACCGAGAACGGCGAATGGCGCACCTACGGCGGCGACCTCGCCAGCACGCGGTACTCACCTCTGGCGCAGATCAACAAAGACAACTTCTCCCGGCTCGAGGTGGCCTGGCGATTCAAGACGGATTCGCTCGGTCCACGGCCTGAGTACAACCTCCAGTCCACGCCGCTGATGGTGGGCGGTGTCCTCTACTCGACTGGGGGGACCCGTCGCGCCGTCGTCGCCCTCGATGCGATGACGGGCGAGCAGCTGTGGATGCACAGCCTCAATGAGGGTGCTGAGCGCAGTGAGGCGGCACCCCGGCAGCTGTCAGGCAGAGGCCTTTCGTACTGGAGCGAAGGCCGCGAGGCGCGAATCATCTACGTCACGCCCGGTTACCAGATGGTGGCATTGGACGCCAGGACTGGCGTTCGCGTGCCCGGCTTCGGCAAGAACGGCATCGTCGATCTGAAACAGGACTTCGATCAGGGGCCTGTGGATCCCGACGCGGCCGTCGGTCTGCATGCCGCTCCGGTTATCTCGAATGACGTGGTCATCATTGGCGCCGCATTCACGACAGGCGCGAATCCGAAGAGCAAGACGAACGTCAAAGGTTACGTGCGTGGCTTCGATGTCCGCACGGGCAAGCGCATTTGGGTGTTCCACACGATTCCGCGACCGGGTGAATACGGGTACGACACCTGGGGCAATGACTCTGCTTCGTATACCGGCAACACGGGTGTCTGGGCGCAGATGAGCGTCGATGAGCAGCTCGGTCTGGTGTACCTCCCGGTGGAGCTGCCGACCCACGACTATTACGGGGGCGATCGCCCGGGCAGAAATCTTTTCAGCGAGAGTATTGTCGCCGTCGAGGTCAAGACGGGTAAGAGGCGCTGGCACTACCAGCTTGTGCATCACGGGATGTGGGACATGGACATCCCTTGTGCACCGGTGCTGATGGACATCACCGTCAACGGGCGTCCGATCAAGGCAGTGGCTCAAGCCACGAAGCAGGCGTTTCTGTACGTGCTCAATCGTGAGACAGGCGAGCCCGTATGGCCGATTGAAGAGCGGGCTGTTCCGGCGGGCGACGCAGTGGGTGAGTGGTACTCACCAACGCAGCCACATCCCACGAAACCCGCGGCGTACGACGGTCAGGGCCTGACGATTGACGACCTGATCGACTTCACGCCCGAGCTCCGCGCGGAAGCCGTCAAGCTCGTTCAACCATATCGGCTCGGACCCATCTTCACTCCGCCGTCCGTGAGCAAGAAGGAAGGTCCGATCGCGACGCTGACGATGGGCGCGCAGGCTGCCGCGACAAACTGGCCTGGCGCGTCCTACGATCCTGAGACACACACGCTGTACGTGGCGTCGCAGACATCGGTTGCCACGCTGGGTCTTGTTCCACCGCCGCCCGGAGTCTCGACCGTTCCGTACCACCAGGGAACTGTTCTTGCCGGCGCGAGGACCGCGATGGGCTCGGGTGCGGACGCTGGCGCTGGCGCAGTCGTTGCGGCTGACGCGCTCTCCGCGAACCTCACGGTTCAGGGGCTGCCGATCATCAAGCCGCCGTACAGTCGAATCACCGCCATCAACATGGACACCGGTGATTTCCGCTGGCAGGTGCCGTTCGGTGCGACGCCCGCAAACATCACCAACCATCCGGCGCTCAAAGGTCTGAAGCTGCCGCCGCTCGGACGTCCCGGCAACAACAACGGCACGCTCGTGACGAAGTCGCTTGTCGTGGCCGGTGAAAAGAACTTCGGACCGACACCGTCCGGCCAGCGTGGTGCGATGCTTCGTGCCTTTGACAAGATGACCGGGCAGGAAGTCGGCGCGGTGTATCTCCCGGCGCCGCAGACCGGGTCGCCGATGACCTACATGCTCAACGGCCGGCAGTACCTGGTTGTCGCGATCGGTGGCGGCGCCTACACGGCCGAGTTGGTGGTCTTCGCGCTGCCTCGAGAGGTGACGACGAGCGCGCAGCTGCGGTAGAGGTGGGGCCGTGCGGCTTGTCTGCGTAATTGCGGCGCTGGTCGTCATCGCAGGATCGGCACGCACAGTTGCCCACGACATTCCGAACGACGTTGTTGTCCACGCATTTCTGAAGCCCGAAGGCCATCGGCTGCGCCTGCTCGTTCGCGTGCCACTTCAGGCGGCTCGCGACGTGGACGTGCCGGTTCGCGACCAAGGCTACCTCGACCTCGCGCGTGCAGACTCAGCGCTTCGAACCGCGGCCACTGTGTGGATTGCGCGGAACGTCGCGTTGTACGAGGAGGACATTCGACTCGGCGACCCCACGCTCGTGGCCGTTCGCGTCTCGCTGCCATCCGACCCGTCGTTCCGCGACTACGCGTCCGCCGTGGCACATGTCGCGGGCCCGCCGTTGCCAGCCGCGACTGACTTGTATTGGGAACAGGGGATGCTTGACGCAGTAATCGAGTACCCGATTGCGTCGGATCGATCGCGGTTCGCCATCGATCCTGGTCTTCGCCGGCTCGCGCTCCGCGTCACAATTGCGCTGCGATTGCTGACGCCTGACGGCCGGGAGCGTGCATTCGAGCTGCACGACGACCCGGGCCTGGTGCCGCTCGATCCGCGATGGCATCAAGCAGCCGCGCGGTTCGTCGTGTCAGGATTCGAGCACATCCTGTCCGGCACGGACCATCTGCTCTTTCTGCTGTGTCTGGTGATTCCGCTTCGCAGAATCCGCGCCCTGGTCATCGTGGTGACGGCCTTCACGGCAGCGCACTCGATCACGCTTATTGCGTCCGCGTACGGTCTCGGGCCGCAGGCGCTCTGGTTCCCGCCACTCGTCGAGACGCTGATTGCCGCGTCGATCGTGTACATGGCGATCGAGAACATCGTGGGCGCCAACATGAGGCGGCGCTGGCTGATCACGTTTGCGTTCGGTCTCGTGCACGGGTTCGGGTTTTCATTCGCGCTTCGAGACTCGCTCCAGTTTGCCGGCGCGCATCTCGTGACGTCCCTTCTCGCGTTCAACCTCGGCGTTGAGCTCGGGCAGTTGCTCGTCCTGGCGATACTCGTGCCGGCGCTGAGCTTGCTGTTCGCCCGTGTAGTCGAGGAACGAATGGGGACGATCATCCTCTCGGCGTTCGTGGCGCACACCGGCTGGCACTGGATGACCGAACGCGGCGAACAGTTGATGCAGTTTTCCCTGCCTGCGGTGGACGCGGCGTGGCTGGCGAGCGTGATTCGCTGGGTCATGCTGCTCATCGCCGCCGGGGGGATTCTCTGGGTGGCACGACGTCTGGCGCACGGACACGTCCGGCTCAAGCCGGATGAAGGGAGCGTATGACACGACGACAGCTCGTGATGGCGGCAACGGTGGTGATGGTGCTCGTGGCGCTTGGTCTCGTGCAGGCGAGATTGCAGCAGACCGCTGCGGCCCAGGGCGGCATGGTTCGCGCACCGATGTTCGAGGTGGATCCCTTGTGGCCGAAGCCGCTCCCGAATCACTGGCTGCTGGGCTCGACGATCGGCGTCTTCGTCGATGAGCGGGACCACGTCTGGATCATTCATCGCAGTTCGGCGACCTTGAACAACAACGAGCGTGGCGCGGAGCTCACGCCGCCGACCGGTGAATGTTGCGCAGGCGCTCCGCCCGTGCTCGAGTTCGATGCGACGGGAAACCTGGTGTCGTCGTGGGGTGGGCCCGGGGAAGGCTACGAGTGGCCCTCGTCCAACCATGGCATTACGGTCGATTAC
>JABFSA010000104.1 GCA_013140775.1 Acidobacteriota bacterium | reverse complement strand
TCAGCAGTCCGACGTAGGCCGCGAACATCGCGTCGAGGAGCCCCGCCGGAAACAAGGCTGCCGGGGCGTCCCAGTCAATCCCCAGTCCGCCGTCCTGCTCGTACACCTTGTTGTCGAGCCACGTCTGCGGCGTCTGCGTGATGCTGTGCACCACATCGACATCTGCCGGTAGCACCACCTGCGGCTCGCCGAGCACGCTCGTGAAGACGACAGGGAGCAAACCCGCCTGAGGATCACCCGCCCGTTGTGCCAGGAGCCGCTGCACCTCGACACCGCTCACGGCACGATGATCCAAATCCGCCGCGAGCTGCCGATGTTGCGCGCGCACACGCGTCCGGAAACTCTCCCGCACGGCGCCTGTGATCGCAAGCGGGGTGAGATTCGTAAACACGCCCAGCATCCTGGCCACGTCGGGGTGCAGGACTCGCCGATCGCTAACCGTGAGATTCAGCGTGAAGTCGTCTCGCCGCGCCCACGTGCCCAGGACCTCTGCATAGGCTGTGAGCAGCACCGCTGCGGGCGTCACGCCCACCGCCGCTGCCCTCGTCGTCAACGAGGTCCAGATCGCCGGCAGCAACGCGCCGTGATGGCGCGTGAACCGTGAGTCTGAGAGGCGTGCCGGATCCACCGCCAGCGGTAGAGCCGGCGCCGGAGGTAACCGATCCACCCGACCAGTCCAATACGCCCGTGCCGCCTCTGCCCGCGTGGTCAGCTCCTCCAGGTGCAGGACGTAGTCTCGGAACGTCACTGTCGCCACTGGCAGGGGTGGCGTCTTCCCTTCGTAGACTGAAAAGACCTCCTCAACCAGGCGCGTGATGCTTTCGCCGTCGAGGATCAGCGCATCGATGCTTACGTGGAGCCGCCAGTCGTGCTCGGAGATTCGCGTGACCCGGACATCGAAAAGCGGCCACTGATCGGTCGCAAGTACCTGATGAGACAGCTCGTCGCGCACGACAGCGACCGCTGCCTCAGCATCCATCGCGCCGGCGTTGCTGTAGTCGGCGCAGCGGATCACATAGGGTGGGACGGACTCGAGAATACGCTGGGTCCCGTCCGACAGCACGATCGCGCGGAGCATCGGATGCCGTGTAATCGCGGCGCGCCAGGCGTCGGTGAACCGCGCCACGTCGAGATGCCGCATGCGGAGCTCGACATACACGTGACAGGCAACATCGCTCAGCTCGACGAGTTGCTGGCGACCCAGCCAATAGGCTCCCTGGACCGGTGTAAGCGGAAACGGATCGCTGACCGCCCCAGGATTCGCCACGAGCGCAGGGCCTTCCTCCGCCGGTGCCAGCCCACGAATCGCACGTGCGAGATCGCGCAGGACAGGCGTATCAAAAATAGTGCGGAGCGGCAGGTCGCATCCCAGCCGTTCTCGAATCTGCGCGACGAGACGCGTGGCCATCAGCGAGTGGCCGCCGAGGTGGAAGAAGTGATCCGCGACGCCCACGCGATCGAGCCCGAGCAACTCCGCTACCAGGGTGCAGAGCAGACGCTCATCGTCTGTCGCCGGTGCGACATAGCCTGTCGCGAGGCCCGTCTCGACCGGTGCAGGCAACGCCGCGCGATCCAGCTTGCCGTTGACTGTCAGCGGTAACGCCTCGAGCACCACGAACGCCGCAGGCACACACGCCTCGGGCAGACATGCGGCCGTGAACTCCCGAACAGCCAGGAGATCGAGCGCCGCACGGGCTCCAGCGTCGTCACGCTGCGGAACCAGGTGCGCAACAAGGCGAGCGTCCCCGGATGAATCCAGGCCCACCGTTACAGCAGCCTGCCCAACACCGGGTGCCCGGAGAAGGACGGCTGCCGTCTCAGCGGGCTCGACCCGCACGCCACGAATCTTGACCTGCTCGTCTGCCCGTCCATGAAACAGCAGGGAGCCGTCTGCGCGCCAGGCAGCCCGGTCACCAGAGCGGTAGAGCCGCGTGCCACCCTCAACATCAAACGGATTGGCGACAAATCGCTCCGCGGTGAGACCCGGACGCTCCCAGTAGCCGCGTGCGAGCCCGACACCGGCGATGTAGAGCTCGCCGATGACGCCAATCGGACACGGCCGCAGATACCCATCGAGCACATACACGCGACTATTCGGATAGGGCCGTCCGATGTGCACGTCGTCTACGTCCACAAATGCACCCGTCGCACCGACGGTTGTTTCCGTAGGTCCGTACTCGTTGAAGACTCTCACCCCAGGTGCGTACGCACGGAGCGACGCCACGTGCGCAGGCAGGAGCGCTTCTCCGCCCACAATCACCGTAGACAGAGCCGAGCAGCGGTCCGAATGAACGGGCAGCAACGCCAGGTGCGAGGGCGTCGTCTTGATCGCCGTTGACGTCGCGTCCGGCGCAAACACCTGACCGACCACATCAGCCGGGCGCCCGGCGTCGATGATCTGCAGCTGTCCTCCGCTCAGTAGGGGAGCAAACAGCGTGGTGAGCGTCAGGTCGAAGACCGCGGCGGTGAACAACGGCATCCGAACCGCATCCGCCCCCAGTACCCGCTGCTTCACGATCTCGATGTAGTGGGCGATGCTCGCTTGGGAAATGACCACGCCCTTCGGCACGCCGGTGCTGCCTGACGTATAGAGCAGGTAGGCGGGGTGGGCTGCTTGCAACGACGTCGTGCGATCCGCGTCGGTCAACGGAACGCTGGGTATCTCAGCAAGCGCAGTGACGGTTGATACCGCGTCAAGGGAGATCGAGGTAGGAGCGGCCTGAGGCCCACGGGACGCGAGCGCCTGCGACGTCAGGAGAAGAGCCGGCCTGGCATCTGTAAGCAGGAACGAAATCCGTTCGATCGGATACTCCGGGTCCAGCGGGAGATACGCTCCGCCCGTCTTCAGAATGGCGAGAACCGCAATGACAAGTTCCGGAGACCGCTCGAGCCAGACCGCCACACGAGTCTCAGGCCCGACACCGTGTCGCCTGAGCAGCCATGCGAGCTGGTTCGTGCGCTCGTCCAGCTCGGCGTAGGTAGACCTTCCTCCAGACCACGACATGGCGACGGCCTCAGGCGTCCACGACGCCTGCTGCTCGAATGCATCGCCAATGGTGAGAGCGGGCATGAAGGCATCGGTGTCGTTGTACGCGTGAACGACGGTATGCCACTCGTCCGCCGTCAACAGTTCAACCTGATGCAGACGCTGCGAAGGATCTGCCGCGACGTGAGCGAGCACTCGTAAGAGGCGGGCCACGAGCGCCTCAGCCGTCTTGCGCTCAAAGAGATCTGCGCTGTACTCCAGCTCCAGACTCATGCCGGCCTGGCGGCCAGCTACGTCGCGGCTCTCCCTGAAGCTCACCGTCAGGTCGAACTTCGTCGCGCGGGTCGAAGGACTGATCGGCGCTACGGCAATGTCGGGCAGGCTGAGTCGTGCCTGGGGCGTATTCTCGAGCACGAGCATCGTCTGAAACAACGGTTGACGACCGACGACACGCGGTGGGTCGAGCACCTCGACGAGCCGTTCGAAGGGGATGTCCTGATGTGCGTACGCACCAAGGCACGCGGTCCTGGCACGCGCGAGCAGGGCCACGAACGTGGGGTCGCCACCTGTATCAACCCGAAGGACGAGTGTGTTGAGGAAGAAGCCCACAAGGCGGTCAAGTGCGACGTCGGCCCGCCCGGCAACCGGCGTCCCGAGCAAGATATCCGTGCCCGCTCCCAACCTCGTCAACCAGACGGAGACCGCCGCGTGCAAGACCATGAACAACG
Source organism: Acidobacteriota bacterium (assembly GCA_013140775.1). Lineage (GTDB taxonomy): Bacteria > Acidobacteriota > Vicinamibacteria > Vicinamibacterales > UBA2999 > JABFSA01. Next base: position 30,168 of record JABFSA010000104.1, on the reverse strand, counting down.
TGGCGTCTTGCCGGCTCGCAAGTGCAGCGAGCGCATCGTGGACCAATGTGGGCACGCTCGCGGTGACGACGCCGCACGTTTCGCTTGGAGTCCGGGGACGATCCCGATCGACAGGCAGGGGGAGTTCCACCGGCAGTCGCGCAAGCGTCTGCGACCAGTACGCCTCCTGGGCAGCCAGTACACCGGTGGGCCGGACATCGGTTCCGAGGGTGGCGCGCTGCCACAACGTGTAGTCGGCGTACTGCACCGGAAGCGGCGCAAAGTCAGGCATCGCACCGGATCGTCGAGCTGCGTAGGCGCAACTCAGGTCGTCCAGGAGTGGCGCAATGGACCAGCCGTCTGCTGCGCTGTGGTGCAGCAGAATCAGGAGCGCATGGTCGTCTGATGCCAGACGAAACAGGATGGCCCTCAGGGGGAGGTCGAGTGCGAGGTCGAAGCAATAGCCCGCCTCGCGCGCGAGGTCATCGTCGAGCGTCGCCGGCGTGCTATTGATCACCTGGAGCGCCGTCGGCATTTCACCAGTCGGAACGATCTGCTGATGTGGCCCGTCGCTGTCGGCAACGAGTCTGGTTCTGAGCGTCTCGTGACGGCCGCGCACGTCGTCAATCGCGCGTGTGAGCGCGCCAATGTCGAGCGGCCCGCTTAGACGCGCTGAGACCGGAACGTTGTACGACGCCCTGGGACCCTCAAGCTTGTGAATGAACCAGAGCCGCGACTGCGCGAACGACAGCGGCAGGCGCGCTGGCCGTTCGGACCGCACCAGCAGTGACGTCACGAGTGGAAGCGTGTGCAGTGCGCCCGCGAGATCCCCAAGCACCGGCGACTCGAAGATGAGCCGGAGCGGCAACTCTCGTCCAAGACGCGCGCGAATCTGCGCGGCGAGTCGCGTGGCCATCAGCGAATGGCCACCAAGAAGGAAGAAGTGATCCGCCGTCCCGACTCTCTCGAGCCCCAGCAAGTTCGCCACGAGCTCGCACAGAACAGTCTCTTCGTGGGTAACTGGTGCTACGAAACCAGCAGCGAGTCCCGACCCAGTGGGCGCAGGCAGTGCCGCACGGTCGAGCTTTCCATTTGAATTGAGCGGGAGATCGCCCAGAACGACGAAGGCAGCCGGGACCAGATGCTCCGGCAGCGAGGAGGCCAGGCGCGATCGGATCGCGGCAAGATCGACGACGGCGTCCTGCACCCGGGTCCTGGGCACGATGTACGCCACCAGACGCGTGTCGCCAGCATAGTCCTCGTCGGCAATGACCGCTGCCTGGCTGATCTCGGGATGGCTTAGTAGCGCGACCTCGATTTCTGCTGGCTCGATTCTGAACCCGCGAATCTTGACCTGGCGATCGCCGCGGCCATGAAAGAGCAGCGTGCCGTCTTCGCGCCACGCGGCGAGGTCACCCGTTCGATACAGACGTTCGCCTGGACGAGTTCCGAACGGGTTGGCGACAAATCGCTCGGCGGTGAGTCCCGATTGCTTCCAATAACCGCGAGCGAGTCCGGCACCGGCGACATACATCTCTCCGACGCTGCCGACCGGGCATGGCTGGAGTGCGCTATCGAGCACGTACACCCGAAGATCGGAGAGGCCGGAGCCCACAAGGTTTCGGGGACCAGTCGCGGCGAGCTCCCGATCGAGGCGTGCGTACGTGACGTGAACCGTCGTCTCGGTGATCCCGTACATGTTCACCAGTTGCGGTGCACGTTCCGGATGACGGGAGTACCAGCTCTCGAGACGACGAAGGTCGAGAGCCTCGCCGCCAAAGATGACCGTCCGAAGCGCGAGTGGCGCATCTGCGGCCACGGATTCTTCGTCTCCCTGTGCGAATCGATAGAACGCGGAGGGCGTGTGATTCAGGACGGTGACCGACTGCCGGGCAAGGAGTGCGCGAAACGCCTCGGCTGACTTTGCGACCTCGGCTGGAACGATCACCAGACGACCGCCGTGCAGCAACGCCCCCCACATCTCCCAGACTGAAAAGTCGAAGGCGTAGGAGTGAAAGAGCGCCCAGACGTCGTGTCTGTCGAAATCGAACCACTGCCTGGTGACGTCGAAAAGACGAGTCACATTCTCGTGGCTCACGAGGACGCCCTTCGGCGTGCCCGTGCTGCCCGAGGTGTAGATCACGTACGCGCCATGGCCGGGGTGCAACGGTGCCGTGCGGTCCGCATTCGTCAGAGGGCGGGGGCTCGCGTGGTCGAGCTGCGCGCGCGTCTCAGCCTGATCCAGCAACAGGATGGGCAGGGCAGGGTTCGACAGACTTGGTGCAAGCGCCTTCGTGCTAATGACGCACACAGGTTCCGCGTCAGCAAGGAGCCACGCCAGGCGCTCCGCTGGATATGCAGGGTCGAGTGGCAGATAGGCGGCTCCGGCTTTGAGCACCGCCAGCAGCGCCACAATCAGCTCCGGTGACCGGTCCAGATAGAGCGCGACGCGCGTCTCGGGCCCAGCCCCGAGGGCGCGCAGACGCCAGGCCAGCTGGTTGGCCTGCCTGTCGAGCGCGGCGTACGTCAGCGTGGCGTCTGATCCTGTGACCGCAACCGCGTTCGGGGTGCGTGCGACCTGAAGCTCGAGACGGTCCACAAGCGTGCCAGCGACGTTCGGTTGCGCCGTGGCCGTAAAGACTTCGAGCAGTTGGTGCCGCTCGGCTGGTGTGAGCACCTCGAGGGCGTGCAACGGCCGGGTCGCGTCGGCAGCCACCTGCGCAACCAACCGTGTCAGGCGCGCGGCGAGCGTCGTCACCGTTCTCGCATCGAAGAGGTCCGCGCGATACTCGAGCTCGCCGGTCAGACCGGCTGGCTGCCCGTCCGGATCTTGCGTTTCAGTGACTGTGACGACGAGATCGAATTTTGTGTGGCGGGTCGCTACCGGCAGACACGTGCTTGTGACGCCCGGCAGCGCAGGCAACGCCGGCGGCGCGTGCTGTAGCACCAGCATTGTTTGAAAGAGCGGCTGACGCCCGCGCACACGGGGAGGCGCCAGATCCTCGACGAGCAGATCGAAGGGCACGTCCGCGTGAGCATAGGCGTCGAGGCACGTCTGGCGCGCACGATCCACGAGGGCATCGAACGATGGATTCCCACTCGTATCCGTCCGCAGCACCAAAGTGTTGACGAAGCACCCGATGAGATCATCGAGCGCCGCATCCGTGCGGCCCGCTATCGGAGCGCCGATCGGAATGTCCGTTCCCGCGCCCAGTTTGGTCAGCCACGCCGCCACCGCGGCCTGCAGCACCATGAAGAGGGTTGCGCCGTGTGTGTGGGCGAGCGAATGCAGCCCGGCATGCACATCGGCCGGGAGTGCAAACGGGATCGTGCCACCCGCATCGCCTGGGACGCGCGGGCGCGGGCGATCCGTCGGCAGTGCCAGCTCAACGGGAAGATTCGCAAGCGCCGTCCGCCAGTAGTCACACTGCCGGGCGAGTGGACTCGTGGCAGCGCTGGCGAAGCCGAGCGCAAGGCGTTGCCACTGTGCATAGTCCGCATACTGCACTGGCAGCGGCGCCCAGCCTGGCGGTTGGCCCTGGCGGCGCGCTGCGTACGCGGTTGCCAGATCCTTCAGCAGCACCGGCACTGACCAACCATCCGCTCCGCTGTGGTGTAGCAGTAGCAGAAGCGCGTGGTCATCCGGACCGAGGGCCCACATCGTCGCGCGCAGCGGCCCCTCGCGCGCGAGATCAAACGGGCCTGCTGTCTCTTCAGCGATCGCAGCCGTAATGTCGGTTGGCGTGCTCGCGCGGATCGCGAGCATCACCGAACTCGCGCCGATCAACTGGATGGGCCCGTCAGCGCCGCCCACGACTCTGGTGCGCAGGCTCTCGTGCCGATCTGCAACGTCAGTGATCGCCCGCGCCAGTGCATCGACATCGAGCGGGCCCGTCAGCCGGAGCGCCAGCGGAATGTGATACGCCGCGGACACCCCTTCCAGTTGCTGCACAAACCACAGCCGCGCCTGTGCAAATGACGCAGGCACGGCCGCCGGCCGCGCCTGCGTCACGAGCGCCGTCACACCCACCCTCGGCTGTGCGCGAACAACCCGCGCCAGAGTGCCTATCTCTGGCGTCTCAAACACCGCTCGCACGGACACAGCCCGTCCCAGGCGCGCTCGCACTTGCGCCACCAACCGCGTCGCCGCCAGCGAGTGACCACCCAACCGGAAGAAGTGATCCGTCAGTCCTACTCGCGGCACAGCCAGCAGCGCGCCCACCAACTCGCACAGCACGACCGCTTCGGGCGTCACCGGCGCCACATACGTCGCCGCGCTGTCGTGCGCGACGACGGCAGCCAGCGCCGCACGGTCCACCTTGCCGTTGAACGTCAAGGGCACCGCGTCAATCACGGCCACCGACGCCGGCACCATGTAGGCCGGTAGCCTCTCAGCGAGATGCGCCTGCAAGGCGGAGACGTCGAGTGGCTTCAGTATCTCGGCTCGCGGCACCACACACGCCACGAGCTCTGCGTTCCCGTCGCTCCCGTCACGCGCGATGACAACAGCCTGCGCGACATCTGCACGCAGCAGGAGCACCGCCTCGATCTCGGCCGGTTCGATACGAAAGCCGCGAACCTTCACCTGCTGATCCGAACGGCCACGAAACACCAGGGCGCCGTCCTCTCGCCAGCACGCACGATCACCAGTCCGATAGAGGCGTTCCCCAGGGGCACCCTCAAACGGGTTCGCGACAAAGCGCGATGCCGTCAGTGCCGGACGAGACAGGTATCCCTCGGCCAGACCCGCACCGGCGACGTACACCTCGCCGACGACATCCGTCGGGCAGATCCGCAAGTGCTCGTCCAGGATCAGGATCTCCGTGTTGGCGATCGGCAGCCCAACGGGAACCGGCTCTCCATCCGGTTCGTCCCCGCAGCGCCACACGGTGCTCCAGATGGAGGCTTCAGTCGCGCCGTACTCGTTGAACAGCTCGACGCCCTCGAGGACGTCCCGATGCCGTCGGGTCATGGCACCAGACATGGCCTCGCCTCCAACGATCACGGCGCGCAGTGAATCCGATCGCTGGACATCGCCGGTCGCGAGCAGGCTGTCGTACGCCGAACTCGAGAGCATCACATGGGAGGCGTCGCCCGACAGTGCGTCAACCAATGCGGCACTCGCGTCATCGTCGTTCGAAAAGATGAGAAGCGTCGCCCCTGAGCAGAGGGTCCAGAAGATCTGTGCGACAGAGATGTCGAACGACACCGGCGCCGACAGCGGGAGCACTTTCAAAGACGAGTCGCTGTAGTAGTCGATACGTGCCCGTATCGACTCCACGGCAGAAGCGTGGGACACGACGACTGCCTTCGGCAGCCCGGTACTGCCGGACGTGTAAATCACGTAGGCCGGGTGCTGCGGTAGGAGTGCGCTGACACGATCGATGTCCAGCAGGGGAGCCTCGGGAAACTCGATGAGGTCCACGGCCACTTCGAGCATGTCGAGCAACACACTGGTTTGGATGCCGTCCAGGTCCAACTGTCCCGCCACCGCCGACGTCGTCAGAATCCCCGTCGGTCGCGCGTCGTTCAGCATGAACGCCAGGCGTTCGCGCGGATGCGCCGGATCCAGCGGGAGGTAAGCGGCGCCGGCCTTGATCGTGGCCAGAACAGCAACGATGAGGTCGGGGGACCTCTCGAGACAGATTGCGACCACGTCTCCAGGGCCGATCCCGTCGTCCCGCAGTCGTCGTGCGAGCTGATTCGCCCGGCCATCCAGGACTGTGTACGTCCAGACTTCCTCGCCGCGCCTCAGCGCGACGTGATCAGGGGATTCAGTGACTTGCCGCTCGAACAGCCTGACGAGCGTAGAACCGAGAGTGGACTCTGCTGTTGAGCTGACGTTGGACACGCGCCGGCCGCGAGGGGGTTGGCCAGCAAAGGGGGGCTTCCGCATAAGTCACGAGAGAGGGGTTCTGGAAAGGTGATAATCCTATCCGAATTCCCCTTGCAGCAAGCAGTGACGAAATCGTGACAACTCGCGTCGTTAACACGAAAATCGCCTTCCTGGGACCGTGCGAAGGCAAGCCCGTCTATTACGGCCGGCAGCGTCATCTCGACAACTTGCCTCTTCAGCCCGTTGACGTGGCAGTCGAAGATGCGCGGGCGACGGCAGCGGCGTTCTCAGTCGAGCGCGAGGGGTTCGCCCTCGTGTCTCATCGAAGCGCCACGAGTGACTTTTCGGACCCCATCGCCGTGCGCGAGGTCTACCTCCGGGAACTGGAACAGCTCATCCAGTCGATGACTGGCGCCGCCAAGGTCGTGGCGATGCAGGGTGGGGTACGGCGCCGGAGTGAGCGCTCGCCGCAGTACCGGAAGGATGGGACGACGGTGTTGGGTCGGTTTGCCCACTGCGACTTCAGCCCCAATCCTGCCGGCTCCAGTGTGTGGGTAGAGCCACTGCTCCCGCCGGATGAGTTACGTGAACGACTTCGCGGACGGTTTGCGATCTTTACGGTGTGGCGCGTTCTCTCCGATCCCCCCCAGGACACGCCGCTCGCGCTGTGCGACGCGCGTAGCGTCAGACCGGACGCGCAAGTCTGTTCCGACTGCGTTGCCGATCCAGAAGGGGAACCAGAGTTCCGATTCGAGAACAGCGTGTTCCGCCACCACCAGGGCCAGCGCTGGTACTACTTTTCCGACATGACCCGGAACGAAGCGCTGGTGTTCAAGGGATTTGATTCCGACACGACACGCCCCTCGGCGGTACCGCACGCGGCATTCGACGATCCGTACTGCCCGCCAGACGCGCCCCCGCGCGAAAGCATCGACCAGAGGGTCATCGCTTTCTACTGATTCGGACCAGGACCTCCGTGAAGCCAGCGGAGAAGTTCGAGAACGTGCGCGTCGGCTCGGCCACCAGTTCCACTCTCGAGAATCGCTGCAGCATCTCTTCGAGCAGGACGCGAAGCTGCATGCTCGCGACGTGCAGGCCGAGGCACCGGTGAATCCCTGATCCAAACGCTATGTGGCGCCGAGCATTGGTCCTGGATGGCTGGAGTCTGCCCGCGTCCTCGAAGTGCGCTTCATCCCGGTTCCCCGAGCAGTACCACATCACGACGCGCTCGCCCTTTCTGATCAACTGGCCGCGGAACTCGACGTCGGCCGCAGCAGTTCGTCGCATGTGCGCAATTGGGGACTGCCACCTGATGATCTCGGCAGCACCATTCGGCACGAGTGACGGGTCCGCCTTCATCACTTCCCACGCTTCAGGGAACTGGTTGAACCCAACCACACATCCCGACAGCGCCCCTCGGGCCGCTTCATTTGCGCCAGCGACCAGCGTGACGAGTCCAAGAAGGTGTGACGGATCGTCGGCCATCGAAGCTGTGTCAGCGTTGTGGCTGAGAAGGGAAATGATGTCGTCGCCCGGGCTGCCTGCTGCACGGATGCGCCACATCTCCAGAATCCGCGCGCGGTAGTCCGCCAGAATCGCCTGACGTTCTTCCCAGGTGCGAACAATCTGGCCCTCACCTGGGGTCGTGACGAGCACCTCGGACCAGTACGGCAGAAGGTGACGCTCGTCCTGAGGGAAATCGAACAACGTCGCCACCATGTGCGTCGTCAACGCAATCGAGACGCGCTCAACCCAGTTGAACGGGTCGTCTTCGGGGAGGTGGTCGAGAAGCGTGGCGACCTGTCGCCTCGTGTCGGCCTCGAAGGCAGCCACCCGCTTTGCGGCGAGGCCTGGCGCGACAGCGTTGCGCTCGCGCGTGTGCACCGGAGGATCTGAGGTTGCGAACGCCCGCGTCTCATCAAAGGCGGAGGGAACGTCGCCGATGATCACGTTTCCGTCGGATGAGAAGTGTGTGTAGTCGGCCTCCACGGCCTGGATGTCGTCGAGTCGCGTGATCGACCAGTACGGCCCGTAGGCACTCTCGCGACAGAAGTGAACCGGAGCGTCCCGGCGCAGCCTGGCAAAGTACGGCCAGTGCGTATTCGACGCGAAGCGCTCGGGACGACTGACATCCAGACTGTCGAGCTGCACAGCCTCGGCGTCCGCCCGTGCGTGCGAGGTTGGCGCGGGATCCATCACGCGACGGGAACGACGATAGTCGTGTGTGGATCCCAACGAAGACCCACCTGCAGCATCGCGCCGAGAATCCCGCTGCGCATCGTTGGAGGTCTCACGGGATCTATCTCGAACTCCGGGATCCGGGCGATCCACTCGCGCAGAACGATCTCCGTTTCAATCTGCGACAGGTGAGCGCCAGGACAACGATGCACGCCGTTTCCGAACGTTGAATGCGGGGCAACAGGCCGATGGAAGTCCACGGTCAGAGGGTCGTGAAACTCTCGCTCGTCCAGACCGTGGAGCGGTGGGAGGATCACCATGTCGCCAGCCTTCATACAGACGCTATCCATAACCTGATCGCGTCTCACGAGGCGGCCCTTTGTCATGATCGGAAACCGGCGCAGCATTTCCGCGACGGCGGCGCGGATGAGCGACGGATCCGCCACCAGACGTCTCCGGTGGTCCGGATTGCGGGCCAGGAAGGCCATCATGAACCCAAGAGAGGAGACGACGGTGTCGAGACCACCGGTCAGGAGCGCCACTCCGACGTCCACCGCCTCGTCATCAGTAAGTGATGCATCGCCTGTCGTGTGCGTGAGCAGACAGCTGATGAGATCGTCGCCCGGGTGCGCACGCCGCTCGGCCACCCACGGCCGAAGAAACGCCGCGAAGCGTTCCATGACTGGAACGCCGGCGTGTGGTCCCTCACTGTTGGGGTCTTCCGAGTACCCTGGCAAGACCGCCGCGGACTCGAGGGGGAGGTCGGCGAGGTGCATGAACACCGCGATTGGAAGGGTCACCGCGCACTCGCTGATGAACTCGCAGCAGCCTGCGGGCCGAATCCGCTCGACAGACTCGATAATCACACGGCGAATCGTTGGTTCAACTGTCCGGACGACGGCTGGTGTCAGCGCGGCGTTGATTCGCTGGCGAAAGCGCCGGTGGCCAGGGGGATCCACCGTCGTTGGCCGCAGCGGAAACTGTTCGCCGAACTCACGGGGCACGATCGTGATGTTGGAGGAAAAGTTTTCGTGATCCGCGTAGATGCGTGCGATGTCGCTGCCGCCCGTGACAATCCAATGCCCACCGTTGTGCGGCGTCCAGACGACGCCTCCGGCAGCCGTGTCCTGCAGAGCCTTCCACGGTGCATGCAGGTCCTGCTCGGAGCCCGGCATCCGATAGAGATCGACGTCAACCACTCGATCAGGCGGAACGTGCGCAGGAATGTCGAGGCCCATCGAAGACGTTATAGTGTCGGCTTCGACTCGAGGAATTCAAGTAGACAGGCGACAGACGTGGAACCCCTCGTATGACGGAATCCCAGACGCTCGAACTTGCGGCTCGGCGACGCCGCGTCGCGGGCGACATTCAACGACGGATGGTGGCGCACGTGGCGGCCGGCGGTACAACGGACATGGCGCCGCAGCCGATGAAGAACGATGCGTCTGCCTACACCGACGAATCGAGGGCAGCGCTCGAGCGCCGTGAATTGTTCCTGAAGCGCCCGCTCGTCGTCGGGTTGACGAAAGACATCCCCAATCCTGGGGATTGCCTGCTTTTCGAGGATGTCGGCCAGTCCATCATCGTCGTCCGAAGCGCCAGCGGCTCCGTTCGTGCGTTCCTCAATATGTGCATGCATCGAGGCTCGAAGCTGGTACGACGTGGCGAGGACGGAACCTGTGATGTGTCCGGCAGGCGATTTGTCTGTCCGTTCCACGCGTGGACCTTCGATCTGGACGGCGTGCTGGTGGGCATCCCCGGAGCACAAGGGTTCGAGGGCCTCGATCTTGGTCAACGTAACCTCGTACGAGTGCCAGCAGACGAATGGAACGGTCTCGTATTCGTCAGGCCGACCCCCGGCGATGACCCCCTCGATGCTGCCGGATACCTGGGATCCTTCGCCAGCGAACTCGCGCTGCTCGATCTCGCATCTGCCTTTCCGGTGCGATCCAGCATGCTCACCGCCGCCACGAACTGGAAGTGTGCGCTCGACACGTATGGCGAGGGGTACCACTTCTCGACCCTCCATGCGTCCACCATCGGTACCACGCACTTTTCGAATGTGGCTGTGTTCGATGCGTTCGAACCGCACTGGCGACTTAACTTTCCAGAGAAGAGTCTGAGGGCCATCAGCAAGCTACCCGAAGCCGAGTGGCCGCACATGGAATACGGAGGGATTCACTTCATTTTCCCGAACGTCATCCTTGTCGCGGGCTCTCTCGAGTCCGGTGCCCGATGGGTGCGAATGTTCCGAGTGTTCCCCGGGCCTACTTCGGGGGAGATGATCTGCAGGACCGCGGTCTACGTCATCGGTGGATCCGAATCCGATCGTCAATCGAGCGCCTTCGCCCACGACGACAGCAACAGTGATGTCACGCAGGAGGACTACCAGGTTGCCGTGGATGGATACGCCAACCTCGTGTCAGCGCCCCCAGGTTTTACGGTGGTCTACGGCCGAAACGAGCCTGCACTTCAGGCCTTCCACCGCAGCGTCGCCAGCGCGCTCGGACTATGAACGCACGTACGCGACAGGCACGCCCATCTCGGGATGCCGAAAGACGTCCATCTCGACGTCGTAGATCTCTTCCAGACGCGCCGGCGTCATGAAGTCGCCCGGAGCCCCGCGAGCCACCAGCGCCCCGTTCTTGAGCGCGATGATCTCATCGCAGTAGCGAGCGGCAAGATTGATGTCGTGCAGGACGATCAGTGCCGCAAGATCCCGTTCCAGCGTCAAACGTCGTACGAGCGCCATCACACTCAACTGGTGAGCCACATCCAACGCTGAAAGCGGTTCGTCGAGGAGCAGTAGACGTGCATCCTGCGCAATCAGCATGGCCAGCCACGCCCGTTGGCGCTCGCCCCCCGACAACGTGTCTACGAAACGCTCTGACACGCCAGCGGTGGATGTCAGCGACATCGCTTCATCGACCTTCTGCCGGTCGGCGTCGCTGAACCGCCCCAGTGCACCGTGCCAGGGGTAACGGCCGAGGCTGACGAGCTCACGAACGGTCAACCCTGTCGCGAGTGGTGTGTGCTGGGGGAGAAAGGCCACCGCGCGGGCAAACTCCCGATCGCGCCAGGCATGCAAAGGCTTGCCGTCGAACGTGATGGTGCCGCGGCTCGGCATCTGCTGACGTGCGAGTAGCTTGAGAAGGGTCGATTTGCCGGATCCGTTCTGACCGACGAGCCCTGTGACACCCCGGCTCGATACGGAGAGTGACAGCGGCTTCAGGATCGCAGTCTCTCCGATCGACACACTCACGTCGTCGAGTGTCATCAAATCGCGCGACACCTCAGCGACGGAATGCGTCACGCGGTGGCCACCCGCCGATTCAGGAGGATCATCAGAAACGGCGCGCCGACCATGGCCGCCACAAGCCCGGTTGGTAGCTGCACCGGATACGCCGCCGTTCTAGCGACCCAGTCGGCCACGGTCATCACTCCAGCTCCGGCAATCGCGGAGCCGAAGACACAGGCGAGTGGTCGCCTGATGCCAGCGGCCTGCACGATGTGCGGCGCCATCAGGCCGACGAACGTCAAGGGTCCGATGATGGGGGTCGCGGCTGCCGTGAGCACCGCCGCGAGGAACAGCAGCAGGAATCGAGAACGTCCAAGAGAAAGCCCAACGGCTCGCGCCGGGGAGTCTCCCAGCGGAAGAATCGCCAGCCAACGCGAGGGGAGAACACTCACCGAGATCAGCACGGCGGCTGCGAGCCCGGCCGCCAATGCTCCGGCCACAGTGGTACCCCCGGTGGTACCGCTCATCCATCCAAGCAGGAGGAACGCACGTGGGTCGCCGGTGGCTGACAGCACGCCGACCACTGCATCGATGAGCGCGCTCAACGCGACCCCACCCAGCAACACCTTCTCGGGCGAAATGCTCGAGCGGCTCCCAAGCGTCACAAGCAGTCCCAGCACGCCAATTCCGCCAGCCATACCCGCGACATCGCGCCAGAAGACGTCGAGCGCTCCGAACACAAACAGCGCCAGCGTCACGGCGAGGATCGCGCCCGCGCTGACGCCAAGCACTTCGGGACTCGCCATCTCGTTGCCCGTTACGCGTTGCAGTATGAGCCCGGCCGTTCCGAGCAGCGCACCTGCCGATGCCGCTGCAACGATGCGCGGAAGCCTCCATGTGATCACGTAATCGAGCTGTGCCAGCGAGCTGATCTGCCACTCGCCGTACGGCCCTCTGCCGGCCAGTACGGCAAGACCAACGAGCAGAAGGAAACCGAGCGTTCCCACGATGACTACCGTGCTCACTGAAAAGGCTTGCGCAGTTTGGGGAGTTGCTGTCGCAGAAGGCCGCGCCGCGACCTTCAATCGTGGCAGCAGGAGAAGCAGAAGCGGCGAACCAATGACCGCCGTGACTGCACCCGTCGGTACGAACTCCGCCGTCACCCCGGCAAGGATCTGCAACGTCGCATCTGTCAACAGCAGCAGACACCCGCCCATTACTGTTGACCACCATAAACGCTCTCCGAATCGCCGCGCGCCTGACAACCTGGCAATGACTGGAGCCACGAGCCCGATGAAACCGATGACACCGACAGCGCTCGTGACAAACGCAGACAGAGCTGCCGCGATGGCGACCGCCGCCACGCGCAGCTTCTTCACCGGCAGGCCAAGCGCGCGAACACTGTCATCGTCCAGGTCCAGCAAGGAGAGCGGACGGATGATCAGCAGCACCGGAATCACCGCGAGTGCAAGGCGTCCCAGGAGAGACAGAAAGGGATCCCAGCTTTGCTGGCTGAGTGATCCGCTGCCCCAGATGAAGAGGCTCGCAAGGATCCGATCCTTGAGCAGCACCAGCAGCGCCGACGCGGCGCCGCAGTACAGACCGATGACCAGTCCGGCCAGAACAATCGCCAGAGCCGAGAAGCCTCGTCGTCGCACGAGGAAGAAGACGAGCAGCGTTGAAAGCGCGCTTCCTGTGAGCGCGACGATGTCCCGGCCGAACCCGATCAGCGAGGGAATGAACAGGGTTGTGACGGCAATCGCCAGACGTGCCCCGGCGTCAATGCCGAGCGTCGTTGGCGAGGCGAGCGGGTTGCGAAGAACCTGCTGCAGGATGGCCCCAGACGCGGCCAGCGCCGCGCCAGCCAGGAACGCCATTGAGAGGCGGGGAAGCGTGGCGTAGAGAAGAACCATCCGTTCTATGTCGTAAGGTTCTGGATTGACCCGGGACGCGAGGAGATCGCGCACAGGTTCGGCCACAAGAACGATCGCCGTGCCGAGAGCAAGAACGGCGAGCGCAACCGCCAGAATGTAGGGCTTCCTGTAAGCCTTGGGAATGGTCACCGCGAGAGTCGCTCGAGATGGCCGACCAGAAGCCGGGCGAATCGCAGGGCCGACGGTATCGCACCAAACATCAGCACGCTTGGTAGCACCGACACGTGTCCCGCGCGCACAAATGGCAGGTGCGACCAGAGAGGGCTGCGCGCCAGCGTTGACTGTGCATCAGGCGGGACGGGCTCGAATGCAATCAGTCGGAGGTCCGTGTCGGTCGCAAGCGTCTCGATTCCAACCGTCGAGTATCCCCAATAGTTCGTCTCGCGTGTCCACGCGTTCGTGATGCCTATCCGATCCAGGACGTTCTGATACAGGCCGGCGCCCCCGTACACGCGGACGTGTCGAGCGTCGATGAAGTTCACCAGGAGAACCGGCAACGGATGCAGTGCGCGCACGCGTTGCCGATATCCGTCGAACGCCTGGTCGGCGGTGGCGAGGAGACTGCGTGCCGCATCCGTGCGCCCGAGACTATCGCCGAGCACACGGGTCACTTCCCGCGGCTGGGCAAGGGGAACGGCGCTCTTCTCGAAAATGGAGATCCGCTGGACAGGGGCAATGCGTTGGAGGACGGGCTCGAGGTCTTGAACGAACGGCGAGGTCAGAATCAGGTCGGGAGCCAGTGTCGCAAGGAGCTCGAAATTGATTTCGGGATGCAGGCCGAGATCGGCCACGCCGCGCGGCAGCGGCGGTTCGACCACATAGCGGTTCCAGTCGGCCGCGGCGACGATGGCGATCGGATCGTGTCCGAGCGCGATCATTGTTTCTGCGAGAGCCCAGTCCATCGAGGCCACACGCAGCGGGGGATTGCTCCGGGGGCGTTGCTGAAGGAAGGGCAGCGCCGCGACGCTCGCGACAAATTGCCGGCGGTCCATTCCCGGACTCACCACACGGTCAGGCGCCCTGGCGGGCCTTTCGTGCTCGGGCATCCTCTTCCATCTGACGCACCAGGCTCAGTGGCCGCATGTCTGTCCAGTTCTCGTCGATCCAGCTCAGACAGGTCTTGCGGTCGCCCCTGGGACCGGTGGCGGTCCAGCCAAGTGGGATGTCGAGAAAAGCCGGCCACAGCGAATACTGTCCTTCCTCGTTGACCAGCACGAGGTATTCACCCTGTTCGTCTTCGAAGGGATTCGTCATCTGCGTGCTCCACCAAATGGCTGACGCCGCGTCGCTCAAGAGCATACTTCACGCACCACAACGTCGGCTGGAACGGCACTCGAGGCGCAAACCAGGGCCGACTGCTGTCTTCCCGGTCTTGCGCCCGTCATGCGCAGTGACTACACTCAACCTCGCACGACTCCGGATTCTTCCTTACAACCGTCGAACGCACGTCGAGGTCCGCATGAGCGCTTGCCCCCCACTTCAGCGCACCATGGCCGTGGTGCTGTCTCTCGTCATTGTTCACGCCGTTCTGCCGATAACCGCGCACGCACAGTTCGGCAAACGGATCCTCCAGATTGGCGCATGTGCTGGCGGAGCGTACGGCGGTGCCAAACTGGGCGAGGCGATCGCCAAGTCGGAGGCGGCGCGACTGAAGCTTTCGCCGGCTGAAGCGAAGAAGCGTCAGATCGCCTTCCAGGTTGGTCTGGGCCTGGCCCTGTGTGGTGGCGGAGCCTGGATCGCCGGAAGCGTCTACAGCAAGCTCAGCAAGAGAGGCCAGCAGGCACGCGAGAAGGAAGTCATGGCCGCCCTCGAGGATGCGCAGCCCCACACGTACGCTGACCCGGAGAACCCCACGCTCACCGGCACGGTCGCGGCGCAGCCAACGTTCGTTCAGGGCAACGAAGAGTGCCGCATCGTCGAGGATCGTCTCGCCGCCGAAGAGGCCTTCGTGAAGTACTGCCGTGCGCCCGGCGGTATGTGGGCGGTGAAAGCCGTCTGAGAACTTCGATGCGCTCGTCGTCGCTTCCCGTCGTGCTGGCAGCCGTTCTCGTGGTACTGCTGTGCGCATCGCGCGCAGAGGCGCTCAAGTTCGATCTCGTCGATCCAAAGCTGCTGCCGCCCGGCGTCAAGTCTGCGCTGTGGGTCCGCGATTGCGGGAAACAAGGCTTCGAAGACAGCGACTGCGACGAGTCTGAAGAGTCGTTTTACGAAGGCGATGCGGCGAAGCTGGCTCTCGTGCTGACCGCGCGGCGCTACGACGAAATCTGGCTTGCGTCCGGCGGGGGCAACCTGGACGAAGGGATCGGCATCGGCGACGTCTTGAGACGATTCCAGGCGACGGTGCGTGTGCCCCCTGGCTATCGTTGCGTCAGCTCCTGCACCGTGGCGTTTCTTGGCGGTGTGTTCCGCTATATCGACGACAAGGCCACGTACGAGGTGCACGCGGCATCCAGATTTCTCGATGAGGATGTCGATGGCCAGAGCATGAAGATTCTCCTCAAAGACCCTGACGGGAGTCTTCGGGAATGGGCGAGCCTTCTGCTCTTCGGCGCCAATTTGAAAAGCGGACGCTTTACCGGAGCGCGTGAGCTGGCCCAGTCCCTGTTCCTGCACTGTCAGAGAGCCGTGCACCCCCTGGGGGTGTTGCCTGCCGGCCTCGAGAATCAGAATCGACAGCGGCTGCAGAATCTTTTGCGATCCACCCCTCGACTCGCGTATCCGGAGACGCGTCAGTTCGCGGATGACGTCAACCGCGTCAGACGCGAGGGGGTGCCCGCCGCACAGGAGATCCTGATGCGCATCGAGCGTGACTCGATGCAGGTCGGGATCGAAGAGATCCGCGGCATCCTTCCGTCGCTCGGTCCGCGCGCCGCGCCCGCGCTCCGCATGCTCGAGACAATGTACTCGAGCCGCATCACCGGGACCGCCGTCCTCAGCCGCCAGACGATGGTGCAGATGGGTTACATCACAGAACTGTTCGATCCCGGCAAGTAGGTCGATGATGCCAGGACGCCCCACCGCAGTCGCCGCCCTCTGGCTCTTCGCGAGTCTGGCGCTCGCACAACCAGGCTTCGCGCAGGATCGCGAGACCCTGTGGACAAAGGCCACAGCGGAGGGACGAGTGATTTCTCTCGCCTGGGACAAGCAGCATCCGTGGGACGCCGCTCTCACGGCCGCGGGAGCGGAGTTGGTCGCGAAGTATCAGGTGGATGGCCGTCGAGAGGTCACCGAACCGCTCGGGCGCGCCACTGTCCGTCCCGGTGACTCACGCACGGTCAGGTTCGCGTTGCCGGAGACCGTGCGGGCTAATCCGATCGGCCCTGTGTGCCTCTTCGTTCAGCTACCCGACCGCCGCGTGCTGCCAATCCGACGGGCCAATGCGAAACTCACCGATACCGTCGGGTTCCGCTACGACGCGTGGGACAGACAGATGCGGCAACGCACGCAGGCACGTGCCGCCGAGCAGAATCTGGCTGCCGCCGAGCGGGCGCTTGCCGTGTCCACGCAGAGCGTCGCCAACCAGGAGGCCTCTGTCAAAAGTCGTGGCTGGTCCACGCTCGACGCCTGTACGACAATCGCGGCCCCGGCGAACCTGGCCAGCGCCAGGCCCTTTGATGCGGTGGCGCCCCTCGAGCAAGACGAGGTCGCGCGTCGTGTGTGCGTGCGACAGGTCTGGCTCGCCAACGATCTCATCACCAACTACGTCGAGAACATTCTGCCGGAGCGCTTCGCCAACGACGGGAACCGTCGTGACGTCGAAGCTGCGCGATCGCGGCTGACGGCGACCTTCAGCGCCGCATTTGTCGGCACAGGCGGGGACGTCACCGCGCTTCTCAAAGCCATCGTCGATCGCCTCGGCGGCGAGAACGCCACCGTCAACGCGCGGCTGGAGCAGTTGCGCGAGTTCGCTCGCGACTGGTCCACGTTTGCCGAGACATCCGAGGACTATCGTCCGCAATTCGGAAAGGCGGAGACGTATCTCCGCTGGCAGTCAACCGCCGAGGAAGTGGCGTTTCGAATCTTCGGCCCGGCGCTCGCGAAGGCCCTCAACGTCGCCTGGGCGATGGAGGGTGTCCCTGCGGCCACGACTCGCGACCTCGAGAGCTTCCTTGGCGCGTCACTGGATGCGTACGCCGGATGCGTGGAAGACGGTCGCAAGCAGCTTGCGACGAAGTGGGAGAACTGGCAGGCGGAGCAGGCGAGGGCGCCGCAGTTTGCGACATCAGCCCGGGACTTCCTCGTTCGGGAGTGTCGTCAGGAGGTTGGCCTGATCGACAAGCTCAAAGCCGAGCGGGCGGCCATCGAGGGCCAGCTGGCCAAGGCGAAACAGGCGATGACCGTGGCATCCACACCGCCCGCGCTCGCGAGCAAACCGGAACTTCTGAACCAGATCTCCTGCAGCCAGCCCTGAGCTATCGCTCCATCCACAGACTGCTGGCGCGCGCCATCTCGAGCGCCTTGGTTTCGACAGCCGCTGCGTCGGCGCTCCGGTAGAGCTTGCGGAACAGCGCCTGGCCCTCGGCCACGCGACCTGTGTAGATCAGACCCAGCGCCGCCCCCAGGGCAGAGCACCGGGCCGCCTCCGCGTCGTTTGGATACTCCTTCACAATCGCAAGCGCGTCGGCCTCCGACTGCAGCTGGAGATATCGCGCGTAGCGCACGGTAGACAGCACGAACTCGCCCTTCTGCCGGTCGTACGCAAAGACGGCTGGCGGAAACGGCGTGAACGCGAATGAGCAGAAGGCGTACCCGAACACCGGATCGCAGGTGCGGAACTCCGCGACGCCGTCCTTGTCGAGGTCCTCGAGCTCACCCGAGCAGTCATCTGTGCTGAGATTCAGGATCGCTTTCGGCGTCGCCGAGCCGGGCTCCACGGAATAGATCGACGTCGTGTAGCAGCAGTGCGCGCCACCCGAGTGGGAACTCAACACGAGCTCAGCCCGCTTGTCTCCTGTGACGTCGGTCACAGCAGAGACGGCGAGAATGCCGGTGTCAAGGGCAGGCGTGAACAACCGGCGCGTGCCTTCGTAGACGACGGTGATGCACTCACAGAACCCAGCCGGGGAGACCTCGGGGTTGGCTGAGTCAACCCAGCGCTGCACAACGAAACGGTCCACCTGCTTCTGGTCGTGGAGCCTGAAACCCTGTTGTGGCGGCACCTGGGGAGTTTGTGCCCCGGCGGTGCAGGACACACCTAATACGACTGCGACGACCAGCGACGCAAGGGAGACAGCTTGAATCTTCACGTTAACCTTTCCAGATGAGACGCTTGATCATCTGCCACAGACTGAACGACCCACGTGCTGCAGAAGGGCGAACTCGTCGCACTGCACCCTGGCCCGCGCCCCAGCGCCGTCCGATGGGATTGGTGATCTGGGCAGACGCGCAGACCACGCGGATCGCATGGGAAGCCTAGCAGAGTCACCCTGGCCCGCAAATGAGTTTTGCTGGCCTTCAGAGGGGGAATCAGTGGTGTGTGACGTCCTCTACGAGACGGACACAGGCGTAATCTGCGCCGCGTGTGACACCAGCTCGTAGGACCGTACACGGTCGGCGTGGTCTGGCACGATCGTCGTCAGCATCAGCTCGTCTGCGCCGAGTTCGTCGGCGATCCGTGTCAGACCCGTCAGGACCGTAGCCGGCCCGCCGACCACCGCGCCCCGGCGAAAGTCGTCGGCAATTGCCCGCTCCTCTGGCGTGAAGCGATACGCGAGCGCCTCCTCGACGCTCGCGATTGGGGCTCGCCGACCGGTTCGGTTACGCACCACAGCCAGCGTCGCGGGTGCCGCCAACCGCTCGGCCTGCTCGTCGTCTTCGCCACAGATCACCGCGAGGGCGACCATCGCGTGGGGACGATTGAGGTCGGCGCTCGGCTGAAAGCGCTCACGATAGTGCCTCACCGCCTGCTGTGCATTCTGCATGGCGAAGTGTCCAGCGAACGCATATCGCAGCCCGAGCGACGCGGCGATTGATGCTCCCGCCAGCGTTGAGCCGAGCATCCAGATCGGCGGAAGTCGGACGTCGGACGGCATGGGGATCACGCCGGCAAACGGATGTCCCTCGGGAAACGTGCCGTTGGCGAAGGCGAGCAGCTCGGCGAGGCGTTCGTTCGGGTCGTCAGGCTGTCCGCGTCTGAGTGCGGCGGCCGTCACAGGATCTGTGCCCGGCGCACGGCCGAGGCCAAGGTCGATGCGACCCGGATGCAGCGCTTCGAGCGTTCTGAAAATCTCGACCACTCGCAGTGGATTGTGGTTGGGCAGCATGATCCCACCAGCGCCGACACGCATCCGGGTCGTTGACGCGGCGATATGCGCGATGAGCACCTCGGGTGCGGATGTCGCGATGTTGGCCATGCCGTGATGCTCCGCCACCCAGTAGCGGGTGTACGAAAGGCCGTCGCATCTGCGCGCGAGCGCAATCGATTCGACGATTGCCTGTCTGGGGGTCGCCGACGACGTCACGGGCGAGAGATCGAGAACGGAGAGTGGAACCACGACTCGTAGCAGGTCAGAAGAGAGCGGTCGCGTCCACGAGCATGCCGCCAGCGCGATAAATAACGGCGTGACCATCGATGACGCCCCGATGAAGCCCGGTCGGAAGGCGCGACAATCGCCGTTCGAGGTCAGCTGGAAAGGCTTCCATCTTCTTTTCCCATCCTGGCGGCAATTGACCCGTGCGGGCGAGCTTCTTCTGAAGTCCCGGTGGAAGGTTCTTGTATCTCGGCTGGTAATGTTCACGCACGATTTGTGTGTCGCCAGTTGAGAAGACGATCCGGACATCTGCCTGGACCTCCCGATCGTTTGAACCAGACGGGCGATCTTCTCTTCCTCTTCCTCGCTGTTCCGCGTGGAGTGAAGGAACACCCAGTACTCCGACCGTTAACAGCACAGCAGCAATCATCCGCATGACACCTCCTGTCCGCCTACGACTACACCACGGTTGTCGGGTCCACGTCTCGTCCGCGGTAGCCTCATCTTCCGTCCGCAGAGCCAGGAATGTAAGTGCAGGACAGCACACAGCCGAGGCAGGAATGTAAGGGAAGCGCTCTGCCGGCCGACCCATCATTGGCAGAAATTACCGGCAGTGCACTGGCGCGTGACGGGTTTTGAGAGATTTCCCGCGGCAAAGCGATGCCGATGGCTCAGGAACGGGGATTGCTCCCTTCGCTCCACAGTGACTCTCCCCGGAGGCCTGCACATGTATCTCGCTAGACGCCTAGTCCTACTGGTTCCCGTCTCGCTCGCGGCTCTTGCGGTCGCTTGCGGTGAAGGGAACGCGACCCTTGCGCCAACGGGGCCAACGGCTTCTATAGCCAGCAACGTGGCGTCCGACGAAACCGGCGCGTCCGAACGCGCGTCCACCTTGGGCCGCGACGACAAGGGCGACAAAGGAAAGGGCGGCGGCTCGGAGGAGAAGGAGAAGCCCGGGAACGGAAAGCCGGAGGCTGGAGACAGCGGCAAACCCGAAAAGACCTTCCACGGCTCGCTCTCAGGCTTCGTGACGGCCGTCAGTGGCACGTCAATCACGGTGCGCGGAATCACTGTCACACCGGCGCCTGGCGCCATCATTCGACACGGTAACCGCATCCTCGATTTCACCGGCATCGTGGTCGGCAATCACGTCCAGGCCAAAGGCACGATGACACAGGGAGCCCTGCTCGCAAGCGAGATCAAAGTCGAGGAGACGAAACGGGAAGATGGCGACGACAACGAACGGAGTGGTACGATCTCAGGGCTTGCTGCGACGACTGGCTGTCCGGTCCTGACCTTCGTGATTGGTACAACAACGATCAGAACGTCCTCGACCACGGTCTTCGAAGACGTCTTGTGCAGCGCCCTGGCCAACGGCGCTGTCGTCGAGGTCTCTGGCGTGCTTCAGACCGATGGGTCGATCCTGGCCACGAAGGTGGAACTCGAGGATGATGAGGACGATGCCAAGGTCGAGGGGCAGGTGTCCGGCCTCTCGAGCATCGCCTCGTGCCCGGTGGTCAGTTTTACGATCGGCACCAAGCAGATCACGACCTCGGCTTCAACAACGTTCGAGGACGTGACGTGCGCGGCACTCGTCAACGGTCTGGACGTTGAGGTCAAAGGTGTCGTCCAGAGCAACGGGTCGATCCTCGCCACCAAGGTGGAGCGGGACTAAGGCCGCACCCATCGCTGTACGCAGCAAGGGCCCGCGCGTTGCGGGCCCTTGTTACGTACTGAATGTCCGGTTACGCCCGGGCCGCTTGCGCAGCACGCTCGAGCATCCGCCGGGTGAGAGGAGGTACCTGTCCGATCATGCGCTGCATCATCATCAACTGGCCGCGGTGATGCATCTCGTGCTCCTTCGGCGACAGGAGCATCTCGAACCTGCTCTTTGACGGAACCCCGAGGCCCGGCGGCATGGACACCCTTTCCGCCAGGAAGGAATCTGACAGACCCTCGAGGTACGACGCAAACGCGTCTCCCCGCGACTGCAGCAGCTCCACGATCTCCGCTTTCGTCCGCGGCTTGCCTTCCTCGCTCCCGACCTTCTGGATCAATTCGCCCCATGGCACCTTGCCGGCGTCCGTGAAGCTTTGCCTGTGCACATGCTCCTGGACGTCTGGTGCGAACGCGATGTGCACGAGCGTCTGCGCGATGCTGCGGCTCTCGGGTGACGCTTTGAACCCATACTGACTTTCGGGAATCTCGTTGGCGATTTCCAGGGTGTTTCCGCGTACCTGCCGAAAGCTATAGCCGAGTTCTTTTGCTCCGTAATGCGTCATGTGTCCCCTCTTTGCGAACTGAATGTGTCGTGCGATCTAGTCGTGCGATTTATTCGAGCCGATTCGTCAGCACGCCGCGTTGTATCAACGCCGCGTGCTGTTCGTCGTCATGGCTTGCCACAACGACAAGCCCCGGTTCCGTCCGTGACAGTCCATTCAACCACGTGAGCTGTGCGAGCACCGCGGCGGTATCTTCCGTAATCCACGGTGCGTCCTTGCCGATCATGTCGCGCACGCCATCCATGTGCCACGTGGCGTCGCCGATCAACAGGTATTCGCGACCCGACTCGAGCACGATATAGACCATCTGCGAACCGGGCGTATGGCCCGCGGATTTGAGCAGCGCCATGCCCGGTGCGAGCGGAAACGTGGTGTCGTAGTCCACGACGACATACCGTCGGGCCTGTTCAGCGTTGAGGCGGATGTCCGGCATCTGGGGCGAGGTCATCAACGTCTGAATCTGCGCCCGTGTCAGTACCGTTTTCGGCGCGAGCTCACCGGCCAGCGGAGACGCAATCACGCCGGCAACGTGATCGCCGTGCTCGTGGGTCGCGACGATGAGCCGGGCCTTTTGAAGTGCCTGATCGATCTGCTTCGTCGCCTCGGGGAAGTAGGGTTCCTCCGTCCCTCGACCGAAGAACTTGTGAACCGCCAGGTTCATGCCCGCATCAACCATGACCGAACCGTCCGGGTACACAACCTGAAAGGCTGTCCTCGCCTGGACGCTCGGAAGGGTCGGGGCGCCCTTGACGGAAAAATTCTTGGTTCGCCGGCTCTCCGCGAACTTCAGGAAGTTCACCCGCAAAGGACGCCGCCCGGGGATCAAGCCGGCAGCTCGACGGATGTCCTGAAGGTTTGCGGACCATGGGGCTGGAGCGCTCTGCGCCTGGGCGAGAGGCGTCATCCTGAGCGCCGTGGCGCACAGGGCGAGGGCAGCGAAGGCGAGCAACCGTTTGGTCATGGTCTGTGGCGGATGCCTCAATGAAGAAAAAAGGCCCGGGTTTCCCCGGGCCTCTCGTAGAACATCTGACTGGAACAGCCGCTGTCTAGTTGCCCGGAGCAAAGCAGTAGAGATAGCCGTTGCCTCCGGTGGAAATCAGATTCGGCTGGCTGCAGCCACGGCTGGCGTGGACCGAGTTCCACGAACCGTTGGGGCCGCCCGTCTTGTCGGAGTGGCCGAGCTGAACCGAGCCCATCCCATCGGCGGCGCTCGTGTAGTTGTTGCAGGTGTGGTCCATCCCATCCGTGTACGCCCGTCCGTCCGGCGTCGATCCGGTCAGGACGTCGTGCTGGTTGGGCATGTCGCCCACGCCATTGATGAGATTTCCCTTTTCGTCGCGGGCGTTCTGTTTGTTGATGCGGTTGCCGAGCCTGGCGAGATCAATCGTGTCGCCGTGGAGCTCAGCCTGGTTGGCCGCAATCATGCCGCCGCGTGAGTTGTACCAGGGGCCATTGCCGATGCGGTCGCGGGCATTCACCGCGCCGGCACCCTGGGTGCTCAGGTACGCAACCCACTTGACGTTCCCGCGGCCAGCCGCCTGGGCCAGCATCTGGCAGTGAGCATCAGCTCCGGCGAGCCCGCCGTAGTTGGCGCCCGTGCCTTTCGAAACGCTCGTTACGAAGAAGCTCATCGGTGGGGGCGGTGCCTGTGGCTGCTGTGCCACCACGATGTACGAACCGAGGGAAATCGAGAGCGCCAATGCTGCAAGAGCCGGTCGCAAATACTTCATAGAAAGTCTTCTCCGCGGGTGTGTGGAAAACGTTTGAAGTGCAGGTAAGCGTGCCAAACCGTGAAGGGCATCTTACCCGAGGCCATCGATGGCCGTAAAGTCACGAGTGTTTGACGTCGCTAACCGCCCGCCGGCCTTCCCGAAAACCGGGGAAGGACCACCGCCGCCTGCACCGGCTGGTCGCGGGGATCCCCGGGGTAGTACACCCGCTCCAGGAAGAGTCCCGACGCGGGCGCCGTGACGCGAGCCGGGAGAGGGGAGTCCTCAGCCAGCAATCCCACCGCTGCCTCGACCGTCAGCGCCCCACGTCCGGCTTCCACGAGCACGCCGACGAGGCGACGAACCATCTTCCACAGGAAGTGGGAACCCTCGATGTGCACGAGCAGTAGGTCTCCGTCCTCGTGTACGTCGAACGCTTCAACCAGCACCTGCGTTGACTTCTCCTCCGGGTCGTCATCCGAGAACGTGCGGAAGTCGTGCATCCCGACAAAGCCAGCGGCAACCTGCCGCATGACGTCTGCGTCCAGGTCGTCTTTGACCCACCACACGAGTGCCTTGCCAAACGCCGTACGGCGACGTGCGATCTGGTAGATGTAGCTTCGAGCGACGGCGTCATGCCGGGCGTGGAACTTGTGACGCACCGGATCGGCGCGAAGGATGTTGATGTCGGAGGGCAGAGCGTCGTTAATCTGCCGCCTCAACTGCTCGGGGCGAATCGTGCTGTCGATATCGAGGTGGGCGACCTGCGCGAGCGCGTGGACCCCGGCGTCAGTCCGCCCTGAGCCATACAGCTCGAACCAGTTCACCCCGGTGACCTCACGAATCGCGCGATCGATTTCGCCTTGAACTGTTCGCGCGTTCTTCTGGATCTGCCACCCGCTGTAGCGGGTACCCGCATACTCAATCGTCAGTTTGAGGCGCAACAGAGCGTCTAAAGAAAAGGACCAGGACTACTGCTGCATCTGCGCGAGGATCTCGCCCAGGAGGCGCAACTCCTCACCGTACTTCGCCCAGTCGCCGGATCGCTGCGCCTCAATCGCCCGCTCGTAGTGCATCCGCGCCTGACCCGCGAGACCCGGCAACGGCGCGGGAGCAGCGGCAGGTACCGCGGCGTTTGCAGGAGCGGTCGGCGGCGCGCCTCCCGCCCCCGGCGAGCGAGTAATCGATGAGCTCGGCGCGGGCGGGGTAGCGGTGCCTCCAAAGATTCGCGCGAGCGCTGCGTCGAGCGTTTCCTCCATCACGATCTGATTCTGGTAGGCCACGATGACGCGGGTGAGCTCGGGAATGCGTCCGCCCGACGCGCGCAGGTACAGCGGACGCACGTAGATCAGCGACTCCTCAATCGGGATCACCATCAGCGTGCCCCAGATAACCTGCGATCCCTGTTGATTCCACAGCGTGATCTGCGGGGCAATCGTCTGGTCCTGGCTGATGCGGGCCACCACCTGCCGCGGTCCGAAGATGACCTTCTGCTTTGGAAACTGAAAGGCACGCAAGGTGCCGTAGTGCTCACCGTCGCTGCGCGCGGCCAGCCATGCGGCGAGGTTATCGCGGCTCCGAGGCGTGAACGGCAGCATCTGGATGAACTCGGGCTCGGATTCGCCCGGGAGCTGCATGATGGTGTAGTAGGGCTGCATTGCACCCGTCTCGCCCGTGTCGTCGATGATCGGCACTTCCCACTGATCTTCACGGTTGTAGAAGACCGCCGGCTCGGTCATGTGATACGTGGCATAGACCGACGACTGGATGGCAAAGATGTCTTCCGGATATCGCACATGCGCGCGAAGGGATGCGGGCATCTCATCGAGCGGCACGAACATTCCAGGAAAGATGCGGGCATAGGCGGCCGCAATCGGATCCACGGCATCCGCCATATAAAAGGTCGTCGTGCCGTGATACGCGTCGATGACGACCTTTACGGAATTGCGGATGTAGTTCAGACCGCCGCTCGGGGTCGAGTACGGATACCGGTTGCTGGTGGTGTACGCGTCGTACATCCAGAACAGACGGCCATCGGCCACCACGAGATACGGATCGCGATCAAAGGCAAGGAACGGCGCAAGTTTCTGCACACGTTCACGGATGTTTCTCAGGAACAGGATGCGACTCTCGTCGCCAAGCTCGGTGCTCAGCAGCATCTCGTACGCCCCGAAGCGGAGCGCAAACATGAGCTTCTGCCAGAAGGACCCGATTGGCAGGCCGCCACGCCCGTCGTAGCGGGAGTAGACGTCGCCTTCGCTGCGGGGGTAATGGAACTCCCGGGTGGCCGTGCGCACGATCACGTAGTCGTTGAGCATCTCGCCGAAGTACAGGCTCGGCTCGTCAATAGGGAGATCCGGCGATGTCTCGAGCGGAAGGTTGCCAACATAGAGCACCGGCAGACCCTCGCTCGTGACCTGGTTGACAGGACCGAGCGTCAGTCCGTAGCCGTGCGTGTAGGTCAGGCGATCGTTGATCCACGTCCGGCTCGGCAGGTTCGTGGTGTCGAGCTCGCGCGGCGACAACATGATCTGCCGCAGCTTGCCGTCAATTCGATATCGATCGTTGTCTACCGAGACGAAGTCGTAGTACGTGCGGATGACCTGCAGCTGCCCGAACGTATCGAGGAGCGGCTGATGGTCCCAGAGGCGCACGTTCTCGGTAGTGGCGACATTGCGCTCGATATCCGCGCGCGTCAGCAGGGCATCGCCGGTCAGCTCCTGCGCCTCGACCTTGTCGAGACCGAATGCGCGGCGCGTGGCGTCGATGTTGTGCTGAATGAACGGAGACTCGCGCGTCTGTTCGTTGGGCGTCACGACAAACCGCTGGAGCAGCGTGCTGTAGCCCTCGCCACCAACGGCCGTGATCAGGTAGAGCGCCGCGGCCGCAGGGATCGGCCAGTTGCGTGGCGTCAGCGCCTGGAGCACAGCGAGGGCGCTGCCAATGATGCACACGATAACGAGAATGAGCGCCGCGGGCATACGGCCATTGACGTCCGAGTATCCAGGCCCGTAGATCACGCCGGACGGTTGCACCAGCCGTTCCGCCTGGCTGAGCCAGGCCCCACACGCCAGAAACAACAGGAACAGCGCAACCAGAAATGACAGATGACGCCGGGCGCCCGGCGTCATGAAGGGCATTGCCCCGAAGCGGGAGGTGAGGCTGCCCGACATGAAATAGATCGCGCCAACCGCAACGCCGGTCAGCAACACCAGACCCTGTCCGATCCCACGCACGAACTGCAGGAAGGGCAGTGAGAAGACATAGAAGCTGGCGTCACGTCCAAGGATCGGATCCACCTGGCCGAACGGCCCCGCGTTGCGCCACACGAGCCACGTCTCCCATTGCGATGACGCAAACAGTGCGATCAGAAGTGACAGGATGACCGCCGCCGCGGATGCCAGCGTTCGAAGCTGCTGACGGCCGGGCAGGGGCACCTGAATGCCTTCGCGTGTGGTGAAGACTGGCTGCAGATCACCAACGGTCGCGAGCGCCGAACGCAGATTCAGCGTCAGCCACACGACCGCCGTCACAAACGTCAACGCGAACAAGGCCCCCTGCGCACGGAGCATGGTCAGGAAGACCTGCTGGTAGCCCGCCTCGCCGAACCACAGCCAGTCTGTGTAGTAGCGCACGAGCGACGGCCCCGCGAAAAAGATTCCGGCGAGGGCGGCAAGGACGGCAAAACGTGCTGGGCGCTGCGGCATCATTCACCTTGGGAGTAGTGGTCGAGAGACGCCTGCAGATCCTTCTGCAGTTCGGACGCGAGGGCGCGAGGCGCGCGCACACGCGCAAAGGGCCCCCAGCTCAGGATCCAGCTGCGAAGCGCCCAATCGTGACACACGTTCATGGAAAGGACGAGCGCTCCGCCCGCACCGTCGCGCACCTGCTGCGACGGATGCCAGACGCGGGCCCCAACGTAGGGCGCCACACGGGCGTCGAACTCGATCTCTACCTTCGCAGCGGGTCCGGTGTTGACACCGAGCGAGTTGGCGAAGGCTTCGTCCGCGATCCGCTCCTTGGGCTCGAACGTCTGTTTCTCCAGCGACACCGCTTTGATACGGTCAGTGGCGAACGTCCGAATATCCTTGTACGCAGGCACGTACGCGAGGAGATACAACCCGCCCTGCGCAAACGTCAGTCGATAGGGGTGGATCAGGTACTCACGCTCGACGCCACTCGATACGGAGTGATACTGCATCGTGGCCACGCGGTAGTGCAGCGTCGCCTCGAGAAGCTTTCCCACAATGTCGCCGGAGGCGGCGCGTGTCGTCGCCCGCGGTCCCGGCTTGGCCGTCAGCACGCCGGGGAGGCGGTCGAGGAACTGGCGCATGCGGGGAGACAGCAGCTTCTCCATCCGGGCAAACGCCAGGGTCAGGTCGCGCTGAAACGACATCGCGCCCACAGCCTCGAGCAGGTTCCGGCTCAGGTAGAGCGCGCACAACTCGGGCAGGGTGAAACCTGCTTCGAGACCTTTCAGCAGTTGGCCATCCAGACGCCATCGGACTCGCCCCTCGTCGTCGTGCTCATCGAACAGAGGGAAGCCGGCCTCCTGCAGCGCGGCCAGGTCGCGACGAATGGTGCGGGTCGTCACGCCGAGCTCGTCGGACATCGCGGCGATGGTGGCGCCATGCCGGGACGACTCGAGCGCGTGGAGCACTCTCCACTGACGGATGACTTCCTGATTCCTGGGCATGGGCCGGCGCCGTTAGCGCCGCTCCTTAAGACGCCGGAGCTCCCGTCGCTGGTTTCGATCGGGCGCACCTGCGGCACGGGCAGACGCTCGGTATTGACGTTCGATGCGACGCATCTCCAGCTCTTCCGGCGTGGGCTTCGGCGTCACGTCGTCAAACAGCACTTTCGCTTCCGCCTTCTTGATGTGCTGCTCGATGACGATGCGAACGATGATGTCCTGGTGACGGCCGAAGGGCCGGCCGATGCGAATGCGATCGCCCTCGCGAACCTGGCGGTTGGGCTTGGCGGTCTGATCGTTGACAGACACTCGACCCGCCTCGCAGGCGCGCTTGGCTTCCGAGCGCGTCTTGAAGAGGCAGGCGACGTCTAGCCAGAGGTCGAGGCGAACCGGGTCGTTCACGACGGCTCAGATGAGGACTTCGATCTTCCCCTTGGCGCGAAGCGACTGCACGAAGGCCTGCGCCTGCTGCTGGCGACTCTGGCTCTGAAGAAATTCCTGAATCTGGGCTCGGACCTCGGCGATCGGCACCGTGCGGGCCGCCTGCTTTTCCGCCACCTTGATGATGTGGTACCCGAATGGCGATTCGACGATCTCGCTCGTCTGCGAGGGCGCGAGAGAGAAGGCCGCCTGCTCGAACGGGCCGACCATCTGTCCGCGCTCGAAGAAACCGAGGTCGCCGCCTGCCGGAGCGCTTCCCGGATCACTGGAGTGCTGCTTTGCGAGCGCGGCGAAGTCACCGCCGGCCTTGACCTGACCCAGGACCTCGGCAGCTTTCGCGAAGGCGAGCTGTTTCGTCGCAGGGTCTGCACCCTCAGGAACCCCAATGAGGATATGGCTCGCACGCACACGTTCGCCTTGCTGGAAGTCGCTGGGATTCTCGTTATAGAAGGCCGTGACCTGTTCCGGTGTGATGGTCGCGTCTTTGAGTTGCGATCGAAGCAGGGTATCGACCTGCATGCTGTCCCGCGCCTCGGACCGGAGCTTCGCGAGCGTCATCCCGCGAGCGGTAAGCATCTGCGTGAACGCGGCCTCGGATGGGAACTGGGATTTCAGCCCTGCGATACGTGCGTCGATCTCGGCCTCTGGTACCACGATCTTCCGCGCGGCACCCTCGCTCTTGAGCAGCCGAAGACCAATCAAATCGTCGAGCACCCCTCTGAACACACTGTCGCGCTGCTCCGGCGGCAGCGGCCTGCCGGCTCGTGCCACGAGTTCACCCACCGCCGCTTCCAACTCGGCCTTGCTGATGGCTTCACCGTTGACGCGGGCGACCACCTCTGGCAGTTGTGCCGGTACCGGTGCGGCCGCGGGTGGCGCATCTGTGGGCGCTGCCGGCGTGGCTGGTGCGGCAGATGTGGCCTGGGTCGAGGCAGGAGTCGCAGCAGCGGTTTCCTGGCTGGTCGCGGCCGCCGGGGTGTTTCGGGAACAGGCCGCCAACGTGAGGACGACCAAAAGGGGGGCGATACGAATCACGGGCGCTCCTGGCTGGATACTGCTGATCTTTCGCGGACGGTAGGCAGTAGCGTATCATCGACAAGCACGCGAAACGCCGCATCCTCCCAGGTCCGACAGGATTCCCGGTAGGCGGGTGTCAGAAGTGATACCCGAAGCCCCTTAGTGCGACCGTCTCGTCAATCGGGCCGTTCCCGATTGGCACACCCGTGTGCCGAGGTAGCTCAGTTGGTAGAGCAAGTGACTGAAAATCACGGTGTCGGCGGTTCAATTCCGTCCCTCGGCACCACTTCTTAGACTTTAGGCTCTAGGCTCTAGACTCTAGGCACGTAGGGCGGGTTCCGCGTAGCGGACCCGCCATCAAGCTCTGGTCTTTTGGCTTCGGGCCTTCAAG
>JABFSA010000164.1 GCA_013140775.1 Acidobacteriota bacterium | reverse complement strand
TCGACGCTGCTCCGGCACGAGGTCCGCCGCATACGTGAACAACGCCGTGTACCACATCGTCGCGGCGGCACCATCAATCAGCCGAATCGCATACACACGCGGACCGAGCGTTGACACCGAGAGATATAACGCCACCGCGAGAACAAACAGCGCCACTCCGCTCACAATCACCACCCGTCGTCCCCGCCTATCCATGACGGTTCCGACGAGAGGCCACACCAGGATCGCGCCGATCGCCTGCATGGCCATGACGCGACCGATCTCCCCCTCACCCGCTCCGATCTGCTGCAGGAAGCCAGGTAGATGGACAAAGAGCGAGCTGGATAAGCTCAAGATCGCGTTGGCCGTCGCGGCCAGGACAAACGCGCGCGTGAGGAGGGGTGGATGCAGTTCGGCGGACTCGGCCGGGGCTATCGTGAGGACACGATGGTGGGTCCGCGCCCGTTGTCGTTCCTGAGCCATCGCCATCCATCACCGACGCGGCGCACTTCTTCGAGCCGCGCGATGTCATGAACGGCCGGATCACGAGCCGGCGTCCCGCGGACCACGAGAACATCACCGACTTTCAGCTCGGTAGGCTTCATACCGCGGTTCTCGAGGGTGAATGCGGCCACCCACACTGCGGTGTAGACCGCCGAATCCTTGTCGCGGATCGTCAGCGTCACATGGGGATTCGCAAACATCATCTTTTCCAGGGTGCCCTCAACGGATACCTCGTGGTCAGAGAATCCAGCGTAGGAGTGATGAGCACTCGTGCCGACGGTGGAGACGAGGAAGCAGACGGCAACGATCACGGGAGAAACCCATTTCATGACCACCTCTCCATCCACCAGGCTTCTAGGACGTCCGCGCACCCGACCTCTTTTTCGGCACACGTCGCCAATGATACGCCGGGGGCAAAGGTCGTGGACGGGCTTCCGGCTACGATAGAGCTCGATGCAACTCTTCCGCCACCCGGGTTTGAGCATCGGCATCGGTGCACTCGTCGTCGCGGCTGTAATCGCAGGGGCTCGGGCCCGCGGTCCGATCGTCTCGACAACGGTGGCAGCGAGGACCGACCTTGATCAGCGCGTCATCGCGAGCGGCCGGGTACGGGTGGTGACGCGCGTCCAGCTGTCCGCGCAGATGTCAGGGCGCGTCGTGTCAGTCCGCGTCGTCGATGGGCAGCGCGTCAAGAGGGGCGACCTGCTCGTCCAGATGGACGACGCCGAGGCCGGGGCGGCCGTGTCACAGGCGAAGGCGGCGGTGAGCCAGGCCTCAGGACGTATCGAGCAGCTCCGGAAGGTCGGCGCTATCGTCACGACGGAAGCGTCGCGCCAGGCGGCGACGAACCTCGCGCGCGCCGAGTCCGATCTTGCGCGCGCCGAACAGCTCTCCGCGGCAGGCATACTGGCGCGCGTCGATCTCGACGACGCGCGTCGCAGTGTCGAGATTGCCCGCGCGCAGAAAAACGCCGCCGACGCACAGCAGACGGCCTCGACCCCCAAGGGGATTGACTCGAGCATCGCGATGAGCGCCCTCGTCGAGAGTCAAGCCCAGCTCGCCGCGGCCATAGCACGACTCGGTCAGACCCGCCTCGTCGCCTCACAGGACGGCATCATTCTTATCCGCGCGGTCGAGCCCGGCGACACCGTCCAGCCCGGGACCACGCTGCTCGAGGTGGCAGCCGATGGCGAGACGCAACTCGTCATCGAGCCGGACGAGCGGAACCTCGCCTGGATTCATCCTGGTCAGAAGGCCCGCGCATCGGCGGACGCGTATCCGACGACGATCTTCGACGCGGAGGTCTACTACATCGCGCCCGCGATCGACCGACAGCGCGGGAGCATCGAAGTGCGGCTCCGCGTCGCGTCGCCGCCTGAGTTTCTCAAGCCCGACATGACGGTGTCGGTCGATCTGACAGTGGCCTCACAGCGCGGAGTGATCGCCATTCCGAGCGATGCAGTGCGCGGAGCGGCAACGCCGGCTCCGTGGGTCCTCGTCGTCCAGGACGGGCGGATAGCACGGCGGAATGTGACGCTCGGGATTCGCGGCGAGGGACACACTGAAATCCAGTCAGGCCTCGAAGAAGGCGCTGAGGTTGTGCGCGCCACCGATGTCACGCTCGTTGAAGGACAGCGCGTTCGCGCCGCTCCCGGAGACCGCTAATGCCCTTCCAGTGGTTTGTTGCGCTGCGTTATCTCCGCGACGCCAAAGGACAGACGGCGCTCATCCTTTCAGCAGTGTCGGTGGGAGTCAGCGTCGTCGTGTTCCTCTCGGCACTGATCAACGGCCTGCAATCGTCCCTGATCGAATCGACGCTCGGTTCGCAGCCCCACGTCACCGTGCGCGCCCCGCGGGAGGCGCCGCGTCCGCTGGTCGAGCCGACGCCTGAGCGCGCTGTCGCCCGCCTGATTCAGCCGGCATCGCAGCGCCTTCGATCCATCGATCAGTGGGCGACTGTCATGGCGGACGCCGAACGCGTCGCCGGTGTAACGGCTGCCAGCGCGACAGTCACCGGGTCTGGTGTGGCCACGCGCGCTGACGCCCGGTTGCCCATCGTCATCCGGGGCGTGGATCCTGATCGTTTCCTCGCAATCATCGACCTGCGCTCGAAGATGGTTCAGGGCGGCGTCGATCTTTCCGGTGGCCGCGTCGTCATCGGTTCGACGCTCGCGACCGATCTGGGCGTCGGCGTGGGAGACAAGCTCCGCATCGCGTCCACCGAAGGGGTCGAGGACCTCGTGACGATAGCGGGCATCTTCGAGCTGGGCAACGACGCGGTTGACAAGACCTGGGTGATGACCTCGCTGCGACATGCGCAATCCCTGTTTGGGCTTCCTGGCGGGGCGACGACCATCGAGTTCACAGTCGCGGATGTCTTTGCTGCCGATGTGGTTGCCGGCGAGATCAACGCACGAACCGGGTTCACCGCTGAAAGCTGGATGATGTTGAACGCCGAGCTGCTGTCGGGCCTCTCAGCGCAGAGCAGTTCGAAGACCATGATCCAGTTCTTCGTCGTGGTGACGGTCGCCCTGGGTATCGCGAGTGTCCTGATCGTCTCGGTCGTTCAGAAGTCGCGTGAGATCGGGATCCTTCGCGCCGTGGGAACGCCCCCGAGACGCATCCTGGCCGTCTTCCTGATCCAGGGGGGAGTCCTCGGGCTGGTCGGCTCCGTTGTCGGCTCGGCTCTCGGCGTGGCGTTTGCCAAGCTCTTTGAGACCATGACAAGCAACCCAGATGGGTTGCCCAGGTTTCCCGTGCAGATCGACATCACATTGCTCGCATCGTCCACCGTACTCGCGATCAGCGTCGGTTTGATTGCCGCGGTCCTGCCGGCGCTCCGAGCCGCCCGGCTCGATCCCGCCACGGCCATCCGTAGTGGCTGATCCCCTTCTGTCGGTTGTGCAGGTCGTTCGTGAATACGGTGATCGCGTCCGTACTCGTGCACTCGCTGGCGTTGACCTCGTCCTGGATCGGGGAGAGTTCGCGGCGCTCATCGGACCGTCCGGCTCCGGCAAGAGCACGCTTCTCAACATTGTGGGGCTGCTCGACCGGCCCACCTCGGGGCGCGTCATCCTCGACGGGACCGATACGTCCGGCCTGGACGAGCGCGCCCTGACGGCGCTCCGCGCGCGCACGATCGGATTCGTCTTTCAGTTCCATCATCTGCTGCCCGCCTTCACCGCGGTGGAAAACGTGATGCTGCCGGCGTGGGCGGACGAGGGTGTGCCGTCGCGGGCGATGCGCGACAAGGCCCTTGAACTGCTCGATGCGGTGGGACTCTCGGACCGCGCAAGCTACAGGACAAATGCTCTCTCGGGCGGTCAGCAGCAGCGCGTCGCCATTGCACGCGCACTTGCCCGAGGTCCGCAGTTGGTCCTGGCCGACGAGCCGACGGGAAACCTTGACACGGCCTCATCTGACGAGGTCTTCGACCTGATGCGGAACTTCAACCGGCAGTTTGGCACGACGTTCCTCGTGGTCACCCACGACCCACGCATTGCCGACCGCTGCACGCGCATCGTCGAGATGGTCGATGGTCGCGTGAGAAGCGACCAGATACGCTCATCCTGAACCTGTGCGACAACGAACGCATGAACCGCGTGGATCAGATCCTTCCACCGGGACCGGTGGCAAGAACGCCGACGCGACTCTTGACCGGCCTGATGCTCCGAAGCGCCGCCGGCCTGACGCAGCGGTTATCGCCTGCCACCAAAGTCGCGCTTCACTAACGCATCTTGAAGCGCCAGAAGCGTCTCTTCGCACCTGGCAGTGAGCGTACGCTTCTGACCGAGTGACAGGGCCAACGAGCGCACATTGCTGTTGCGACGTGACAGGGTGATGATTTCAGCATTGACGCCCATGAACCGGTCCAAGGCGCCGGTGGCTGCGTCGAGCTGCGACCGAGACGCAGGTGGAACAAGGGCGGCAAGCGTCACGACGACGCGCCGCGCAGCCGCCTCCGAGACCGCCATCTGCTTTTCCATGCTCGTCATCGCCGCATCTTCGGCTTCGGCAATGTGGGGTGCCTGCAACACTTGAATTTCGCGCACGGCCGCAACAGCGGTGGCGGCAAGCGCGTGGACCTGCCACCGGTCCTTCGCCGGGACTGACCGCGTGACCGCATCAAGAGCATCACTGAACGCGGTTGCCCCCTGTTGACTGGAGCCGAACGAGAGCCGCTGCGCCTTGAGGTTCGTGTTCTCGACCGCCAACCCTAGGATGGTTTGGTCCAGCGCACGATACTCGCCGAATCGGCTGCTGAACTCCTCGAGTAGCCCGCTCTCGTTCGAATAGCCGAGGGCCATCAGAATCGGCCCCAACGCGTCGATATCCTTCTGGACCGCCAGCGTAGCCTGCGCCGCTTCGCCGGTAAAGGCGACCGACGCTTCGTCCGTGTCCGCCATCACCGCCCGATTTCCGGCATCAGCAACCTTGATGAACTGGATGCTCAGGTCCGTTGACAACCGGCGTGCCTCCAACAGCCGCTCCAGTGACGTTTCAAAGCTGTTGCCGCAGCCCGCTGCCGCGACTGCCACAACGACGATCATCGAGCAGCGCACGATCGTGCGAGCAGGTGTCAGGCCCATCACCAGAAAATAGCACGCGCGGCCGGTCACCTACGGACCGGCCGCACGAGAAAGCTGTAAAGAGTTCATAAGAAGTCGATAACGCGCGCGTTTCGGTGCCTGTCAGAGTGTCAGAATGGCGCCGGAGGACGAGCATGCATCGTCACGTTCGCGCTCGGGACGTTGCGGTCCTGACTGGGGCCCAGCTGGTGACTGGGGCCATGACAATGGCGCTCAGGCTGTTTCCCGACGTCAGTCCGACGACGGCAGCACTCGCGCTGCTCCTCGTTGTGCTGGCCACGGCCACGCTCGGACGGCTGTGGATCGCCACGGTCATCGCCGTCGTGGCCATGCTGACTCTCAACTTCTTCTTCCTTCCTCCCGTTGGCACCTTTACCATCGCCGACCCCCAGAACTGGGTCGCGTTGTTTGCGTTTCTGGTCGTCGCGGTCATCGCGAGCAATCTCTCGGCCGCCGTCCAGGCGCGTGCGCACGACGCCATCGCCCGCCGAAACGAAGTGACGCGCCTCTTCGACCTGACGCGGGACGTGCTGCTGACCACCGAGACCGTGGGCGCGATCGACGTTTTGGCCCGCCACGTGGCCCGGCGCTTCGAGTTGACGGGTGTGGCTATCTGCCTGCCGGGCGATCACGGCTGGCACCTCCATCAGGGTGGACGCGAGGAGGTCAGCGTCGATGCAACCGTGCTGAACACCGCGCTCGCCAGGGCGCGCGGCACTCTGGAATTCGACGCCCGCCAACGGGCGTACGGGGGCCATATCCGGGTGGGTGAGGAAGATGGGGGCGTGCTCATCGTCCCGCTGAGACACGGCACGAAGGCCGTCGGCCTGCTGGCTGCGGTGGCACCCGCACTCGACCTCGGCGCTCTCGATGCCGTCGCGGGAGTGGTGGCGATCGCGATCGAACGGACACAATTCCTGTCGGAGCGCGAGTCAGCCGCCATGGTCCGCCAGAAGGCCGACCTCGCGGCGACACTACTCGCGTCGCTCAGCCACGACCTGAAAACGCCGCTCACGGCGATTCGAGTGGCGGTCGAGAACCTGCGGGGGGACCAACCAAGAGCGGAACGTGAGGAACAGGTCAGCGCGGCGCTGGTGGAGTTGGACCGGCTGACGCGGTTGTTCCAGGACATCCTGGATATGGCCCGCATCGATTCGGCGGTCATCCACTTCGAGCGTCAGTGGGTCACGCCCGCCGACGTGGTTGACGCCGCCGCGGCGCAGGTTCGCCACACGCTCGGTGGACATCCGCTCAGCATTGATGCCGACGAGTCGACGGAGATCGAAATCGACCCCCGTGTCGCCTCCGTGGCGTTGTCGCACCTGATCGAGAACGCGGCGCAGTACTCGCCCCCGGACGCTGAGATCGCGGTTGAGGCGCGCGTCCAGCCGGACGGACTCCACGTCGCAGTGACCGACCACGGTCCCGGGTTGGATCCCGGCGAGCTGGATCACTTGTTCGAGCGCTTCTACCGCGGACACTCAGCGCGACAACTGACCCCCGGGACGGGAATGGGGCTCGCCATCACCCGCGGCCTCCTGACGGCTGCGGGAGGCCGGGTCTGGGGAGAAAACGTACCAGGCGCCGGCGCGCGGTTCACGATGGTCATTCCGGGGCGGGCGCGAGCCGTCACGGTGGGCAACTGACATGGCGCCGAGAATTCTCGTGGTCGATGACGAGCCGAACATCCTGGGGACCCTGGCGCCCTTGCTGCGCGCCCGCGGCTACGAGGTGTCCACCGCGATGACCGGGCGCGTCGTGCGGGGGAATCTGGTAATCGACCGGACCCGGTTTCGCGTGCTCAGGGACGGCGAAGAGGTCCGGCTGACGCCGAAGGAGTTCGAGCTGTTGACGTTTCTCGCGCAGCACTCGGGTCGCGTGCTCACCCATCGCACGCTGCTCAAGGCCATCTGGGGTCCGAACGCGCTGGACCAGCCCGAGCACCTGCGCGTGCTCGTGGGCTCCCTTCGTAAGAAGATCGAGCCCAACCCCTCCGTGCCCAAGTACATCCTCACGGAGCCGTGGGTAGGGTATCGGTTTGCTGATCGTGAGGGGTCAGAGTCCGGATGACATCTATCCAGCGACCAGCGGCCTCACAACCACCCTGACCGGCGAAACCCCAGGAACAGTCCGACACTCGCCAGCCCCATCACGGCCAGTGACACGTAGTACCCGTAATCCCACTGCAGCTCAGGCATGTGCGCGAAGTTCATCCCGTATATGCCGGCAATCATCGTCGGTACTGCGATCATCGCCGCCCAGGCGGTGATGCGCTTCATGTGCTCGTTCTGTGCCACCGACATGAGCGACAGGTGGGCTTCGAGGGCGGTGGTCAGCAGCTCGCGCTGCATGTCGATGGTCTCGTTGAGACGCAGCACGTGGTCGTAGATATCGCGAAAGTACGGCCGTGTATCGTCTGACACGTGAGGAAGGTCTGACCGCGTGAACCGGTTCGCGACCTCCGCGAGCGGCGCCACGGCGCGCCGCAGTGCCAGGAGCTCCCGCTTCAGGCGGTAGATACGATGGGTGGCTGCTGCGCTGGACGGATCCTCGAGCAACGCGTCCTCGACTTCCTGTACTTCCTCTTCGATCTCGGCAACAATGGGTAAGTACTGATCGACGACGAAGTCCATCAGGGAATAGAGAACAAAGCCGGGACCCTTCGCGAGTTGCTGCGGCGTCGATTCACAGCGGTGACGGACGCCGACGTGCGATCGCAGCGATCCGTGCCGGACGGTGATCACGTAGTTGGATCCGACGAATACGTGCGTCTCGCCAAACTCCAGGTGGCGGGGCGAACGCACCATCTGCGCGGTCCGCAGGACGACGAAGAGGGAGTCTTCGTACTGCTCCACCTTCGGCCGTTGGTGCGCGTCGTACGCGTCTTCGATGGCAAGGTCGTGCAGCTGGAACTGCTCCTGCACTTGCCTGAGAATCGCACGATCGGGCTCGTACAGCCCCAGCCAGACGAACTGATCCGTGCGCATGAGCGCAGCGCGGATCTGCTCGATCGCGAGATCCGC
Source organism: Acidobacteriota bacterium (assembly GCA_013140775.1). Taxonomy (GTDB): domain Bacteria; phylum Acidobacteriota; class Vicinamibacteria; order Vicinamibacterales; family UBA2999; genus JABFSA01. The sequence continues at coordinate 25,913 of JABFSA010000164.1, read as the reverse complement.
GATGCGCCGTCCGTCGGTATAGGCGGCACAGTCGATGACTGGCGCCGAATGCGGCAGTTCGAGCAGCTGATCGTCGGGCATACAAGGAGTCAGGCAACCTCAGAGTTACGGATCAGATCGATGACAGCATACGCGCTCCAGAGAAGGACACTCGCCGGTGCCGCCCTGCTGCTCCTGGTCGCAGCGGTCGTATTCGTCGCCGATCAGATGGTCCGCACCTTGGGCACGCTGACCGCGGTCGAGCGCGAGCGCGATACCTGGCAGCGCCCCGAGGAGATTATCGGATCCCTCGATCTTCGTCCCGGCCAGACCGTGGTGGACCTTGGCTCCGGCGCCGGCTACTTCGCGCTGAAGATGGCTCCGCTCGTGGCGCCGACCGGGCGGGTTCTGGCGGTGGACTTGCGCCGGCAGTCCCTCGCCTTCTTGTGGATCCGCGCCCGGCAAGGTGGGCTCGCCAACCTGGCCGTCATCCACGGCGAGCCCGACAATCCACGACTGCCCCCGGGTCCGGTCGATGCGGCGCTGATCGCGAACACGTATCACGAGCTCACCGCCCCGGACCGCATCCTGAAAGTCCTGTTCACGTCGATGCGCCCTGGCGCCAGGCTCGTGGTGGTCGATCGCGGTCCGCGTGCCAGCACCGAGTCCCGCTCGGAGGCCACCGCGCATCACGAGCTCACGGCGACGGCAGCCAGGGACGAAATCACGCGGCACGGATTTCTGACGGAGTTCACCGACGAGCGGTTCATCGATCGAGCGGCCGATGAAGACATCTGGTGGCTGATGGTCTTCCGCAAGCCTTGAGGGGCTTGCGGAAGATCGATGCTCTGTCGTCCGGACTACTTCGCGACCGGGTACTGTGCATCGAGCGCCAGGTTGAGCTCGAGCACGTTGACCCGCGATTCGCCGAAGAAGCCGAGCTGCCGGCCCTCGGTACTGGCCGCGACAAGACTTCGGAGATCCGCTTCCGACATGCCGCGCTCCCGTGCCACACGAGGCAGCTGAAATTCCGCGTTCGCCGGCGTGATGTGTGGATCGAAACCGGAGGCCGATGTCGTCACGAGATCGATCGGCACCGGCGCATTTGGATTCTCCTTGCGCGCGGCCTCGACGTTCGCGGTGACCGCGTCGATCAGTTTCTTGTTCGTCGGACCGAGATTGCTGCCCGCCGAATTGGCCGCGTCGTAGCCGGCGCCGGCGGCCGACGGCCGCGAACGGAAGTACCCCGGTGACGAGAAGCCCTGCCCGATGATCGCCGACCCGACCACGGTCCCGTTCCGTTCGACCAGCTGGCCGTTCGCCTGGTGTGGAAACGCCACCTGGGCGATCACCGTGATGGCCAGGGGATAGACGATGCCCAGGATCAGCGTGGTGACGATGGTCATCAGGACCGCGGCGACAAGATTGCGTGTGATGTTCATGATGTGACTCCTACGCCAGCCTGAGAACGGTGATGACGATGTCGATCAACTTGATGCCGATGAACGGCACGATGACGCCGCCGACGCCGTAAACCAGGAGATTTCGCCTGAGCAACGCCGCGGCGCCCTCGGGTCGGTACTTGATGCCGCGCAGCGCCAGCGGCACCAGCGCCACGATGACCAGCGCGTTGAAGATCACCGCCGACAGGATGGCTGACTGCGGTGTGCTCAGCCCCATGATGTTCAGCGCGCCGAGCATCGGAAACGTTGCGAGGAACATCGCCGGGATGATGGCGAAGTACTTCGCGACGTCGTTGGCAATGGAAAACGTCGTCAGTGCCCCGCGCGTGATGAGGAGCTGCTTGCCGATCTCCACGACCTCGATCAGCTTGGTCGGGTTCGAGTCGAGATCGACCATGTTGCCGGCTTCCTTGGCGGCCTGCGTGCCGGTGTTCATCGCCACGCCCACGTCCGCCTGCGCCAGTGCCGGGGCGTCGTTGGTACCGTCGCCGGTCATGGCCACGAGCTTGCCGTCCGCCTGCTCGCGCTTGATCAGCGCCATCTTGTCCTCGGGCGTGGCCTGGGCGAGGAAGTCGTCTACCCCGGCTTCAGCCGCGATCGCCGCGGCCGTCAGCGGGTTGTCGCCCGTGATCATCACGGTCCGGATCCCCATGGCCCGCAAATGCGCGAACCGCTCCTTCATCCCGCCTTTGACGATGTCCTTGAGGTGAATGACGCCGAGGACGTGGCGCCCCTCGGCCACGACCAGCGGGGTGCCGCCTTCACGGGCGATCTTCTGCACGAGGCCGCCGAGTTGCTCGGGGATCGTGCCGCCGGCCGCCAGAACGTATCTTTCGATGGCATCGGCGGCGCCCTTTCGGATCTCGCGTCCGTCGAAGTTCACCCCCGACATCCGGGTCTGCGCCGTGAACGGAACGAACGTCATCTGTTGCGGCGCCAGCTCGCGTCCGCGCAGGTGATATTTTTCCTTCGCGAGGACCACGATCGATCGCCCTTCCGGGGTCTCGTCGGCGAGCGACGCGAGCTGCGCCGCGTCGGCCAGCCGATCCTCGCTGATGCCCGTTAGCGGCCTGAACTCGCTCGCCTGACGGTTGCCGAGCGTGATCGTCCCGGTCTTGTCGAGCAGCAGCGTGTGCACGTCGCCGGCGGCCTCCACCGCACGTCCTGACATCGCCAGGACGTTGTGCTGGACCAGACGGTCCATCCCCGCGATGCCGATCGCCGACAGCAGGCCGCCGATGGTCGTCGGAATGAGACACACCAGGAGCGACACCAGCACGAACACGGTCTGCGGAGCGTTCGAGTAGACAGCGAACGGCTGCAGCGTCACGACGGCGATGAGGAAGACGATCGTCAGCCCGGCCAGCAGAATGTTGAGCGCGATCTCGTTCGGGGTCTTCTGCCGCTCGGCGCCCTCAACCAGCGCGATCATCCGGTCGAGGAAGGTCTCGCCCGGGTTTGCCGTCACCTGCACGCGAATCCAGTCAGAGAGCACCTTCGTGCCGCCCGTCACCGCCGAGCGATCACCGCCCGACTCGCGGATGACCGGGGCCGATTCGCCGGTGATGGCGCTCTCATCGACCGAGGCAACACCTTCGATGATCTCGCCATCGGCCGGAATCACCTCTCCGGCGACCACGCGCACGACGTCACCCTTGCGGAGCGAGGGCGCCGGCACGTGCTCGAGCGTGCCGTCCGGGCGCTCGCGATTGGCCGTCGTCTCGGTCTTGGCCTTGCGCAGCGCGTCGGCCTGTGCCTTGCCGCGCCCTTCCGCCATCGCCTCGGCGAAGTTGGCGAAGAGCACCGTGAGCCAGAGCCAGAACGTGATCTGCAGCTCGAAGCGGAGATCGCCGCCGCCAGCGACGATGTGCTGAACCAGGCTTGCCGTGGTGAGCACGCTTCCGATCTCGACGACGAACATCACCGGATTCTTCGCCATCGTGCGCGGATGGAGCTTGCGGAACGAGTCGGCGACAGCGCGGCGAACGAGCTGCGAGTCCCAAATCGAACGGGTTCGTGTGGCCATTAGAACACCTGCCCCGCGTTCAGCATGAAGTGCTCGACGATCGGGCCGAGACTGAGCGCGGGAAAGAACGTCAGCGCGCCGACGATCACGATCACGCCGACGAGCAGCGCCGTGAAGAGCGGCGTGGTGACAGGAAACGTACCGAGTGACGCGGGAATCTGCTTCTTGCGACTCAGGCTTCCGGCAATGGCGAGCGGCGGGATGATCATGAAGAACCGCCCGAACAGCATCGTCAGGCCGAGCGTCGTGTTGTACCAGTTGGTGTTGACGCTGATGCCGCCGAAGGCCGACCCGTTGTTGGCCGCGGCCGACGAATAGGCGTAGAGCATCTCGGACAAGCCGTGCGGGCCGGGGTTGTAGATGCTCGAGGTCCCAAAGCCCGGCGACACCGACGAGATCGCCGTGAACGTCAGAATCATGAGCGAGAAGATGAGCACCGTCAGCATGGCCATCTGGACCTCGAATGCCTGGATCTTCTTGCCGAGGTACTCAGGTGTCCGTCCGACCATGAGCCCGGCGATGAACACCGCGAGGATGATGTAGACCAGCACGCCGTACATGCCGGCGCCGACGCCACCGAAGACCACTTCGCTCAACTGCATGTTTGCCAGCGGTACCAGGCCGCCCAGCGGCGTGAAGGAGTCGTGCCAGCCGTTGACCGCCCCGCAGCTCGCGTCGGTCGTGACCGTCGCGAAGAGGGCCGTGTTGGCGATGCCGAAGCGGACCTCCTTGCCTTCCATGTTGCCGCCGGGCGACATCGCCGTGGCCGTCTGATCGGCGCCGGCCGCGGTGAGGAGCGGGTTGCCGCGGGCCTCGGCCCAGTAGGCGACGCTGACACCGGCGAGGAAGAGAAAGGCCATCGCGGCCCAGACCGCCCAGCCATGCTTCGGCGACCCGGTCATCTTGCCGAGGGTGTAGGTGAGGCCAGACGAAATCGCGAAGATGCCGAACATCTCCAGGAAGTTCGTGAGCGGGGTCGGGTTTTCGAACGGGTGCGCGCTGTTGGCGTTGAAGAAGCCGCCGCCGTTGGTCCCGAACTGCTTGATGATCTCCTGCGAGGCCGCCGGCCCCTGGGCAATGACCTGCTTGGCGCCTTCAACCGTGGTCACGGTGTCATACGCCTTCAGGTTCTGGACCACTCCCTGCGACACCAGGAACAGCGCCCCGACGATCGCGATCGGCAGCAGCACCCAGAGCGAGGCGCGCACCATGTCCACCCAGAAGTTGCCGAGGGTGTCCTTCTCCTTCTGGGCGATCCCGCGGATGAAGGCGATGGCGACCGACATGCCGACGGCCGCCGAGACGAAGTTGTGATACGCGAGACCGGCCATCTGCGTGAAGTAGCTCATGGTCGATTCGCCGCTATACGCCTGCCAGTTCGTGTTGGTCGTGAACGACACCGCCGTATTGAACGCCAGAGGGGGCGCGACACCGGCGAACCCCTGCGGGTTCCACGGCAGCACGGCCTGCAGACGCTGCATCGCGTAGAGCACCAGCATCGAGACGACGCTGAAGAGCAGCAGCGAGACGGCGTATTCCGTCCAGCGCATCTCGTGCGTCTCGTCCACACCGGTCAGCCGGTATATCAGCCGCTCGAACGGGCGCAGCACCGGATCGAGCCATGTCCGCTGACGACTGAACACCCGCGCCATAAATCCGCCGAGGAGCGGTGTCACCGCGAACACGACAAGGAGGAAGAAGAGAATCTGCAGCCAGCCATTGAGAGTCATGTCAGAACTTCTCCGGTTTCAGCATCGCGAGGATCAGGTAGGCGAGCATCCCGACGCTCACGAGCAGACCGAGTACGGATTCCAGGCTCATGGGTTACCTCACTTCATCAGTCGATCGCAGGCGGCCACGTAGCCGATGCTCACGACAAAGAAGAGAACCGAGAGCGAGATAAAGACAAGATCGAGCACAGCACACCTCGCGAGTAAGAGAATCCGAACCCTGCTCCTCCGCGATGGTTAGTCCCACTGCGGGCGCCACCGGTACTACTCAGCGTACGGCGAGGTGCCGTAAGAAGACCCTCAAGACTTCATAAAGAAGTCGTAACGCACCACCACACTCCAATCTAGCGGCCATTCGGCCGAAGGGATTGGCAAAAATGGCATAAAGAGTTCGTAAAGACGCGCGATCGTGCCTGGACCGCGCGCTACGATGACGCGTGGCCGAGAAAAGCCGCCCTACCGGCGAGCAGATGCTGGCGAAGCTGCAGACGGAGCATCGCGCCCGGCTCCGCATCTACATCGGCGCCGCCCCGGGTGTTGGCAAGACCTACTCGATGATCGAGGACGCACATACGTTTCACCGCGAAGGGATCGACGTGGTGATCGGGTTCGTGGAGACGCATGGCCGCGCCGACACCGAAGCGCGGCTCGGCAATCTCGAAGTCGTCCCACGGCGCAAGATCGACTACCGCGGCGTGGTGCTGGAGGAGATGGACATTGACGCCATTCTCGCGCGGAAGCCCGCGCTCTGCGTCGTCGATGAGCTCGCCCACACCAACGTCGCCGGGAGCCGCCACGAAAAGCGGTACCAGGACGTGCTCGATCTGCTGGACGCGGGTATTGGTGTCATGACGGCGGTCAATATCCAGCACCTGGAGACGCTGAACGACGCGGTCAGTCGAGTGACCGGCGTCCGCGTGCGCGAAACGGTACCAGACACGTTTCTCGACCGCGCCGACGAGATCGTCAACGTTGACGTGACGGTTGAGGAACTGCACAGCCGGCTGCGGCAGGGCAAGGTCTACAAGCCGGAAAAAGTCGAACAGGCGCTGGCGAATTTCTTTCGGGAGAGCAACATCTCCACCCTGCGCGAGCTGGCGCTCCGCGCCGTGGCGGACGAGATCGGCGATCGAGCGGCGTCACGCCGGCAGCGCGAGGGGTTGGAGCCCGCGCTCATCCCGGAGCGTGTGATGGTGTGCCTGAGCTCCAGCGCCGACGCGCCGAGAGTGTTGCGCGCAGGTGCCCGTATCGCCGGACGCCTCGGGGCGCGCTGGTACGCGGTCTACGTAGAGACCCCACGCGAGGCGCCGGGGCATATCAAGCCTCAGGACCGCGACGCGCTCCAGCGCAATATTGCCTTCGCCGAAGAACTCGGCGCGACCGTGGTGCGAGTAAGGGCCGACCGACCCGCGGATGGCCTGATTGCCTTCGCGAAACGCGAAGGCATCACGCATGTGATCTTCGGCCAGAGTGCACGCACGCGATTGGAGATCCTGATGAAGGGATCAACGCTCAACCGGTTTCTCGAGGAAGTCCGCGACGCGGCTATTCAGGTCGTCCCGTTGGGAGAGCCGGATTCGTAGCTCCAGATCTCATGGAGTTTTTGCGCCTTTCTCATGGCCGCGGGGTTCACCGTGAAGCCGTGGAAGGCGAAGAGCTTCGGCGATTGCTGATGAATAGGTAAGCCCGGGCGAAGGTGGTCTGATGCCTGGCCCGCACTATGCACGCCCCGCTTTGTACCCCCAGGTAAAACAGATGCAGCGTACCCGGGAAGAATTGGACGAACTGCTGCGGAAATCGCAGGAAGACCTCAAGAAATCGCGCGCTGCGCAGCGCAAACTGAAGGCCGTGATGACCAAGGTCAACAAGGTCGTCGGCCGCCGCAAATCGGTCAAACGGAAAGTCCGCCGGTAACGGCCGCCGCGTTCAACAAGAACAGCAAGAGACTTTTGCGCTTTGACGAGAGGCGGGTTGTACACCTGCGCTGATGTAGTCATTCCGTGCGATCCGCCGGTACATGATTTGCCCTTCTCTCATGTATGGAAGGGCCAACAATGGATCCGGAGTCGGATCTCGCGCGCATCCGACACACGCTGACAGACCTGCACAAGCGCTTGCAAATACTTCTCGACGAGTCTGCACGATCGACACGGCCAGTGATGGAGGCCGAAGACGTTGTATTGCGTGTGTCGCAGGATAGACGACGCTCGAAGACGAACATCCTCCCCTACCGAAAACGGCGAGCAGGAGATCCCGGGGCCTGACAAACGCGACACCGAGCAAGCGACCTGTCTTGCCCGGTGTCCACGCACCAGCGGCTACGTCAGCGACTTCAACACAGCCAGCTTGAAGCCGTCGGGGTCAGTCAGGCGGAAGAAGCGCGCGCCCCAGGGCGCGTCCACGGGCTCAGAGTCGAGCGTGCCGCCACTCGCCTTGATTCGACTGGCGATGGCATCGATGTCCTCGGTGGTCCAGAAGTTCACCGAGAATCCGAGAGCCTTGACGCGGTCCCATCCCTTCGCACCGTCATCCTGGTTCAGTGCGAGGCGCGCGTCGCCGGCTTTCAGCCCGACGAACACAAGCCGGCCCTCGTGCTCCACCGCACGTTCGACACCAAACCCTAAAACGTCCTGGTACCAGGTGAGGCTCTTTTGAATGTCTTTTACGGTGATTGAAACAGAGGCGGAGGCGCGGAACTTCTCGTGCGAGGGCGCGGGACTGGTCATGTGTGCAATACCCCTATTGATAGTCGGTGAGACGTCGGCCATCGGCACAATCGCGAATCGAAAGCGCTGCGACGTGTGTGTTGAGAATAGCTCAAAGCTCAGGCGACGAAACAGCTCCCACGTGTCAGTGCCTCTGCGATCGCTCAATAGGCGTGCCGAGCGACATGACGCCATGGGGTATCGTCACACCTTCGGCCGCCAGTCTCCGCCAAATATCGAAGTTCAGATCACTCCTGAGCCTTCCGGCGCTCTTGAGGTGCGTCGTGCTCCAGACTTGGAGCTGAAACCGTAGCGCGGTCAGTCCGGCCTCGACGAATTCGACTTCCGGCGCTGGCTCAGCAAGGACGTCAGGATGCGCGGCAGCCGCAGCGAGCATGACGTCACGCACGAGTTCGGTGTCAGACCCATGTGAGAGGTAGAACGCCAGAGGGTACGCGGTCAGGCTCCCGGGGCGGCTCCAGTTCGTTACACGCTCCGAGATGAACTGAGAGTTCGGGACGACGATCGCCACGTTCTCATCGGTCACGATCGTCGTCGCGCGCGCAGCGATCTCGCGGACCTCCCCCGTCGCACACTCCCCTCGACCGTTCGACTTCGCTCACGGTCGCCCTGAGCACCGTCGAAGGGCGACTAACGCTCGGGGCAGGAAAACCGGACCCAACGTTTGAGGGCGACACCGGCGAGCGCAACGGCAACCGCAGGAACGATCAGCACGATAGCTGCGTGCCGCACGAACGCGGCATCAGAGAGCACCGCGCCGTTCGCGACCGGAACGCCCAGTGTGATGGCGTAGTACGAGATCAACGGCAGAGCCGTCCGGCGAAAGGCGCCCGCCACCGAGCGCCAGAGCATCCCGCTCATGACGTGTGCACCACCGCAAACGCGCGCCGGTCGAACCGGCGCACGAGTTCGTGCAGCAGCACCAGTCCCCCGAAATACACCGCGATCCCCTCGAGGCGATGCGCATCGGCCGGGCTGAGTGATGTTGTGGATGCCGGATGGTCAGCGAGCCACAGTGCCATCACAATCCGGACAGCGTTGACCACCACCGCGCTGGCGTAGCTGGCGGCACATGCACCCGCGACGATGCGAACGGCCTGCGCGGCGTGGTCGCCTCGATGCAACAGCGCGAGCACGAGCATCGCAAACGCCGCGATCATGAAGTTGACGCCGGCGCACGACTTCTCAAGCAGGAACAGACGATCGTGCGAGAAGTACCCTTCACCCGCACGCCACTCGAAGCCAATGCCGGTGACGGCGCTCACGAGATATGCCGTCGGAGTGATGATCCACGACAGATCCTCCACTCGCGCGTCTGCATAGTGCCGCTTCAGGCCCCATGCGATCGCCAGCATGAGCGCCAGCATCAGGAGCTTCGTCTTCATGACGCCACCTCCGATCGCCCGCGGCGCACACTCAGCACGCGCATGCCACCCATCATCACCACCACGATCGCGGCCAGCCAGATGACGTCCGGTTCTGCGCCACTGGTGACGCCCACCGCGAGGTCACTGACGCCCGCGGGAAGCGGCAACGGCTGGTCAACATGGTCCGCATCGCCCGTCGTCCGCCGGACGATCTCCTGCACGGCGACGAACGAGGTGTAACGAGTGAGCAAACCGTAGGTCAGGCCCAGCGAAAGAATCTCGGCGCGAACCTCCTCGCTCGGATCACGAGGACCAAAGTCCGAGAGCTCCGCAATCCTGGTGCGCGCCCAGAGGTGCCGCAGCGCCGCATGACTCGTGTCGTCACCCGCAGGCCACACAGGAACGGACGTCTGGAACGCCCCGCGGCCCGTCGTCCCCGAAATCTCAATGGACCCGGTGGCGTCGCCCCTCCACTTGCCACACACCACCATCGGACGGCTGGCAAACAGGTCCGCAACCTTCCCCGGTTCGACGTCATACACATCGAACCCGGCGAATCGCACGTCGATGCCGGTGAGCACTGGGCTCTCGATGTAGCGCCGGAGCCGTGCCGCTGCCTCCGCCGCCTCACGGGGTTCCGTCACGACGAACGGCTCGCCACGACCGGCACGTGCCACGCCCTCGATGAGATGCCGGTTGACACCGCTGCCGATCCCGAACGCGAAGACGCTCGTATCGTCCAGATGCGTCCGGATGTAGTCGAACACCTCCGCCTCGGCCGAGATATAGCCGTCGGTCACCAGAACGATGCTGCGCGCGACGTTGCCCTGGCGCTGAAGTGTGACGGCCCGTTCGATCGCCGCGCCAAGCTCCGTCCCACCGCTACCGCTCTTCCGCCCGACGAACTGGAGCGCACGTGCCACATTCGCAGGCGTGGCCGGAACGGACGCGGGCGTAAACGTCTCGAAGCCGTCGGCAAACACCACGATGTTGAACACGTCTGACGGTCGCAGTCCGGCTGCGATGTCAGCCATGAGCTGCTTCGCCGTGTCCAGCGGGAATCCATACATGGATCCGGACACGTCCACAACGAAGACGTATTCGCGCGGCGGCACCTCTTCGGGCGTCACGACCTGCGGCGGCTCCGCCATCAGCAGGAAGAAGTTCTCGTTGGCTCCCCGATAGAGCAACAGACCCGCGGCGATCTCCTGCCCCGCCAGCCGATACCGAAGAATGAAGTCTCGGTTGCCCGACAGTCGCTCCGAGTCGGCCAGCGCAAGCTCCACACGCCGGCTGTCAGTCCCCTTCACGACTACTTGATGTGAAGGCGACACGAGCTCCTGCACTGGAACGCCGCTCGAGATCACCCCGGCAATATGGAACTCGCTGCGCGCTGGCTCGCCAGCCCGGATGTACGGAGCCTTGACGAACGTATCCTCGGGCCGCGCCTGGCTCTCGCGCATCGATGAATACCGCGGCCCCACAACCGTCGGATAGACGAACTCGTATACGCCATCGGTTGGCACGAGCAGTTCCGTGTACTTGAGCTCGACGATGATCGTGTCGCCAGGCAGGACGTTGGCCACTTGCATCGAGAACACATTTGGACGGCTCTGCTCGAGGAGCGATGCGCTCTTCCCCTCCTTCTTTGCGGCCTCGAATTCGCGCGCGGCCTGTGTCCGCTCTTTGATTTTGGCGACCGTTCGAACATCACCTACGGTCATCGTCAGGCCGTAGACCGCCGCTCGCGTGGACGCGGGAAATACGTAACGGGCGTGAAGCGGTCGCGTGCCGCGGTTCTCGTAGACCTGCCGGACGGTCACGTCCGCAATGACTCCGGCAATGGCGACGTCAACGCGGGTGTCTTTCAACGGCACGCGGTCGAGCGCGGGATCGCCGCCCTCAATGAAGAAGTACGGGGACAGCGTTTTGTCGGCGGGTGCCTGGTCACTCTGGGCCACCGCGTTGAGCGGGACGAAGAGGACACACACAGCAAGAGCAACAGCAAGGTGGCGCGATGAGGTCTTCATGGTCAGGTCCTTTGTCGAAGAGAACCGGCCTGACGTGCTCCGCATCGTGCCGAGCACGTCAGGACCGGAAGGCGGGTTGCCTACTTGCTGGTTGCATCGCTCACGGTCGCTGTGATGAACGGTTCCTCAGGGCCCGTCTTGACCGCTTCCACTCGCGTCAGGTTGAGCTTTGCCTTCTCATAGCCGGGGTCGGCCGTGAGTGCGTCGGTATACGCGGTGGCCGCCGCCTTGAAGCGTCCGGTGTGCTCGAGCGCCATACCGAAGTTGTTGTGAAACGCGGCCACGTCCTTGCGCAGCTCAGTCGCCTTCGCGAAGAGCGGCAGCGCTTCGTCCGCTTTGCCCGTCTCGAGCAACAGCAGGCCAAGGTTGTTCAACGACCACGCGTCGTTGTCGTGCAGCTCGACGACGCGCTTGTACGCCTCGATGGCCTCGTCGGTCTTGCCCTGCGCAACATAGGTGCGCGCGAGCAGGCGGCTGACCTCGAGCGACTCGGGATCAAGCTCAGAGGCCTTGGTGAGACGCTCGATGGCCTCGTCGTTCCGCTTCTGGTCGATGAAGAGACGACTCGAGTTCACGAGGCTCTTCACGTGACGTGGGTCGATGCTCAGCGCCTTGTCGAACGCCTTCTCGGACGTTTCGAAATCGCCGCTCTTCCACGCGGACAGCCCGAGCATGTAGTGGCCCCACGCGTTGTCGGGGCGCCGCACGGTATAGGCGCCGAAAATCGTCGTGGCTTCGGCGTACTTCTTCGCGTGGTAGGCCGCTTCACCGTCAGCGAAGGTCGCAGTCGTGATCGCCGTCAATCCGCCGCCGAATTCCTCGTCGTCCTTCCCGGTTACAACCGGAGCTTCCTGCTTCACGACCGGCTTGACTGTGGTGCCCGCGGGATCGGTCTTCGCATCCGAAGTCTTGTCAGTCTTCGAACAGCCGACGGCCGCCAGCGCCGCCAGCATCACTACCGTCGTCATCTTTCTCATCTGCCTGCTCCTTGTTCGCCGGCCGCTTTGCCGCGGTCGCGCGTGTTGGACTGACTAAGGGCAAGCGGACCGCCAGATGCGGACGCCGAAAGGGAATCGCTCTAACCGCTTGTATTGGAGGGACTTGCCGTGAGGTATGCGTAACCGCTCAGCGGGCGCGTCGCAGGGGTTCGTGTCCGCGCGGACACAACGAGGTGTCCGAGAGTCCCGCTAGGCGGGTTTGCGTAGACCGTGACGACGCATGACCTTCAGCAGGCTGGAGTGATCGGCAAGGCCGAGGGCTTCGGCAGTTCGCGTGACCTGCCAGCCATGCTTCTCGAGCGCGGCAACAACAATCTCCCGCTCGGCTTCGGCCTTCAGTGCCTTCAGCGTCCCGGCGGCACCCGGCTCATCTGACGCATCGTCTTCCCGCTCGCCGCGAATGTCCGGAGGCACGTCATCCGCGCGGATCACAGTCGCGCTCGAGGCGATCAGCATCCGTTCGAGGCAGTTTCGCAGCTCCCGGACGTTGTTCTTCCGCCAGTCGTACCCCGCGAGCAGTGCGACGGCCTCTGGAGCGATCGCCTTCGGCCGTACTCCGAGATGCGTAGCAATGGCGCGAAGCAGATGCTCGACGAGCGCGGGTATGTCGGTCGGGCGTTCGCGCAGAGATGGGACTCGCAGCATGTGGACATTGAGGCGATAGAACAGATCCTGCCGGAAGCGCCCGCCTTCCACCTCACGCTCGAGATCGCGGTTGGTGGCTGCGACGACACGTGCGGTCATCGGGACGGCACGGTCACCGCCCACCCGCATGACCTTGCGGTCTTCCAGCACCCGCAGCAGCTTGGCTTGCGCCGCCAGCGGCAGTTCGCCGATCTCGTCGAGAAACAGTGTTCCGCTTCCCGCGTTTTCAAAGGCGCCCTTGCGTAGACGATCGGCGCCCGTAAAGGCGCCACGCTCGTGGCCGAACAGCTCGCTTTCGACAAGATGTTCGGGGAGCGCCCCGCTGTTCACGGCGACCAGCGGAGTCTTCTCACCCGGTCCCTGCCGGTGGAGCTCGCGTGCGACAAGCTCCTTGCCGGTGCCGCTCTCCCCCACAATCAGCACGGTGCTCGGAATCGGCGCGACGCGGGCGATGGCCTCACGGAGGGATCGCATTGGACCGCTGTCACCAATGAGCGACTGGTCGCCTTCTACGCGGGAGCGGAGCGATCGCAACTCGCCGACAAGCTGCCCTCGTGAGACAGCGTTCTCGATCTCCTGAACGATGCGTTCGATGGGCTCGGCTTTGTCCACGAACCCGTATGCACCCAGTCGGACGGCCTGCACGCAGCGGTCATAGCTGCCGGCTCCGGTGTACACGATCACCGGCGTATCAATCCCGCGTTGATGCATGCGTCGCAGGACTTCAAAACCATCGATGCCCGGCATCTCCAGATCGAGGATCACGCAGTCGATGGGTTCGCGGGCAAGCACGTCGAGCGCCGCCTCTCCCCCAGCGACGACGCTGGTCTGATACCGGCCGACGCGCTTCAAGTCGTATGCGTATTGCTCCGCCATTGCCGGCACGTCGTCAACGATGAGTACCTGTTTCATGTGCGCGCCGGCCTCGCTGCGGGCATGTCCACGGTGAAGCACGTGCCTGTCCCGAGCGTGCTGTCCACGGCGATCGTTCCGTGAAGATCCATGACGAGCCGTCTGACGATCGACAACCCCAGGCCGGTGCCGCCCTCTTTGGTCGTGTAGAAGTCGTTGAAGATCAGTCCCGCTTCGTCGCTCGACATCCCTCGACCCGTGTCGGTTACGGTGACACGAGCCACGGGCTGCCCATTATCTGCCGCGACGACCTGCGTCCTCACGGTGACGCGACCGTACTTCGACTGAAGACTATCGACTGCGTTGGCCACCAGGTTTTCGAGAATACGCCGGAACGCAATCCGGTCACCAATCACGGGCGGCAAATCCGCGGCCAGTTCGGTCCCGAACTCCACGTGCTCGTGCCCCTGAGAAGCACGAACCACATCCTCGACGAGCGCGTTCAGGTCGCATTCGCGCCGTTCCAGTGGTCGCGACAGACGCTGGTAGCTGACCGCCAGTGTCTCGAGATAGGCGAGGCTCGAGTCGATGGTCGATCGGCGCTCGGCAAAGATCGACGGGAGCGACGCCGGCTCGTCGCGCGAGACTTCTCCGATGTGGCGCATCACGTTGCGAAGGGGGATCAGCCCATTCTTGATGTCGTGATTGATCTGGCGCGCGAGGTCGCCTACCGTCGCTCGCCGCTCCGCTTCGCGCACACGCGCGGTACTCGTCCGCAGACGGCCCGCCATATCGCCGAGGAGCCGGGACAAGACGCCCACCTCGTCGTTGCCAGCGTCGAAGTCTACGTCGAGGCGGTCCAGATCCAGCACCGCCGTCTTCTCGGCAAGCGTTGCGAGCGGCTGGCTGATCCGTGACGACACGAACACCGCGAGAATCAGCGCCACGACGCCGGTCCCCGCCGCTGTCATCAGAAACCATGTGTCCGCGCTGCGAAGAAGCGCCCTCAGAGCGGTGAGCGGCTGGGTCACTCGAAACCGAGCCTGGACGATGTTGGCTGGCGTACCGGCGGCGGTCCGAATCAGCGGAATGGCAAACTCGCCCACCGCCACGTCATCAGCATCGCCGCCGTTCAGTGGCCCGGTTGAACCTTGAGACACCGGGGCGGACGACAGCACGCCTCCCGGATGAATCACGGAAATGAGAATCGTCGGATCGCGAGCGAGTCTCGCCACGAACCCGTCGTCCACCCTGGTCCCGCCGACGAGCGTGAACGTCTGCCCGGCAATTTGAAATGATTCGTCACGCACCAGCGCCAGGAACTCACCGTCGGCCGATCTAACGGTAGTCAAGACGACCTCGCTCGACGCGTTGGCCAGTGCGGTGATGAGTTCCGCATCGACTCGGCCGTGTTCGTTGCGAAAGTGCCCGGAGCTGATGATCTGGCCAGTCACGTCCTGCACCTGCAGCATCGACAAACCGGTCAGACGCATCGCGTTACCCGCATAGTCGAGCAGATAGGCGCGTTCTGACTCGACGCCCGCGACGGAGGCGAGGCGGAACCGATTGTCGTCGGCCAGCGCACGCTCGATTGACGCAAGTCGATCCGCAATGGCTGCGCTCTCGCGACCAAGGTCGTCTCGAACGACTTCGACCACCGTATTCACGCGAAGCTGGTATTCCTGCGACAGGCGTCTGGTCATTTCCTGACGGAGCCCAAACGCCAGCAACGCAATCGGGATCAAGACGATGACGGCAAAGGCGAGGAGCAGACGGGTTCGGAGACTCATCCCTATCTCGAGGCGCTCGTGCCTGCAATGAGCAGGCCGCCATCCCGCTCCGCCGTCACGCCGGAACGCTCGCGTCGGATGACTGCCCGCAGGCGGGTCTCAACAAGCGGGACGATTGTCTCCGGATCGAGCCACGGCGCACCCTCCATCATGACCTTCAGGTCGCGGCAGGGCTCCAACGGCCGGTTGTCGATCGACGCGACGTACGCGGCATCCGCACCGCGCCGACGGGCGACCGCGAGGGCGTCGCCGCTCAACCCGTTTGCACGCTGAAACGTCCGCCCCGGACGGTCCGGAAGCAGAGCGTCGAGGAATGGTTTGGCAGCAGGGCTGGACGCGCGGGAGAGCCCGATCAGACGTTCGGCCAGATCGCGCGCGGCGCCATCGCTTGCTTCGTACACGACGCGGGGAATGAAGGACGATTGGCTCCGCGGTGGAGACGCCGGGACGACACAATCTGACAGCGCTTGCCACCAGAACGGTCCTTCTGCGCCGCGTGCCTCACCTCGAACTGAGTCGTCTGCCAGCACGCGGCTTGCGCCGGCCGGGAGCATTGGCGATGAGCGCGACCGGCCCGGAATGAGAAGTACGTGTGTCTGTCCCCAGGCGAGCGGCACCGACTGAAATTGCGGCAGTGTGGCCGCGTAGTCCAAGGCTACAGGGTCTCGCGTCACCAGCAGATCGATGTCTTTGTCCAGAAGGTCTCGCGGGTCGCCGGGCGCCACGAGAAAGCGGATGGCTGGCAGCTCGGCGCGAGTGACCGTCACCATCGTGGCTGCGCGTCCCTGTCGCGAGTCATCGGCTGCCATCCAGCCCGATCGTGTGCCGAGGGGCCACGGCGATGCACCGGTGCGCCGGGCGATCGCAAGGTCCTGGTGGGCCAGCGCCAGTGGTGCGTCTGCGCGATGGCGTGTGAGGGTGACTGCCAGATCGCGATCGTTGACGACAGCCACTGACTGAACGAGACGACGAACGTCCTGGCGCAACTCGTCACCGGCGTCGTCGCGGGACCAGGTGACGCGCACGTCGTTCGCCGCCACCGGTGTGCCGTCAGCAAAACGAGCGTCGTCGCGCAGCGTGACAATCCACGTGTGACCGTCTGCGTCGAGTCGCCATGATGCCGCAAGGCCTGCCACGGCTCGCCCCAGACAATCCACTCGAATGAGCGTTTCGTACAGCTGACGGAACAGCAGCCGCTCCCCTTCGTTCGTCGGGCGCGGTGCATTTGCGGGATTGATACGGTCGGTCAAGCCCACCGTGGTGATTGGCTCACCGGGCGTCGTCACGAGTGCACATTCGTCGGGTTTAGTCTCGGGAGGAAGTGGCGTTGTGACCGGCACCGCAGGCGGCACGGAAGTTTCGGCAGGGGTTTCGGCAACTGTGATGGTCGGCTCAGGCGCCGTCCGCGGCTCGACCGGAACCGGCGCAGTGGCTACCGGTGCGGTTGCCGGAGGACGTGAACTGCACGCCCACGTTGCAGAATGAATTGAGGAGAGAACTATGACCGCTGCGAATCGAGGACCGAGACCCCGCACGCGGTGATCATAGTCGTGATCTCACCGGGTGTTAGACCACGCTCGATATACCGCTGCCAAGGACTACGAGTCCCTCGAGTTGAAAAAAGCTCCTCAAGGTCTCAATGCCTGGGTGGTCTGACTGGCTGGCTTTCACGCGTCGCCGCACAGTGCGGATGAGCCACACACCCGCGGTCCACTTGAGGACCACATAAGTCGAAGCCCAGAGCATGAAGGTTGGGTCGGGCGGTTCCATGCCCTCGACTGCTGCAAGGCGCTATCCAGATCGCTGGACTGACCCTCAGCCCTCAACCAGACCTCTGGCATCTGTTTGCCATCAACGAGTCGGATCAGTCCTCACTCGACAACAGTTCGCTGAGCGCCCGCTCGGCGGCTTCCACATTCTTCTTCGCGCGCTCCCATTCGAATCTTGCGCGGTTCTCGGCCTGAGTCGCCGCGGTGACCTTCTCCTTGGCCTTCGCAATCGCCAGCTTGTGCCTGCGCTCGGTCTCTGCGCGCTCACGCTCCTCACGCTGCTCCTTCCGCTTAAGGGCCTTGAGCTCCGCGGCAGAAGGGGTTCGAGCACTGCGACGTGGCTCTTTGCTGGTCGCAGGTTTGTCAGCCGCGCGCTCGACCGCGCGCAGTGGCGCGGCGATCGAGAGTCCGCTGAGTGCTTCGAACCCGGCGGGCTCGATCACCTTTACGAAGCGGCCATGCTCCACAGGCAGCGCCGCCCGCGTGGAAACCGCTTCGAACATCCGTCGCAGCAGGTCGGTCTGGGACTGCACACCACCCGCGGGCGCAAGTTTCAACGCAGCCTTCATGGCGGCGGCTAGCGCCTGCTCGTGTTGCTCGGAGGCCGCCCGAACATCCGTCGAACGTCCCTGCAGTCCACCCAGCTGGGCGGTCCGCAGCTTCTTACCGGCTGACATGAGTTCGTCGTACGTCTCGCGAGCGTGCCAATACGTCTGATTGATCAGCCACGGGATGGCGAGCGGCTTTGCAAGCGCCATCACCTGCTTCTTCGCGTCGCCTGGCAGCGTCTTCGCGAGCGCGTTGCGCGAGGCCGTGAAACTCTCGAGCGGTCCCTGGTAGAGCTCGTCGATCCGGTAATCGAGCGCAGACATCACTGCATTATCTATAACGTGTCGGTTCGTTCCGCAGCACACGCTGACGGCCCGACCAGGTCTGCGGAGTCCTCTTGCCGCTGAAATGCGCTATGCCTATACTTGGCCGCCCGTGACCCCTGCCTTTCAGGAAGCCGTTGCCGTCGGCCAGACCAAAGATACAGACCGCCGAGCCTACAGGCTCTCCAGCATCGACATGCTTCGCGGTCTCGTGATCGTGATCATGGCCATCGATCACGTCCGCGACTATTTCAACACGGGTGGCGAAGTCGATCCGATGGCCAACTCGCAGAACGGGACAGCGCTCTTCTTCACCCGCTGGATCACGCATTACTGCGCACCTGTCTTTGTGTTCCTCGCGGGGACAAGCGCTGGATTGATGACCACGCGGAGGTCTCGGGCCGAGCTCGCCGTATTTCTGCTCAAACGCGGAGTGTGGCTGATACTGATCGAATGGTTCGTGGTGTCCACCGCCTGGAGCTTCGCGCCCTGGGGAATCGAGCAGCTCGGCGGCCGCACCGGCGTCGTGATGCAGGTGATATGGGTCATCGGCGCGAGCATGATTGTTCTGGCGGGCGCCCAGTTTCTCGGGCAGCGCGCGTGTCTCGTCATCGGCGCCGCAATCCTGCTTGGCCACAACCTGCTCGATTCGATCTGGCCCGTCACGAATGGGATCACGGACACCGCGCACCCCTGGTGGGTCGCGCTGCACGCTCAGATGGGGATTGCCAGTGGACCATTTTTCTTTCTGATCCCGTATCCCCTGCTGCCTTGGATAGGCGTCATGCTGCTCGGCTACGGCACAGCGCCGCTCTTCCAGGATCCGGCAGCAAGACGCAACGCGAAGCTTCTCGCCTTTGGCCTGACGGCAACGGTGTCCTTCGTGGTGCAGAGGGCGATCGGGGTCTACGGCGAGCCAAATCCCTGGCAGGTTCAGGACACCGCGGTCGGAACGCTCATCGATTTCCTGAACGTCACCAAGTATCCGCCGAGCCTGCTCTTCCTGCTCATGACGCTCGGGCCGGCATCCATCCTCTGCGCCTGCGCCGACGGAGTTCCCGATGCGATCACACGGCCGCTGACGGTGTTCGGCCGCGCGCCTTTCGCATTTTATGTCGCGCACCTCTACCTCATACACGCACTGGCCGTTGCGTTCGGAGTCATTCGAGGCTTCGACGCCACTGCCTTCTTTACCTACGGCTTCTTCTTTCCACCGGGCTACGGCATAGGACTCGCGGGCACCTACCTTGTCTGGGGCCTGGTGATCGCAATCCTGTACCCCCTCTGTCGATGGGTGGCGGCCGTGAAGAGTCGCCGCCGGGACTGGTGGCTCAGTTATCTGTAGGCTCTGAGCGCTGGAACTAGGGTTCTGGGTTCTGGGCCTTGGGCGTTGAGCGCCTGGACTGGGCCGCGGAGTCACTCACGAAAAGTGGACACCGGATGACCCGCACGCGAGGGGATGGGGACATTCGATGGAGCGCAGAGCGTTTCTCCGCATTCAAATCTGCGAAACGGTCTTGTCCAGCGTGGCACCAGACTTGCCCCATTACGAGGTGTGCCCAGAAGGAGGGCTCCCATGCGACACCTCGTCAGAATCATTCCGTCTCTGGCTATCGCCGGGATCGTGGCCTGTGGGCCTTCCGTGGCCGCCGCGCAAGAGCGAGCGTCGCTCGAAGGTTTTGGTGGTCTCTCGCTGAACTCGGTGACGTCTGAGTCGCTCTCGCCCTCGTTTGGCGGCACGCTCACGCTCAACGTCGGACCAGCGGTCCAGATCATCGGCGAAGCGGGACGTCTGGACAACGTGCTGCCCGTGCTCTCCAACGCGGCGTTCAACGCTGCCGATCTCGGCCTGCGTCTGTCTGCGATCTACGGAGAAGGCGGCGTCCGTCTGCTGATGGCGCCCGGAAGTCCGATCACGCCGTACGTCGAAGGCACCGCAGGCATCGCGAAGCTGAGCGTGAGCTCTGAACGCTTCGGCACAATCGGGAACGCAGTGGGAACAATCGCCCTGCACTTTGTCGATCGCACGACGCCCACGCTCGGCGGTGGCGGAGGCGTGCTGCTCCGCGGTGGCCCGGTCGTGTTCGATCTCGGCTACCGCTACAAGCAGCTGTTCGCGAACGATATCTTGCGCATCGGCCTGGGATTCGGTGAGCAGTTGCACACGCACCAGGCGCGCGTCGGATTCGGGGTGCGGTTCTAGATCACGGTCCGGCCAGGCCGGACCCATGACGACAAGGGCCTGCAGCCGGTGTGCTGCAGACCCTTCGTCTTGAAAGCGACGCACAAGTGAAGGCGCATCGGGAAGACGGCACGCAGGAGTGGCTGACCGTGCCGTTTGCGGGCGGCGGCACCACGCGAACCTGCAACCTCAAGAAGCTCGAGGGACCGTTCGACATTCTTGGCACCGCGTCCCTCAACGCAGGTGAGTACTCTCAACTGCGCCTGGTCGTTGACAACGCCCGAATCTACTTCGGCGGGACGGCCACCGGAGAAGGCGCGTGCGGCACGACACTGGCCACCCCCGGCGGGTCGGGTGTCACGTCGCAGACGCTCGAGATTCCTTGCGGCGAAGTGAAGCTGATCCATCCGTTCACCTTGACCGTAAACAGCACGACGACGATCGAACTGGATTTCGACGGCGGCCAATCGGTGCGCCAGACCGGCAACGGTCGGTACATGATGTCCCCGGTCATCAAGATTCTGGCGGTCAAGACCGGTTCATAGCAACGCGCGGCTGAAGCCGCCGTGAATCAGCCGGTACAATGCCGACGTGTCGTCGCCGCAGAGACCACTGAAGACGCTCGAGCGCGTGCTCTCCAAGGCTGGTCTGGGATCACGCACCGAGGCGCGGCAGTGGATCGAGGCCGGACGAGCCCAGGTCAATGGCGTCGTCGTGCGCGATCCGGACCATTGGGTTGACCTGAAGCGCGATCGCGTCCGTTTCGATCGGAAACCACTCACCGTCCGCGACCGCGTCTACCTTCTGCTTTACAAACCTGCTGGCTATCTGACCACCTATCGCGACACCGAAGGACGGCCAACGGTGTATGACCTGCTCAGCGACGTCGGCACCTTCGTCTCACCCGTTGGGCGGCTGGACCTCGATACGTCGGGGCTCCTGCTGATGACCAACGACACCCAGTTTGCCGAGCGCGTCACCAATCCGCGCTTTCACATCCCGAAAACCTATCTCGTGAAGGCGTCCGTGTTGCTCTCGGATGTGCAGCTTCAGCAGCTTCGCGACGGTATCGAGTTGCTCGACGGTCCAACCAGGCCGGCCGAGGTCCGGCGTGTGCGCGACTCCGGCAAGTACACCCATCTCGAGATCACGATCACCGAAGGGCGCAACCGGCAGGTCCGTCGCATGATTGAGGCGCTGGATGCGCACGTATTGAAGCTGGTGCGCGTTCAGATCGGATCGATCGCCATTGACAAGCTTCAGATTGGCCGCTGGCGGATGCTCACGCCCGACGAGGTGCGATCGCTCGATCGGAACCACGAAGGGTACGAAGATCCACGAAGCAACCACACACCACGAAAGAAAACTTCGTGACCTTCGTACCTTCGTGGTTTCCCGCTAACAAGTTGGTCCGTCGCTAACAGATTTGGTGTTCGGGCTCGCTGTTACGAAAATCACGCCTGCACATCCGAGTCGGTGATCGTCGATCGACGATCGAACGTGCACACACGCTGAAAAACCGCTCCATTTTCGACTGGCCTCGATCTTGCGCACCTGCTGCGCGGGCTGAACTGCAACGCCCCGACGAGGTGCAGCGCGATGCCGGAGACACGTTCGCCAATCTCACGACGACAGTTTTGTTCGGGGGCCTGTCAGGTGGCTTCCGGAGCCGCACTCGCCACGCTTGCGACCGCGTGCAGCGGTGGTGGCTCACCCACGTCGCCCAGCGGCAACGCGACGAAGCTTGGCGTGTCGAACGGACGCTTCAATGGGTCCAGCGTGCAGGTCAACGTCGCCGGTACCGCCCTCACGGAGACGAGCGGCGCGGTGCTCGTTGAATCAACCGCCGGCGTGTTCCTCCTCGCCCGCACCGGCGCCAACAGCTATTCCGCGATCGACGCCGTCTGCAGCCACGAGTCGTGCACGGTCACGGGCGCTGACGGCGCGAGCTACGTGTGCCCGTGTCACGGCTCCCGCTATGACCGCAGCGGTCAGGTGCTGCAGGGACCTGCGCGAGCAGCGCTGCGCCAGTTCCCCACCAGCTTTTCAGACGGCATGGTGACTATCGCGCTCTAGGCGACCTCTCCACACAGACGGGCCGTTACCCACAAGGAATCACGATGTCGCAACTCGATCCGAGCATCGACCATCTGCTCCGCCGTGCCGCATTCGGCGCGAGCCCGGCGGACGTCGAGACGTTCCGCAACATGTCGGCGGGCTCGGTCATTTCATATCTGGTGGACTACGAAGGACGACCCGACGATGCAGATGCGCGCATCGGGCGGCCTGACCATGCACAGGTCGCAACGAAGGATCTGTTCTCGCCCGACACGGACATCGACGACGCACGGCAGCGCTGGTTGTTCCGGATGATTCACACGCGGCGCCCTCTGCAGGAGAAGATGGCGCTCTTCTGGCACAACCACTTCGCCACAGCGTACAGCAAGCTGGCCGGCGATTCCGGCGCCGTGCAGGCCACAAAGATGCTCGCGCAGAAGCCAGGCGTCTTGCGCGGGCCCCAGGGGCAGATCGAGCTGTTCCGCCAGTACGCGCTCGGGAACTATCGCAACCTCCTGCTGCAGGTGGCGCGCGACCCCGCGATGATCGTCTGGCTCGACGGCAAGACCAACACACGAACCAAACCGCAGGAGAACTTCGGCCGTGAAGTAATGGAGCTCTTCACGGTTGGAGTCGGCAACTATACCGAGTCAGATGTCTACGCCGCCGCGCGCGTCTTCACTGGCTGGAACCTCCGGCGGTCCACCGAGTACCGCTCGGACGATCCAAACGCCTATCAGGAGTTCGTGTTCAACGCCGAGGAACACGATACTCAAGAGAAGACTTTCTCGTTTCCCATCTACAGCAACGGCAGCCGAACGATCCCCGCACGGAGCGAGTCCGAGGGGATGCAGGACGGCGTGGATCTCATCACGGCGCTGGCGCTCCATCCCGAAACCGGGCGCCGCCTGGCGCGCAAGTTCTGGAACTTCTTCATCAGCGAGATCCACACACCGGATCCCGGGTTCGTCGAGAACATCGCGACGGTCTACCGCCAGAACAGCACCGAGATCGCGCCGGTCATTCAAGCGGTCCTGACATCACCCTGGTTCACCAACACCGCGATGCGCTATGCGCGCTACTCCTGGCCCGTGGAATTCGTGGTGCGGTCGGTGAAGGAAGTGGGCTGGCAGGGCTTCTCGCTCGATCGAGCCCGTGCCCCGCTGGCCAACATGGGAATGCTGCTCTACGAGCCGCCAAACGTCGGCGGCTGGGTGCTGGGTGCGAACTGGTTTTCCACGGGAACGCTTCTCGCACGAACCAACTTCGCCGCCACGCTCACGGCGAGCCAGCGTGCCGGCCTGACCGACGCGGTACTGGACCAGAGCCGGACGCCACAGGCGTTGCTGACAGCCATGCTCGAGAAGCTGACGCCGGCGCCATTCGACCAGGGACCTCAGCAGGCGATGTTGTCGTATCTCGTGGCGGGCGGCTCATGGACCGGCAGCGAGGCGCAGCTCAACACGAGAGTCCCCGGGCTCGCGCGTCTGCTCGTGGGCTCCTCCGAGTATCAGCTCGTCTAGAAGGGAGCATCAGTGCGCGTATCTCGACGCATCTTTATTCGCGACGGCGTGGCAACGGTCACGCTGGGCCTGGCTGCTCCGTCATTCCTGAGCGCCATCGCACACGCGCAGAGTATTCCGTCGCGCAGCCTGGTGGTCGTCTACCTTGGCGGTGGCAACGACTCGCTCAACACGCTTATTCCGTATCAGGATCCGTCGTACTACAGCCGGCGGCCAACGATCGCCGTACCAGCGGGTGAAGTCCTGCAGGTTGGCGCCGACGCCGCTGGCCGTGCACTCGGCCTTCACCCTCGACTCGGCGGACTGAGAAACATCTTCAACGAAGGCCGCCTGGCGCTCGTGCAACGCACCGGGTATCCCAACTCGAGCCGCTCCCACTTCGAGGCCACCGACATCTGGAGCACGGCCAATCCGCAGGCCACGACCGGGTCGGGATGGCTCGGCCGCTATCTCGATACGCTGCCGCGCCCGATCGACGCCCTGTCCGCGTGGAATACGGCAGGCGAAACACCGCACTCGCTGCTCTCGGGACTCACCGGCGTACCGGCGATTCCAAACGCCTCCACCTATACGTATGCCAGCCCGAACAGAGGCTCAGCCGCGGCGGAGGAACGCGTCGCCGCGCAGATGATGTCGGCGAACGCGGCGCCGGGACGTCCCCATCTCGCGTTCGTCAACTCGACGAATCGCGCTGCAATCGAGACGCTCGACCGCGTCGCGCAAGCCACCGCTTACACGCCCACGGTCGCATATCCCAACGGCGGCTTCGGCCTTGCGCTCCGCACGGTCGCGGGCGCGATCGTGCGCGGCATCGGGTCGAAGGTCTTCTGGGTGCAGACGAGCGGCTTTGATACGCACGCGCAACAGGGCGCCTCGGCTGGCGCCTACGGAAATCTGATGGGCGCGCTCGGCGACGGCCTCTGGGCGTTCTACAGCGACGTCCGCAACCAGGGGCTGGCCAACGACACGACGGTCATTGTGTTCTCCGAGTTCGGTCGCCGTATTTCTGAAAACGGCAGCCGCGGCACGGACCACGGCGCGGCGGGGGTCATGATGGTGCTCGGCGGCATGGTGCGCGGTGGCCTGCACGGCACCTCGGCATCACTCGCACCCGGACATCCGACGCTCGAGAACAACTCGGGCGACGTGCGCTACGAGACCGACTTCCGTGCTGTCTACGCCACGCTCCTCGACCGCTGGCTTGGAGCGAATTCGGTTCCGATCCTCAACGGTGACTTCCGTGCTGGCGCGCCAGCCATCTTCTAGGTCTGGCATGCGCATCTGGTGTCCTTCCTCCAACGAGACAAATCTGATGAAGCGACTGTGTTCGATAGCGTTGACGATGTTCGTTCTGGCGGGACCGGCATGGGCGCAGACTCCGCAGACCACCGCGTCCGCAGTGCCCGCCACCAGCTTCCCTGTCGTCAAGCTCGGTGTGGTCAGCTTTCTTCAGTACTCCGCCGAGCTCGAGGAATCCGACGAGTTCAACGCGTTCGACGTGACCCGGGGCTACATCAACATCCAGGCCCAGCTGTCGAACCGTGTGCGCGCACGGTTCACACCCGACGTGCGACGCGTGGTCGATGCCACGCTGGCCGAGAGCCTCGCGATGCGACTCGAGTACGCCTACCTGGAGGTGGAAGCGGCCGAAGACACCTGGATCGTCTTCGGGATGCAGGAAACGCCCTGGCTGACGTTCGAAGAGTCGATCAACCGCTACCGCGTGCAGGGAATGATGTTTGCCGAGCGACAGACTCTCATTCCCGGACCGAGTGACGTCGGCGCCAGCGTCCAGTATCGCGGCGAGGGCATGGAAGTACAGGCTGGCGTCTACAACGGCGAAGGCCACGAGCGTTTCGAGAAAGACAAGTACAAGAGCGCCCAGGGCCGAGTGACGTTCGGA
>JABFSA010000125.1 GCA_013140775.1 Acidobacteriota bacterium | reverse complement strand
CCGAAGACGTCATCAGCGATTGACGCATCACGCGCTTTCCATCGGGGACCTGCTGGATGCCTTCCTCGAGGTGCCGCTGATGGATCGCCTTGAGGGCGTCGCGACCCGTTTCCGCGGCTGCCGCCATCGCCGCCTTCAATACGGCGTTGCGGATGTCCCCTCCCGTCGCTTCGTACGTTCGCGCCAACGTTCGAAAGTCCACGTCAGGCGCGAGTGGTGTGAGCGTCGGGTGCATCTGGACCCGCCAAATCTTCTCGCGTTCCTCGGGTCCAGGCATCTCGAAGAGGACGTGAGTGCGGATTCGACGTTCGAACGCTGGGTCGAAGTTCGAGGCCAGATTGGTGGCGAAGATCACCACGCCATTGAACGTCTCGAGCTCTTTGAGCAGCACGCTGACGACGGTGTTCGATTCGCGGAGAAACGCGTGTTCCACAGACGTGGACCGGCGCGTGGCGATGGCATCAGCTTCGTCGAAGAGCAGGACCGCGTTCTCCTCGCTCGCCATCCGAAACACCGCCGCGACGTTCTTTGGTGTTTCGCCCATCCAGACTGATTCCATCTCTTCGTAACGCACGAGGAGCAGCTTGCGTCCGAGCGCATTGGCGATGGCTTCTGCGCAGATGGTTTTGCCTGTCCCCGGAGGTCCCGCGAAGTTGAAGGCCAGCGCGAGCCCGGTCGGGTGGCGCTCCCCGAGGCCCCAGCGATTGAAGATGAGATCGTGGCTGGTGACGTGTACGAGTGCCTGGTCGAGCGCTCGCCGCGTAGAACCAGGAAGGATGACGTCGTCGAACGTACGCCGTGGCACGATGGTAGCCACCGTGCGCCGGGCACCGGTCAGTACGTCAAAGACACGGAAAAGCGGGTTGGCCATGGACGCCGCGGACGACTCCCACGATGAGCGGCGGTGAACCCGCGCGGCCGAAGCCGCCGCGGGTCACCACGTCACTGGGCAGGTCTGCGTTAGCCGACCTTGAGGTTGTCCTTCACTCCGTGCACGCGATCTGTACCTTTTGCAATGGCCACCGCACGCGCCTTGCCAGCGGCCGTCTTCACGGTGCCGTTCAGCGTCACCATACCGTTGGCCACGTCGATGTCGATGTCGCTGTCGTCGAGTGAATCCTCGTTCAGGTAGTCAGCGAAGATCCTGGACTTGATCCATCCGTCCGTAATCTTGCGCCCAGTGGTCTTGGCCACCGCCTTCGTCTCTTTGGCGGCATCCTTGGCGACATTCGATGTCGCCTTGCCTGCATCGTGCGCGACGTCGTCCAGTTCCCGCTCCGCCGGCGCGATACGCAGTTTATCGACGACGCTCCTGGCGCCATCGGTGCCCTTGGCAATGGCCAGCGCGCGCGCCCGGCCCGCTGCGCTGGTCACCGTCCCACTCAGCGTGACCACACCCTTTTCCGTATCGACGTCGATGTTGCTGCCTTCGAGTGCGTCCTCGGGGACGAACATCGAATGGGTCTTCATCGTGACCCATCCGTCCTTGACGGGTTGCTGGGCTGAAATCGGCGCGCCCGCTGTAATCGCGAAAAGCGCGACCAGGACCGCGAGCAGTGTGAACGCGTGACGAGCAGACCAATTCTGATAAGGCATAGCTATCTCCCCTTGCCATGAGTTCTGCAAGGCAGAGACCACACCTCGAGCTAACCGTGATGGGCAGTGGACCGCACCTGTACCCGGGCTCGTCGTTTTTTTACGGAAGCCGCGATGCCGGCGTGGAAGTCATTCTTACCGACAGCTGTGGTGGAGCAGTGGTTGGAAGCGCCGGCTCGAGGCAAGGCATCAACCTTGCCGCGAACCGGCACCTTCGTGGAGAGGTGTTACTTGACGAGTCGCTGTTCTTCCTTCAGCCAGGCGTCCCAGCCACGGCCGTAGCCGTTGCCACCTTTCGGATCCGGAAGCAGCGGCAGCGGCTTGCCGCCCATCGCGATGATGTCGCGCTGGACTCGGCCGTTGAGTTCCAGCTCGATGGCGCGGCCCACCACCGTCGGGATCGAGTTGCCGACCACGACGACGCCGTGTCCGTGCAGCAGCAGCGCACCATCGTTGCCCATGGTCTTCACCATCGCTTTGGCCTGCTCGATATTCACGATGGTGTCGCCGCGGTCACCGTTCCTGTGCATCTTCACTCGTTCCGGCAGGAAGGTGACCTGCTGCTGGACTGGCTGCAGAGGCACGTCGCTCGCCGTGAACGGCAGGAGCGAAGGCGTGTGCGCGTGGATCACGGCGTTCACCTCGGGCCGCGCCCTGAAGATCTCGCTGTGAATGAAGCGCTCTTGATACCCCTCGCGTCCCTTGGGATCAATGGCCTTGCTGTCGAGGTCGAACTCCATGATGTCCGCGGCGACGATCGACTCTGGCGCGATCGCTTTGGACATGAAGAACCGGTTCGGATTCTTGTCGTGACGCACGCTCAGATGGCCGTGGATCACGATGACGCCCTTGCGGACGAGGATGTGATTGCCCGCGACGAGGTCCGAGAGGATCTTCGGATCGGGTGCGGGTGAGGCTTGCGCCAGGAGCGACGACCCTGAGAACGAGGGTGCAAAAACCAAAGCACCTGGAGCTGCCGCAGCCAGCAGCGTCATGAAATTCCGGCGTGTCACATACTCGGCCATGTCGGTCTACCTCCAGTCAACATTCATCCAGTCACAGTCTTTCGGGCCACGGCCACCTGGTGGCGTCTACTCACTGCCGAGATACGGCAGAAAGCGGCCGAAGAACAGCACCCCGATCCACACGATTATCGAAAGCACAGCAACGACCTTTGCTTCGAGCGACGGTCGGGCATCCGGTGCGTCGTCGTCGAGCAGCGTCGGATAGAGCAGCATCACACCTCCGCCCAGCATCAGCGCCATCTTTGCGGAGAACGACGCATTCTGCGTGTACTGGTCCGGAGACGCGAGGAAGAATAGCATCCCGGTGACGATGTTGATCCCGAGGCCGACCATGCCCCACGGGAGCAGCCGTCGCAGGTCTCGCAGGGCCACACCTCCGAGGAATCCCAGCATCCGGAGACTGACTGTCAGGACGACCCCGAACAGCAGGCACAGCCCGACGAAGTGAATGATCTCGGCAATCGGCCACACCCAGGGGTTTTCGACGATCAGGCTTGTGCCAATGGTTGCCGCCCTGGGCCAGAAGGACGCCGTCGTGAACGGCGCGTCTGCGCGGATCTCCGGGTGGTTGATTTCGCCTCCGATGGCCGCGGCCCGCGCCATGAGCCCGAAGGTCACCAGTGAGAGCACGAGGACCGTTGGGATCGTCCATCGCCTGAATCGCCAGAGCGCGATCCACGCCACGGCGCCGGTGATCTCCATCACGATGAGCGCCAGCATCGCCGCGTCCTGGTGAGCGGTGATCACAGCATCAGCAAGCTCTGCGCCTCGGCTCTGCAATACGAAGTGCGCCGCGTTCCCTGTGAGGTACGCAGGAATCGCGACGAGGGCGACGATGTAGAGGGTTTCGAGGCTGATGCGCCGGAGATCAGCGCTTTGACGAAAGAGTGCCGCGAGGAACAGCCCGATGCCGACGGCGAAGCCGAGCGTCGGCACGTGATTGAGGAGCAGATGCAGGTGCGCGAGGTTCACAGCAGGAACTCCGCGACGTACGCCATGAGACGGCCGGCGCTCAGTGCCACCAGCCAGCAGGCGATCGACGTTGCAGCCAGCACCGTGCCGCTGCGGCCACCGTCGAAGACGCGACGCTGGATCGTTGCCAGGATGACACCCGCGGTGGCGACCGCGAGGAGCTTCACCGTGAACGCGGGATTTGATGCGTGCTTGGTCGCGTCGGCAATGAACAGAAGACTGCCGGTGAGAAAGTTCAGGGCGAACCCTGCCCACATCAGCGTGAAGAGCTTCTTGAGCGGCGCAAGAGGAATGCGGCTGCCGACGCCGAGCAACCGGAGGTCGATCGCCCAGTTGAGGCCGACGAGCGTGCTGAGGCCGAGCGTATGGAGAAAGAGAATCAGGGGATAGCCGTAGAGCACCCCTGATTCACGGATCCAGATGGCGAGGCCGCTTTGTTCGAGTCCTGTGAGAACCGACGCCATGAGTGCCGAAGACTACGAGCCCATCCTCCAGGCCAGCTGGGCTTCGTAGCATTCGAGCAGGAGCTGGTTGTAACGCGTCGCGGCCTCTGTACTGACGAACGGGCTCGGCTGTCCTTCCATGTTCGCCGCTTCTCCGAGCGGTCCATCCGGACTGCCGCCTCCGGACACATCGGGGTTCATGAACCTCCAGATGCGCATTTTCTCGGGCATGTTGGCGTGTGCGAGTGTGGGTGAGAGCACCACGTCAACACCAGCCTTCGCGCTCAGATCCGCGAAGCGTCTCAGCGACGCCAGATGAGTGGTCATCATGGCCCGACCATCGGGGAAGTACTGGACGCCCTGACGGCCGAGGCTTGGATCCGTCCCGCCCCAGATGCTGGCGACATGCTTTCCGTTGTCGGATGCGACGTCGTTGCGGTTCGTCAGGGGCCCGATGATCACAGACACGGTGCCAGGCGTGTGACCGGGTGTCACATACGTTGTGACCGTGACACCACCCAGCGTGATTCGCTGGCCATCCGTGACGACCATGTCCCGTTTGGGCTTGAACTGGGCAGGTGAGTTGTCCTTCGCGACGACATCCCAATCCGCGGCCGACATCGCGACGCGGGCATTTGGATACGTATCCTGCAGGCTCTTTGCTCCCCAGTAGCGGTCGTCGTGGGCGTGCGTGACGATGATGAACTTGATGTCCTTGGGATCGAGACCGAAGTTCAACAACCCGAGCACCAGTTCCTTGCTCGAATAGTGGAAGTTCGTGTCGATGAGGATGATGCCCTCGGATGTGTTCACCGCCCAGACGCCGGCCGTCTTCGTTCCGATGAAGAAGAGGTTGTCGAACAGCTGTTCCGGGTACGCGAACCATTCCTTGCGGGGGATTACTGCAGAGCGATCCTGCACGCGCACGGTGTCTGGCAACGTTGGCGCGGTGCACGCCTGATCGAAGAGCGCCTTGAAGTTGTGGAACGGCGCTTTCGGGTTGGCGACCTTTGGTGAGATGAGCGCTTGCGCGGCCTTGACGTGCGCCGCAGCCGCAGCGGCCTGTGCGAAAGCCTCGGTGCTTGGCCAGGCCGTGACGAGGATCAGCCCGCAGAGCGGTGCCAGGTGACGTGTCATTGGCATCTCCTCGCTACTTCGCGTCCGGGTACTTATTGCCCGGATAGGCGTATTCCACTTCGTTCCTGGCAACTTCGGAGTCGCAGGTTCGGAATCCCGGGGGTGGTCCGCCATTCCGCTTGTTGAGATACCGCGCGTACGTGAACGGGCGCGTGAGGAACGTGGGGTCCTCGACCGTGATGATCAGCCTGAGCGTGGTGTCGTCCACGCGCTGATAGCGCTCCGTGACTTTCTTGCGAACCGAGGACGCCATGTGGAGATGGTCGTCGAGGCCATCCGGATCGAAGGTGAAGTTGGTCGTCTCAATCACCAGATCCTCACCGTCGAAACGACCTCTGGACAGGCCGTGCTGAAAGAGCTCGCCGGGAATGGGCGTGGGCGCCGAACCGTTCATCCAGATGGTGCGCGTCAGGTACCAGGGATTCGACGGGTGTTCGAGAACAAGGCGACCCGGGTACGCCGAGATGTACGTCGTATCCATCAGCATGGCCGGCAGTCCGATCTGCGCGCATTCCGCGATCGTCGGCGACTGGCGGGTATCCATGTACTTGAGCCAGGCTTCCGCTCGGGCATTGAGGGGAAGGTGGTCCACTGACAACGAGCAGTTCAACAGCTTCTCGCCGGCGTCGCCAAGGCGTCCTCCACAGTTGCCCCGATCCTGGCCACCGTGGTCGATGTTGGCGTCCCATCCACCGAGGAACGGGAAGATCTTGTCGAAGTCCTGCTCGTTCTGTGCCTTCACGCCGGAGGCGGCGATCGTCACTGCGAGCAGCAGGGCGCAAGCCCAGACCGCGCGATGTAGACCCGTCATGATGTCTGTCCTCCGCGCAGCTACTGGATGGGCGGGCCGCCGGGGCAGCCGCCGAGGCACACCACTTTGCCGTCGGGGAAGGTGACGACGCCCGCGGCCATTGCGGTTCCGCCTTCGCGCCGGGTCGGGTTGCCCTCGACCTTGACCTTCTTGCCGACGAACTCTTCCGTTTTCCATCCGGCCTGTCGGGCGGCGACCGCTCCGGTGCGGGCGGTGATGCGCCAGTCCACGACCTTGCCGGAGGCGTCTGTAACCTCGACGATCATTTCCGAGTGCGGGCTGACCAGCTTGAAGGATTTGACGACACCTTCAATCTGAACCGTGCGGGAGATGTCGAAGAAGGTGTTGAACGAGTGGTGGGCGAGAAGTGGCACTGCCGACAGTGCCAATGCGAGCGTCAAGGCTGCTGCACATCGCTTCATGACGTGATTTGCTCCAGTGCGAAGGGCACACCGAGGTGCCTAACGGATTTCCGGTAGCGCAGTTTATCACTCCGCGCTGGCCTGACCTGGAACAGGGCGCGAGACTCGTTAACCCGGCTATGGGTTCCCGTTACGCTGAGGAAGCGGCTGCTTTGGAGCCGTCTCATTGAACCTGTCGTAGCCCGCCTCTTCCGGCACGCAGTCCCACGAGAGCAGCTGCCCGTCCGGGAGTTTCAAGTAGTTGAACGTCGTGGTCACAGGTTCCAGGAAATTGACCGGATCCGTCATCGTCACGATCACCTGCATGCGGTTGCCGTTGGGCACGAAGCGTTCGACGGTCTGCATCTGATCGGACTGCCAGAGACCAGGGTCGCCCAGCGAATCGAGCAGCCCGGCCTTCAGGTCCGTTGACTCGATGAGGAGCGTGTCGCCGTCCCAGCGGCCAGCCGATCGACCGAGACGCGGAAACTGAGGCACGGTGTATGGGGCATCCTTCAAAAAGCTGCTTTCACCGATCGAACCAGAGCTCATCGTTGCGGAAAGTCGACGGCACCGCGCCGAGATTCAGCTGCTTGGCAGGATTGTTGTTTGTACCAACGCTGAAGCGCGGAGCGTTCTGAACGTAAGGGCTCTGCTTTGCGCCTCCCGGTTGGTGAGGCGCCTGGCAAAGCGGTGAAGAAGGAGGCTGCAATGACGGTGACACAGTTGGTTCTTTTGGCGATGGGTCTTGTGGTTGCGTATTGGGCCGTCCGGATAGTGCTGGGCGGTTCGCGGCGGGGCTGATTCTTGGGAAGGAATTGAAAAATGTGGCTTCTCTTGCGGCGTTTTCTGATGGTGTCTGCGGCGTCGTGGGTGTTGGCGAAGGCGATAAGGCGTTATCCCGGGCTCAAAATCGCTCAGCGGCTTCTTCGCGGCCGACACTCCGTCACCGACGGGTCGATAGAGGACGCGCGTCACATTCTGCTTTTTTTCTAACGTCGACAGAGGCCGCCGGTCGGGAGCGCCAAATCGCTGCCAGAGCCAGCCAGCGGCTGTAATGGCGGCGAGACCGATGGCACCTTCTGCAACCTTGGACGTGAGCGACCGTTCCGGTTGCGATTGACGAGCTGGTCGCGGGTTTCCGCGTCTTCTGACTTCGCTGGTCGAGAGGTGGCTCTTGAATGTCGAGCCACTTCCTACCGCGGCGATGATTCAGCGGGCGCCCGACGTCGAGGCCGCCGTGCCCGCGAGCCGAATCGCGGACGCCGGCGCCATCGCTTCGTAGTAGCGGACGAACCGCTGTGGCTCCGCGGCAGTGTAGCCTCGAAGGTTCTCTGCCCAGCGATACCCGATCGACTGATACCAGACCTCCGCGTCGATCGTGAACGGACCTGCGGCGCCGCCGACGTCCACGCGGTAGTGGACACGGTCCTGGCCACCGAGAAAGTCGGCGTCTGAGCGTGCGCCACCCTCGACCGCAACGTCGGCGGGCGCCGTCGCCTTGTCGAAGCCACGCGGGGCGACCCGGTTGTCTTTCAGGTAGCGCGTGGCCGAGAGCAACCCTGTCGTGACCGCGCCAGAGGGTGTGCCGAGGATCGGCTCGTAGATCTGCACCTTGTCTGGGGAATCGACGACCTCATAGTGCGGCTCAAAGCGCGTTCCGTCCATGTCATTGTCGTTGCCCGTGATCGCTCCGGTCGGTTCAACCGCACCTGACTCGAACACGACGCGTCCACCCTGGTCCCGGACCGCCACACGCAACCAGACGCGGCGCGAGGGGTACGCGGTGGGCAGCTTGTGACCGCTCAGGTTCCTGACGACGATGTCGGCGTCCAGCCGGCCGTTGTCGAGGGTGACGCTCTCGATCGCCACTGTGGCCGCGGCTGTCTGCAGGTATGCCTTCGTGCGAGCAATAGCATTGTCCAGCTCGACCGGCTGAGCCACAACGGCAAGGTCGGTCCGGAAGCGGTTGAGGATGCTGAGCATGAAGAAGTTCGCCCCTCTGAAATCGTGGCGCGACACCGCCTCACGCGGCTCGCCGAGCACCGACGCGATCGGCGTGGGCTGCGCGACCGTTGGCATGTGGCACGACTGACAGCTCTGGGTGGCCTTGAACTCGCTGTGCAGCCATTCCTGATACGGCACCTGCTCCGGAAACTCGCCACCGATGGGTTCGCCGGCCGCGTTCAGGGCGTGTGTATAGAGCGTGTGGCACGTGGCGCACACCTCCGAGCGTTGGATGTGCGGGGAAGCGGTCGGCTGGAACCCGGTCACCGAGCGCATCACAGACGTGCGGCCGGCGTCGACGTCGAAGGGGCCGAAGAGACGCCGCTGCTCGGCGGGTGTCGAGGTATCGACGACGAAGCCCCCTGTGAAGCTCGACTTCTCCCCGAGCCGCTGGTCGGCAATCTGGTGGCAGAGGGAACACGACACGCCCTCGACGGCAAGCGGGTCGGCTGCGGCACCAGCGCCGCCGACTGCTGCGATGTTGGCGAAGACAGTCTGCTGGCGATTCAGCGTCTGATTCTGCACATGGGCCATCGGCATGTGACAGCGGGAGCACTCGTTCTCAATGGCGGCCTGGGCGGTAGGGTGATCGGTCACCTCACGGCGTACTCCGGCGTGCCAGTACGGATCCCGCGCCGAGTGGGCCATCATCGAGGCGCGCCACATCGTGCCCATCGACACGTCCTCGCCCGAGGGCGTCGTGAGGCCGTTGTGGCACGCCATGCACTGCGTGGCCGACTGAAAGAGCGGTCCCGTGTGGGACGCCGGCGCTGTAGAGAATGTCTGCGCGGCGCGAGTCGGCGCCCACGCGACGGCCGCGATGAACGCCACGACGCTCGCGGCGAGGGCTACGGAACTGGGACGTGGGATTCGCATGGCACTCCTACCAACCTGTGAAGAACCCGCCGCTGACCCACTCCCAGAGGAGATAGCTCAGGTACTGGGTAGAACGCTCGGCGCGGTCGTTGACCGGCACGCGGGCGCCGACGTTGATGCGTACGTGCTGCCGGGTACTCAGCGCGAGGTGTATCTGAGGAACCGCATCCCAGTGGGTGGGTGAGCCGGTCACGAGTTCGCGCGCACCGACGACCTCGATCATGGGCGCGATGGTCCTACGGTAGCGCCCGGCGGCGTGCTGATAGCCGAAGGCCGCGCGCCAGAAGGCTTCGTCGGCGTGGTCGCGGTTGAACGGTATCGCGCCGCCGAACTGCGCTTGAAGAAAGATGTTGGCCGGCAGGCGCTGACCGTACGCCAGGAAGGGCTCGAGTGCCGTGGTACCCGAACCGATCCCGCGCTCGGTGCTTCCGGTCGGGACAATCAGTTCAGCCGCTGCGCTGAAGATCGAGCCGCGCCTGGAGCTGTGGGCGAGCGCCCGCTTGAACGCGAACGCGAGGTCGCCGACGCCGCCAGTCCAGTCACCGGGGGTACGCTCGGAGAACGCGACGGGTGCCGTGATTTCGAACATGTTGCGCGGACCCAGGCGCTGCTCCCACGAGAATTTCTGTGTGAACGCGCCGCTGCCAGCCGCGACGGTCGTGAGCGCCTCGTTCTCGGGGAAAGCTTTCGCCGTGACGAGCGGTCGCGGAAAATTCAGCTCGCCGCGCGGCCACGCAGGATCAGCACAGAACGTCTGGATGTGTGACACGGCAAGCCGAAGCTCCTCGTTCGACAGCGCCTCGCCGAACGCGGGCATCAGGCGGCTGAAGGCACGCGCCGGCCCGCCGTGGCGCGTCACGACCTCCCAGTCCGATGTCGGCTCCCTCGTGGCAAACGCGCAGTCGGTGAGGTCGGGCGGGATGATCGGGTAGTCGGCGGCAATGGCGCTGCCTCCGCGTCCGTCGGTGCCGTGGCAGGCGGCGCACGTCGATTCGTAGATCTCGCGACCGCTGCGCGTTGTCTGAGCCTCTGCTGCGAGCGAGGCGGTCAAGAACACCGCCATCGTCAGCACGACGTGCCTTCGGGATGTCATGGTCAGCTCTACCTCTCAGCAGAAACCCGTTCGCTTCTCGACAGAATCCTGCGGTCCCGGTCCAGCCCCCATCAGCAACGAGGCCGGCCGTTGTGAAATTGAGTTAGCAATCGAGGTGCCGGGATACTTCGCGGCCGTGAAACCCACGGTCCTTGGTGATTCAGTGCGACCCGACTGCTGTCGATCAGCGATCCGCGGGGACTTCTCCCCGCTGCCTGGGGACTATTTCGAGCTGAAGGTGTTCGTGCCCGGTGACTGCGGACTGGCGAACTTGGTGCGCATCCGTTCTGGCTGGTGCCCGATCATGAGCATCCTCCGGAAGGTGGGCGTCAGGGGATAGCGAGTCACGGTGTCCGGGGCTCCGCGCTGCACCGGCATCGCCCGGAGCGTCTCAGCCGAGGGGTTGTCGCTGAAGCTAGGGGTTCCCGTTGCGCTGGGGAAGCGGTTGCCTTGGAGCGGTTTCGCTGAACCGGTCGTAGCCCGCCTCTTCCGGCACTCAGTGCCGCGTGAGCAGCGGCCGTCCGGAAGTTTCAGATAGTTGAACGTCGTGGTCACCGGTTCCAGGAAACTGACCGGATCCGTCATCGTCACGATCTCCGCGCGATCGTCGAACAGCTTCACCTCGATCCGGGCGATTGATCGTGATGGTCTCGCCGATCGTCATCTGCTCGTAGTGCCCTTTGCGGCGGATCAACGCGAGGAGTGTGAGACTCAGCGCGAAAAATACCACGGACGTGGGAGGTGGACGGCCGGGAAGCAGTCGCAGGGGACGGAGATCAACTGTCGGGTTTCGACCGCTGACGGGCGTGATTTTCTTTGTCTTGACATTGCCTTGACGCTGGCCTAGTTTCCACCGGTGAGTCCGATAGGTCGGAGGCTTCCAACCGGAGGAGTGCAGATGCGCACTGTCGCACGCAAAATGGCCTGGGTCCTTCTAGCAGCACTGTGTGTGACTGCTCGAGCGACGGTGGGCGGCCAGCAGAATGTACCCGGATTGACAATTGATAGTCGCAGCATTGGCGGCACCGTTGTGAACAGCAACGGGAAGGTCGAAGCCGGCGTCTGGGTGATTGCTGAGACGAAGTCCTTGCAGACCCCCTTCCGGAAGATTGTCGTCACCGATGATCAGGGAAGGTATCTGGTACCGGACCTGCCGGCAGCAAGCTACGAGCTATGGGTACGCGGCTACGGGTTGAAGGACTCGGCGCACGTCAAAGGGGCGCTCGGCGAGAACGTGAAGCTACCCGTTGCCAGCGCCGCCACGCCGCAGGAAGCGGCGAAGATCTATCCCGCCAGTTACTGGACGTCGATGATTCAGCCGCCGCCGGCGAGCGAGCTTCCGGCCAGGTTCAAGAGTCAGGACGAATGGCTGGCGACCCTGAGGAACGGCTGCAACCACTGCCATGCGCTCGGCATGCCGCAAACGCGCATCTATACCACCGCGAAGGACTGGGACGCGATGTTCCTGCGCGCGCAGTCGATGCACCGGGAACTCGAGGCGATGGGCAAGCCGCTCGTCACGAAGATGCTCGCGGATTGGGGCACTCGCGTGGCGGCCGGCGAAGTGCCTCCGGCTCCGCCGCGGCCAACCGGCATCGAACGCAATGTCGTGATCTCTCAGTGGGATTGGGGTCATCCAGAGTCCTTCGTTCACGACCTGATCTCGACCGACAAGCGGAATCCGTCGTTGTACCCGTACGGGAAAGTCTACGGGGTGGATCGAACCGGCGGAGGTCGATTGTTGGTCCTGGACCCGCAGAAGAACACCGTCTCTTCGCTCCAGGTGGAACCACGAAGCAAGGCCCATGGGTACTCCCTGACCAAGGACTACTACCGCGGCGCCGAAGAAAACCAGGCGTATACCGGGGAAGACGCGGAATGGATGGCCAGCCCGCACAATCCGATGTTCGATGAGCATGGCCGCGTCTGGATGACCACGCAGATTCGCGCCGGGGGCAAAGACTACTATCCAGCGTGGGCGAAGAAGACGATCGTCACCGGGACCAATGACCCCGCGGATATCGACGCCGCCTTCAACATCGTGGCCGCGCGCGGCAACAACATGCAGCTCGGTTACTACGATACGAAGACCAATAAATTCGTGTCGGTTGACACCGGATACAACACCCATCACCTGCAGCTCGATTGGCAGGGCCGGATCTGGACCGACGGCGGTGGTTCCGCGCTCGGTATGCTCGACACGAAGAAGCTGGACTTCAACAACATCGAGGGCACCGAGGTCGCTGCCCAGAAGATGTGGGTGCGGATCGATCCGGCGACCAAGAAGATGCTTCCGGGAACGGGCTATGGAGAGGCGGTCAGTCCGGTCGATGGCACCGTGTGGTATTCGTCTCCCCAGGTTTCAGGCCCCGCGAACAAGCTGTACATGGTCGATCCGAAGACGGACAAGATTAAGGATTACCCGCTGCCTGCTCCAGGACGTTTCCCGCACGGCATTGACTTCAGCTCGGACGGGAACGTGTGGACGTCAACCGGCAGCGGCCACCTCGGCCGCCTGGATGTCAAGACCGGCCAGTGGAAGTTCTGGGACAACCCGGGGCTGAAATTCAAGGGGACCGGTGCAGAAACCGGTACGACCGACTTCCCGTACTACCTGTGGATCGATCAGTTCAACGCCTCGGGCCTCGGCAAGGACACCGTGTTCGTCACCGGAACCACGTCGGATGCGATGTTCATCTTCGATCCGAAGAAGGAAACGTTCCAGGTATTCCGGGTCCCGTACCCGATGCCGTATTACGCCCGCGGTCTGGACGGTCGAATTGATGACCCCAACGCGGGTTGGAAGGGCCGCGGCCTCTGGATGACCTACAGCTCGTATCTGCCGCGATTCACGGAGACGCGCACCGGCACCGTGAATCACATGCAGATCCGTCCCAATCCATTGGCCAATTAGCACGCAAGGGCAGACGCCTTGTCCACGACATCACGTCGGCAAGGCGTCTGCAGTCCCACCATCTGTTTCAACAATTACGCAACCGAAAACGCCGTGAGGAGATTGCCATGAAGGGCGTGGTGTGGGCCGTTTTCCTGTTCGCGGTCGGGAGCCTGGCCCAACTCGCGGCGACTCCGGCGGCACCGCAGGCGAAGGGCGAAATCGGTGCGACCGGACGGGTGCGCACGTACTACGTCGCCGCGGAAGAAGTCGAGTGGGACTACGCCCCGCTCGGCATGGACATGGCGACCGGCAAGCCTTTTGAGGGAACAGCCGCGGCGTACACCCAGCCGGGACCAACGAGCATCGGACACGTCTATCGCAAGGCCCTCTACCGGGAGTACACCGACGGTACGTTCGCCACGCGGAAACCGCGCCTGCCGCAGGACGAATACCTTGGCTTGCTGGGACCGATCCTGCGCGCGGAGGTCGGCGAGACGATCAAGGTCGTTTTCAAGAACAACGCCTCACGGCCCTTCAGCATGCATCCGCACGGAGTCTTCTACGAGAAGGCATCGGAGGGGTCGATGTACGCCGACAATGTGCCCCACGATCAAAAGATGGGATCCATGGTGCCGCCGGGGGGGACATTTACTTACCAGTGGGAAGTACCCGAACGTGCGGGGCCCGGGCCCGAAGACCCCAGCTCGATCGTCTGGTTGTACCACTCGCACGTCGATGAGTACAAAGACGTGGCATCCGGCCTGGTAGGGGCCATCATCGTCGCTCGACCAGGCCAGGCAAACCCTGACGGCACTCCCAGGGACGTAGACCGCGAAATCGTCGCGCTCTTCGCCGGATTCAACGAAAACCAGAGTTGGTACGTGCAGGAGAACGTGGCCGCTCACATCAGCGCCGCCGACCAGCAGGCACTCAATAAGCGAGACGCCAGGCTGTCCGAGCCGCATATGTACATCTCGTTCACGGGAAAAGGATTTGCCGAGACCAACTTCAAGTTTTCCGTCAACGGATACCTCTACGGCAACGGGCCGGTGATCACGATGACGCAGGGCCAGCGTGTGCGCTGGTATCTGCTGGATGTGGGTGATGTGGTCAATTTCCACACGCCGCATTGGCGCGGCAACCTCGTGACCTACCACCACGCTCGCACTGATGTGTTCTCGATGTTGCCAGCGGGCATGGAGACCGCTGACATGGTTCCTGACGCCCCCGGCCAATGGATTCTTCATTGCCAGGTGGACGACCACCACCAGGCGGGCATGCTGACGCGGTACGAGGTGCTGCCGTGAAGCGCCTGGTCTGGGCGCTGTGTTTTGTCGCAGTCGGCAGCCTGACCCAGCTTGCTGCGACGCCCGCCGCACCGCGGCCGATGCAGGATTCCCCGACGGCCGGCGGTCGCGTGCGGACCTACTACATTGCGGCTGAAGAGACCGAATGGGACTACGCGCCGCTCGGCATCGACATGATGACCGGTGAACCGTTTGCCGGGACGGCGGTGGCGTACACCCAGCCGGGACCAAATCACATCGGGCGCCTCTATCGCAAAGCGGTCTACCGGGAGTACGCCGACGCGACGTTCGCCACGCGGAAGCCGCGCCTCTCGCAGGACGAATACCTTGGGTTGCTGGGACCGATTCTGCGCGCCGAGGTCGGCGATACGATCAAGGTCCTTTTCAAGAACAGCGCCTCGCGACCCTACAGCATGCACGTGCCTGACGAAGGCTTGCGTCCGAGGCACCCTGCGGGGACGGGCGTGACTGTCGATGCCGACGGCTTCGTGACCGACGGGGTGCCCGAGGACACGGTGGCGCCAGGGGCGACGGCCAACTACGAGTGGGAAGTACCGGAACGGGCGGGGCCGCAGCCGGGCGATCCCAGTTCGATCGCGTGGGTCTACTATTCACGCGTCACCGACGTCAAGGACGTGGCGTCCGGGCTGGTTGGGGGCATCATCGTGGCCGCGCGGGGCCAGGCGAACGCCGACGGCACTCCCAAGGACGTCGATCGGGAAATCGTCGCGCTCTTCACCACATTCAACGAAAACCAGAGTTGGTATCTGCCACAGAACGTCGATGCCCACATCAGCGCAGCCGACCAGCAGGCCCTCAACAGGCGAGAAGCCAACTTCTCCGATGCGCAAGGCT
This sequence comes from Acidobacteriota bacterium, assembly GCA_013140775.1. GTDB lineage: Bacteria > Acidobacteriota > Vicinamibacteria > Vicinamibacterales > UBA2999 > JABFSA01. The sequence continues at coordinate 18,861 of JABFSA010000125.1, read as the reverse complement.
TCTTCACGTTCGCGGGCACCGGATTCGCCGAGACCAACTACAAGTTTTCGGTCAATGGGTACCTCTACGGCGACGGCCCGGTGATGCCGGTGACACAGGGCCAGCGCGTACGCTGGTATCTGCTGGGCATGGGTGACGTGGGTGCGCTCAATTTCCACACCCCGCATTGGCACGGCAACACCGTGCTTTCCCATGGCACTCGCAGGGACACGATCGGTCTGCTGCCCATGACAACGGAAACCGTCGATATGGTTCCTGATGCCCCTGGCCTGTGGATGTTTCATTGCCACATCGACGACCACATGGAGGCGGGAATGATGGCGAGGTACGAGGTCTTACCCGCGCCTGCAGCGCCTGTAGAGAATGTGAAGTAAGCGAAATGTTTCAGGAAATCTGGAGCCGCGAATGGACTCGAACCATCGACCTGCTGATTACGAAGCGTCGGCACGGCGAAAGTGGTGGACCTCGGCGGACGCGAACGGACGATTCATCGAATGATTCTGTCCGCTGGTGTCCAGCCACTTTCGCCCGTGTCCATCCGTCGGTGGGTCAGATAGAGGGTCAGGTTGTGGGTCACGGGTGTGCTCGTATCGAGACACTCGTGCCTTCAGATTGAAGAGTCGATTCTCGGATTGAATGCGAACCAGCAACGCTCCGGTTAACAGGCAAACACAGGTTCGCTATCTTGTTGGTTCTTCGTGCCTTTAGCTCGGGCGGGATCCTGCGAATACCTGGTGTTCGGGAGCACATTGTTCACTGATTGTTCACTCGGGCGGGGACTCCGTCGCGGGCGGCCGGAGTCCCCATTCGCGGCGGAATTATCATCGAAGGGCATCAGCATCAAGACGCGTCCAGAACGCACGGGGCCGAGCGGCCATTCGCCGTTGCGTCTCCGCATACACCAACAGCGATTCGATGGAATACGCGCTGACGCCACTCATCCCGCCGCGCGCCGAGCGAATCTCTCTCACGGTGAGGAATACACTCGACTCTCTCATGCCAAGAACGCCCTTGTCGCAACGACAAAGTTCTCCAAGAGCCTGGGTGCCGGCCTTCTCGCTTCGGGGTGTTTGACGCTCGAAACCGGGGCTTAACGCCCCAACGCGTACCCCAAGAACTCGGGACCACCCAGAATCACGACGTCGGAGGCCGACTGCGCCCTTACCGAGCGCGGTCAGGGTGCGACGCCGCCACGGCCATCGCGACCGCCGGGCCCGCCGGTCATCCGGCACGCATCGACCGTCACGTACGCCTCGCCCGTGACGAGGTCGATCATTCCCCGGCTGCACCGCTCTGCGGTCAAGCTCTCCGGGCTGCGCGCGTGCAGGTGCGGGTGACCGTTCTCGCGCGGCAACAGGCCCGGCCGATTGAACGAGATCTCCTGCGGCTGGAGAGTGCCGCCATCGGGGTGGGCGCGCAGTGCGGCGAGCGCCTCGTCCTGCGTGCGAAACTTGAGCGTATCGACGCGCTGGATGGCTGCGATGGCGGTACCCCATGCGCCGCCCCCTGCTGCGCGCGCGATCTGGGACGCGTCGAGTGGGGTTCCCAGGGGGACACCGAGACTGGGGTACGGCGCGGCGCTTGAATTGATGAAGACGATCATCACGTCCTCGCGCTCAAATGACACCCAATCGATGGTCAACCGATAACGGACCCGGAGCGAGCGACCGTCGTTCCAGGTGTCTATCGACGCGGTGAGCGGAACGACATGCGCGTCGAAGTAGGACGCGTCGATCCCGCTGCGCGCGATGACGAGCTCTCGCCAGACGGGAAGGTAGGTCTGGCACTCGGGCGCGCTCGACGCGCACAACGACAGCAACGGGCGCGACGGCGACGCTGGTGCGGCCGGTGCGGTCTGGACGCTCGGTGTCGTGGCTGGCTCCGAAGGCAGGGTCGAAACCGCCGGGGGAGCGGCCGCCTCGCTGCAGGAGCCCATACTGAGTAGCGCACCCAACGCGAGCACAGCGAGGACGACGGGGCGCTCCGGCGACGCGGGCACGCGGAACCGATCGTGACGTGCGGTGGATGCGGGCAACGGACCTCCGGTGTGTCGGGTCCTCTAGTATGCAGTGGCGCAGCGCTCGAGCGCCACGCTCTCCCAGTGGGTTCGGGGGGCAGGACATACCCCAAGAACTCGTATGCCTCAGAAGCAACGGTAGGGATAGATGGAACGAATCGAGGAGGATCACGTTGCTGACGGCGACTCCGCTCGCACCCATGCAAGCGCAGTGAACTCTAGCGGCGCGAGGAAACCTCTGCCTCTGGTAGAAACGGATCACCTCCTGACTCATTGAGTGGCTGTTTCGGTAGTCAAAATGGAGGTGAGTCGTTGTCTGTCCCGGTCACTGTCCCCCAACTTTCAAAAAAGTCACCACCGACGCCTACCGTGGGACTCATCGCCAAATCCTTAAGCCTGGTCCACTCTGCGAAACTCACTATTGTTCACAAACCGGAAGGGGCGACGGAGCTAACTCATTGAGGAATTGGCTCGCCGGAATGGACGATTTCCGCAACTGGTTGATCCGAGAAGCTGCGTGATTCTGGGGCGTTTCGCCACTACTTCGCAGACTCAATGGCCGATCGCCGGGCTGTTCTCTGAGATGACGACAGCACCACGCCGGCCCGGGCTCCGGGTCGACAGCGCTTGGGGACGACCGCGTGACCCGTCGCGAACAGTGCCCCCCTGAAACACAGGCGTTTGCAGGGGAGAGGACAACAGCCAAAGCTGAGGACTACCAGTCAGCAGGAGGTCGCCCACTCGTCACCAATTCCTCGATTCGGACGGACTCGTCGGCATAGTCGTTTGGAGGCGACTTCACCCACTGACGCTTGCCGTTGTCCCACTCCCAGTACGCCCCGCCGTTGTAGCGCTGATACGTTTCCAGACGCAGCTGCTCGGGCGTGAAGTCCTTGGCTTTGCGGTACTGCTTTCGAACTCGTGCGGGGAGGTCTTTGCTTCGAGCGCCTTCTGCTTGAAGAGCGAGATGCCACCGTCGCAGTTCTGCTTCCAATCCCAAAGCTGCCTCGAGGTGGCCGGTGGGTTGTCTAGCTGCATGATTCCGAAGCCGTTCGGGGGGCCGTAGAGCGGGAGGCCATCTTTGAACTGCTTGAATCGCGACTCACGATACGCTGTGACCTGCCAAGCGATTTCGCCAAGTCGAGCTCGAACTTCCGCGTTGGTCGGGTTGTCGCCGCGGATACTCAACTGATCCCAGGTCTGATTCCACACACCAGCATTGTTGGGATTGTTGACGTGCACCCACGGCACCCGAATGCTAACGATGCACTGCCCGCCCTGAAGCATGTCACCTGGATCGACCTGCCAGGCAACCCTGTTTACCCGCCCCGGGGACATTCGGCCTTGAAGCGTCTGCGCGTAGTCTTTGCGGCCGTTCTCAAGATACCGAATCTCGACCGTCCACGAGAATTCACCGTTCACGACATAGCCCGCGTTCAAATAGAAGTTGATCGGAATTCGCTGCATCCGCGGTTCCGTCGTGATGCGCGAAATCACCGGTCCAGGGATCCCAAACAGATGAAGCTTGCCGCCCTCCATAAAGGCGGCCTGACCGGCAAGAGAGCTCAAGGCTCGCGCAGCGCGCTGAGTGCCGCGGGCGTTACTCGTTTTCAGAGAGGACTTTCTGGTGCCGGTTCGACGCTTTGCCACTGCGATTACTCCTCGAGAAGGCCGGAATATCCACTCGTAAGCTACAGCCTAAGCTCGTGTCCCGTAAAGTGGTGAGCGTCACAAGTTGTCTGTGGGCCGGGTACAGCCCCAGCCCGATGGCTGCCGCGAACAGCTGAGACTCCTCGTAATCACAGGTTCGAGAATCGTCCAGCGCAGCCAACGCGGTCACAAACCATTGGACGTTAATGGCTTAGACAGGACCCAAAAGAGGCATCCCGCAAGTTGTTGTTTGTATCGCTCTTACGGGCGTGGCTCCTCGGGCTGGATTCGAACCAGCAACCCTCCGGTTAACAGTTGCAGTCGAGGCAAACGTACCGGATACCACCAACTACTATGGAGTGCTGTTTCCCAATGGAAACCAGCGTGTCTGCTCTTCGCTGAGTCCCACCACTTCCTACCGTTTCATACGGGGGGTGGGCACAAAATTGGGCACAGCCCAGCGCGGCATTCGGACGTAGGAGGGTTACAAGTTTGTTGGCGTCCCCACCGGGAACCGCTACCCATTGGAATACTGTTTTCTAGGCTTGTGAAGGCCGCCTAACCGTGGTTCCAACCTCCCCGAGCAACTAACCCGGTTCGTGCAGCGTCGACGAGAGGAGGTCGTTAGTAAGCATCCCAATCGAATAGTCGTGAATGATCACGAAGGGCTGCATCATTGGATCGACGAAGCGAAACCGCACTCGCCTCGGTTCCCCTTCTTTTCGGAGGATGGGGCCGCGATGCTTCTCGCAGAAATCATGGAGATGGCGGGAGTAGTTGGGCACGTCGTAAGGCTTTCCCATGATGGATGAGAGCGGCTCCTTGAGTGCTGCAGACAGGAAGAATCCCAGATCGTCGGTGGTAGCCAAGCACAGGCCCGAAGCACTCGATCGTAGAGATTCCCTTTATGAGGGCTCGCTACCGCCTTGCTGTAGGCCACCTGAATCGTTTGGCTCTTGAGTACAGTCTCTCGAGTCGCAGCCAGAACATCGGGAATCTCGATGTGCGTGCGTTGTTGCTCAGGGTTACACCCCCGGAACGTGCTGCGTGCGCTCGCGGGCATTCTCAAGGCCGCCCAGAAGCCAGAGGAACTGAAGCCGGCACCAGTGCTGTTGCCGCGACTGCGCTTCCACGATCTCAGGCACTCCGCCGCAAGTCTTCTGATCGCCTCGGGTATCGAGCTGGCCGAGGTGTCTATGTTGCTCGGGCACTCCGAACTGCGCGTGACGATGGACTTTTACGCGCACCTCCAAAAGCAGACCGCTGCGAAAGCGGCGCAGCGAATGGATGCCATTTTCGGTTAGTGGGTCAGATAGAGGGTCAAACGTGCGTTCAGGTCGTTGCCACGCTCGGGCTCGTGAGATTTATTGAGGAATTTTGGAGCCGGCGAATGGACTCGAACCATCGACCTGCTGATTACGAATTATCAGATGCGTGTTTTGCGGCGGTTCGACGCCGTTCGTCATTGTTCACAAAATACATATTTACTAACAAATATTGCCATTGATGTTTCTGGCGGTCAGTGGACGTTCGCCTGAGTTCTGTCGTGCTGTTACACATAGTTACCTTTTTTGAGGCCAGGGCGAATCGGAATTATGTGGTATTTTCATCCGCATGCCGGTCCTGGCGTTCACGGAACGGGCGCTTCAAAGTCTGAAGCCGCTGCCCCTCACCGTTGAGTACTACGACAGCAAGACCAGTGGGCTCGCGTTGCGCGTCTTGCCCACGGGGAAGAAGACCTTCTACATGGTCTACCGCGCCGGCGCCCCCGCGCTGGCGTCTGCCGAGCGCCGTCTCGTCCGCCTCAAACTCGGTCGCTATCCGGAAGTGGATCTGGCGGCGGCCCGCGAGCAGGTCCGGACCAAGCGGCTCACACCGGACACGGACGCCGCGCCGGTCGTGCTGTTCAAGGATCTCGCCACCGACTACATCGAGCGTCATTGCAAGATCAAGAAGAAGTCCTGGAAGCAGGACGTGTACTGGATCGACGCCGAACTCCGCCCACACTGGGGCGACAGGCCGGTGGGCGAGATCCGGCGGCGCGACGTGGCGCAATTGCTCAATCGCATCGCGGACCCGCCGCGCCATGCGCCCGCCTCATCCGACCACGTGCGAGCCGTCGTGTCCCGACTGTTTCGGTTTGGTATTTCGCAGGGGATTGAACAGATTGAGTACAACCCGGCGACCGGAATCGAGCGCGCCAAACCTGCTGGCAAGCGGGTTCGATTCATGGACGCCGGCGAGATCAAGCGCTTGTGGCGCGTGTGGGAGGAAGAATTCACCGCAAAGGGCCGACCGCTCATTGGCGAGCAGTTCAAGCTACGACTGCTGACGGCGCAGCGCGGCGGGGAAGTCCTGAATATGATGTGGTCCGCGATCGACCTTGACGCCGGCTTGTGGAACAAGGCGTTCGCGTTTCGGAAGCGGAAACCGACCGAGGTCCATCAGCACTCGCATCTCGTGCCGCTGTCGCCGATGGCCGTTGCCGTCCTGCGCGGATTGAAGGCGTACCACGAGCGGGAACTGGCCAGAAAGAACGCCGAATACGGGGGCACCTGGAACGGGAAGAAGTTTGGGGGCTGGCCGCGCGAGCACATCTCGGACTGGGTCTTTCCGAGCCGAACCAATCCGGCACGCGCCATGGCCAACTTCTTCGGGAAAGAGACCGCCGTCATGCGCACGCTGGCGAAGGTCGAGGATTTCGACCCACATGACCTACGGCGCACGGCCTCCACGTGGGCGAACGCCACCTGTCCGATGCCGTGGGTCGAGCGGTTGCTCGATCATGAGATCGGCGGGGTGGCAGGCACGTACAACCTGTACGCCTACGTCGAGCAGAAGGCATACACAACCCGAGCGATCGAGAACAAGGTGCGCGAGGCGCTCGAGATGCCGCTGATCGAAATGCCGCCGAGACCGCCAGCGTAGCCGAGGACCGGCGGAGGCCATTCGCAGTCCCCAGGTCCCGCCGTCGCGCGAGTGGAAGTGAAACGAGTGCCGTCGTCGGCACCACTCAGATGACGTGGCCTCCGAGATTCCCGGTACGATTCAGTACGTACAGATAGTACGTAGCTTCATGACTGGTTTACGAACGGGGTACACAACGTGGTCCATCAAGTGTGTTGTACCGCGCGCAACACACCCGCCAGGGGAACGTTACAGTTGGCTGCCATCCGTGGGTCGCCGCCACCTGATGGGTATGCCCTCACTATAGTCGGCGAAATCGGCGCTGACAAACTGGAGCCGCTTCAACCGACGTCGATGCGACGCATGAGAGATCGAACCGAATCGGACGTTCCGATGACCGATCCTGCGTGGGACTGTTCGTCAAGGTCTACAATGTCGCGGTGCACTCCGGCCTCGATGCTCGACGTGCGGGTCACGCGCGCAAGCGGCGGCATCGGATCGTCGCCACGGGCTTGGCGCTGCTCCTCTGCCACACGTCACCAGCTGTCGCCCAGGTTGGGCAGGACGTGCTCGCCACGTACTCCGTGAAGAGCTGGGTCGGGACCGATGGCTTCCTCTTCGGCGACACGAACGCCATCGCGCAGGACGCAACCGGTTATCTCTGGTTGGGCACCAGCCTCGGACTGGTTCGATTCGACGGCGTGCGTTTTGTGCAATGGAAGATGGACGGCGTTCCTTCCAACATATTCATCAGCGCGATGCACGCCTCGAGGGACGGTAGCCTCTGGGTAGGGTTGTCAACCGGGATCGTACGCATCCGCAATGACGAAGCGGCGCTGTACACCTCGAGCGAGGGGTTTCGAGGTGCTTTGGTGACGCGGATTGTGGAAGACCGCGATGGAACGATCTGGGCCAACGGCGCCGCTGGAGTTTGGAGGTTCCGTGACGACCGTTGGGAGCAGATAGGATCGAAACAGGGCCTTCCCATACGGTCGTCGTCGGCGTTGTTCGTCGACCCGGACGGGACGTTGTGGGTTGGGACGGCTGAAGGCATCTTCCGCCGAGACGCTGGCGAGGATACGTTTCAGCAGGTCACGAAGTCGTTGTCGCCCGCGACCGCCATCGGCGGCGATTCATTTGGATCTGTCTGGACGACCGACCCGGTACTCACGCTCACCGCGCTCCTGCCAGGGCCGAGTCTCGTGGGATGGCCGCGCCAGGGATTCGGAGCCGCAAGTGACCTGCTTCACGATCGGCGCGGAAACCTCTGGGTGGCGACGCTCGGGCAAGGTGTGCTGCGCCTGCGTCCGGAGGGCCACGCCACCCACGTGCTCGCGCAGCTGACAAGACGCGAGGGGCTCGCTAGCAGCTCGGTCCGCGCCCTTTTCGAGGATCGCGAAGGCAATATCTGGATTGGACTGGCCGGAGGACTGACACGCCTGTCGGAAAGGAAGGTCACGAGCGCCGTGGACGGCGAAGCGGTGTCAGCCCTTGCAGTCACGACGGACGGGAGCATCTGGGTCGGCACGAATGCTGGCTTGGCTCGCCTGATCGACGGCCGTCAACGACGTTATACAACGGATGACGGGCTGCCGAGCGCCGGCATCAGGGCCCTGCATGCGCAACGCGACGGCACACTGTGGGCCGCCACCCTCGGTGGTCCGGCGCGGCTGGTGGCCGGACGCTTCATCCCGGTCAGGCTGCCGGACGGCATTCGGCTGCTGCGGGTCTCGGGCATGACGAGCGACGCCGAGGGAGCTGTATGGATGACCGATCTCGATGACGGGTTGTTCAGGTTCGCACATGGCGCCGTCATGCGGGTCGATGTCACGGGGCTGGAGCGACCGGCGTCGCTGTTTACGGACAGGGCGGGACGCATGTGGGTCGGTCGGCTCGGCGGAGGCCTCGCCGTGTATGACAGAGGTCGACTCACGCCCCAGCCGGCGGCTGGCGGACCGGACACAGGCACGGTCACCGCTGTCCACGAGGATAGCCAAGGCAGGATCTGGCTTGGCACGACAACGGGCCTCGGCCGGTTCGAGAACGAGCGCTTTGTCAGGCAGGACATCGAGGACCTTGCGAGTGGAGTGCTGTCAATCGTGGAGGACGATCGCCATCAACTCTGGATCGCCACTCGTGCCGGCATCCTTCGCGCCAGTCTCGCAGGACTGAGCGCGCCGAATGCGGAGTCGCCCAGCTCGAGTGACTTTCAGGTCTACGACGAGTCGGACGGTCTGCCCGGGGGAGCGGTTCGGGCGTTTCCTGCCAGCGTTCGCGCCGTCGACGGCTCCCTCTGGTTTGCCACCGCAGATGGCGCTGCCCGCATCGTTCCGGAGAGTGTGCGTGAGTCGGGTCTTCGTCCGGGGATTCGAATCGAGACGGTGATGGCCGATGATCGGCCGTTGAAGCTGGAGCCCCAGGCCCTCGTGCCTTCGGGTACGTCGCGGATCGAGATTCAGTACACCCGATTGACGCTCAGTTCTAGGGCCAGTAGTCGATTCCTGTACCGATTGGATGGTTACGACAGAGATTGGGTCCGCGCGGGGCTCGGAAGGGAAGCGGTCTACACGAATCTTCCCCCGGGCCCCTATCGCTTCCATGTCGCGAGCCGTGGCGTCGGGCTACGCGAGGAGGCGGTGTTGGACTTCGTCATTCAGCCGATGTTCTATCAGACGACATCCTTCACCGTGTTCGTCGCGGGGCTTGTACTCCTGGTCGTGTCGGCGGCATGGCGCCTCAGGGTGATGCACGTCCGGAGACAGTTCCAGGTCGTGTTCAACGAGCGGGCGCGAATCGCTCGCGAGCTCCACGACACGCTGCTTCAGGGGCTGTTCGGCGTTGCGCTGCAGGTCGATGGCATCTCGACACAGCTCGAGACGTCGCCTGAGGGCACGAAGGAGCGACTCGATGGGGTCCGTCGGCTGGTCACCCGATACATTCGTGAGACGCGGTCGTCGATCTGGCTGCTCCGATCCGAGTCGCTGGAGGAGCGCCACCTTTCGGCCACCCTTCGGGATGCGGCGGAGGCGCTGACGGCTGGCACGCCCGTCGAACTCGAATTCGAGGTGAGCGGCCCGGTGAGGCGCTTGTCGAATGAAGTGGAAGGCCAGACCTTGCGAATCGTCCACGAAGCGGTTATCAACGTCGTCAAACACGCTCAGGCGACTCGAATGCAGGTGACTCTCGGGTTTCAGGCAGACTCCCTGTGCGTTCGGGTCTCCGACAACGGCTGCGGATTCGATGTGGACTGGCGCGCCCATCATGCGCGCTGGGGATGGGGCCTGATCGGCATGCGCGAGCGGGCGGCGCAGGTAGGCGCGAGGTTGAGAGTGTCCTCGACTCCTGGGAAGGGCACCGAAGTCGAGCTCGTGGTCCCAACCGATGGACTGTGAGGAGTCACGATGAGCGACCGGATTACCGTCATGTGCGTCGACGATCACTCAGTCGTCCTGGACGGCATCGCGCTCGTCCTCAACCTCCAGACTGACATAACGGTCGTGGCCACGACCACCCGGGGCGAAGACGCGCTGGAGTTATACAGGAAGCACCGGCCGGACGTGACGCTGATGGATCTGCGATTGCGCGGCATGGATGGCGTCGACACGATCAAGGCCATCCGGGGAGAGTTTCCGGAGGCGCGCGTCGTGGTGCTGACGATGTACGAGGGCGACCAGGATGTCTACCGGGCACTCGCCGCTGGGGCTGACGCGTACGTACTGAAGGACTCGCACTCCGACGAACTCATCCGGGTTGTGCGCGACGTACATGAGGGACGAACGGTCGACCCCGGTGCTCCGAACTCCGTCGCGCACGCTGCCCTCAGCAGGCGTGAACAGCAGGTGCTCCAACTGATTGCGGCGGGCATGCGCAACAGGGAGATGGCGGCAAGGATGGGCATCAGCGAAGAAACGGTCCACACTCACCTCAGGAACATCTTCCAGAAGTTGAGCGTCAGCGACCGCGCGCACGCCTTGGCGGTCGCGGTTCGTCGGGGGATTGTCCATCTGCGCTAGGAGTCTGCGCGCCAGAAAACGGCACGAATTTTCAGGTCACGACGTTGCCCCAGGAGCGACGATCGGCACCCGGGGAGGGGTCACAGTACCCCGAAAATCTGGCCGAAACAGTTCTGCCGCGCACACTCCTAGCTGCTGTGCGCAATCGTGTCGTTTTGGGAACAGAACCAGCTGAGCTCACCCTGGACCAGTCGGCAACCTGGCAAAGTAGTCCAGATGTACCATCCCCTATTAGGGGTATTGTCGCAAGCGGTCGTGAGAGAGTAGGTTACGTGTGCACGCGGTGCCTTAAGGACCAGGGCATTGGCCCTCTGTTATGCACCCTTGCTCTTGGCGTCTTCGGTGGACTTCCGGGCACGATTTCCGAACCAATTTTCTCGTTAGGCTCTGGCGGTCAACGTTGGGAGGAGCTGATATGTCGTGGAAAAGCGTAGTTCTCGTCGGAGTCTTGGTCGGCGCAGGGGCGACGATTGCTTCCATGCGGGTAACGGCGCAGGAAGGTAATGCTACCACCGTCGTTACCTTCAACAGGGACGTGCTGCCGGTCTTGCAGAAGAACTGCCAGACATGCCACCGGCCCGGCGAGATCGGCCCGATGTCCTTGCTCTCCTATCAGGGGGTACGGCCGTGGGCGAAGGCCATCAAGACCGCCGTGCTCTCGAGGAAGATGCCGCCCTCGTTCGTCGATCCTGCGTACGGCCATTTCAGGGATGACCGGCGGCTGAGCGATGCCGACATCAAGACACTGGTCACGTGGGCCGACGGCAGCGCACCCGAAGGCGACGCGAAGGACAAGCCCGAGCCGGTGAAGTTCGTGGATGGCTGGGGATTCGAACCGGACATGATCATCGAGATGCCGATGGACGTTCCCCTGCAGGCGACCGGGACCATCAACTATCAGAACATCCTAGTCAAGGTGAACTTCCCGGAGGATCGGTGGGTGGTCGCCGCCGACCTGCGTCCGGGCAATAGGGAGGCCGTCCATCACATGCGGGCCAACGTTCGCCCGCCCGGATCCACGTTCATGAAGAACGCCGTCCCCGGCGTGGCCTACGATACGGCCGACCCGACCATGCGCGCCGGCCGTGGACCGGCCGAAGAACCCGCGGACCTGTTGGGTAAGTACAATCCCGGCCTCGGTGCGCAGGACTTCAGCCTGTACGAATCGGCGAAGTTCGTGCCGAAAGGATCGGACATCATCTTCAACATGCACTACACCGCGATTGGCAAGGAAACGACCGACCGCTCCAGGCTCGCGCTGAAATTCACCAAGGTTCCTCCCAAGTTCCGATACTTCTCCAACTCGGGTCCACAGGCCTTCAATCTCGTTATCCCGGCTGGTGCCCGCAACCAAGAGATCGTGTCGGAGCTGTCCGTCGTCGCTGACAACGTCCAGTTGGCCTATATTCAGCCCCATATGCACCTGCGCGGGAAGGACTACGAAATACGCCTCATCTCCCCCTCTGGCGAGTCGAAAACGATTTTCAAGAGCACGTGGGACTTCAACTGGCAGTTGGGAGTCGATCTGGAAGAGCCGCTTCCCTTGCCGAAAGGAACCCGGATCATCGGGGTCGCGCATTACGACAATTCCACGGAAAATAGGTACAACCCCGATCCCACGAAGGTCGTGTTCTGGGGTCCACAGAACTGGGACGAGATGCAGAACTGTTTCCTGAGCTTCTTGGTTGATCCCAAGATAAAGGATCCGTCGAAGCTATTCGCGGAGACCGGCGTTGCGAAGTTGCCGAAAGGCGCCCCCGGTCCGACGCTTGACGCGCTAAGAGCCACGTTAGCGACGAACTGAACGGGGCCACCCGCACGCACATCAGCCGAGGGCGGACCTGAGGGTTCGCCCTCGCCGCGGCGGGTCAGTTCTGCGACACACGGTGTACGCCCTTGCCGCCACCCTTCAGGGTCTAGCATTCGAATCGAGGCGCGACCTACGGCCTGCACGCAGGCCTCGAGAGCACCCAATACGATGACACTCCCGCGATCTGCTGCCGCTCTTCTCGTGGTGGTGGCCGTGACGAGCGGCGGCCACACGGTCGTGGCACAGGCCACCGCCTCAACGTACAAGGCGCGGCTGTCCTCGGTTCCGGTCCAGGCCTCCACCGCCGCGAGCCTGACCGGATCTGGTTCGGCGACCGGGACGCTTAGAGGCACGACGCTGACGGTCACCGGAACATTCGAGGGTCTGCAGACACCCGCGACGACCGCGCGTGTACACGTGGCGCCCAAAGGGATCCGCGGTCCCGGCGTGCTCGACCTCGTCGTCACACAGGCGACGAAGGGTAGTGTCTCTGGTGAGTTGGCGCTGACACCGGCGCAGGTGGACGACTTGAGACGCGGTCGTTTGTACGTCCAGATCCAGAGCGAGAAGGCCCCTGGGGGAAATCTCTGGGGTTGGCTGTTACCGTAGGAGTCCGATGATCACCACTCACAGGTTCTGGCTGTTCACCATCGGATTCACGGGCGCGTGCGCGCTTGCAGTGATGGCCGCGCAGCAGCCGCAGGCGCCCGTGTACACGGCGGCTCAGGCCACCGCTGGCCGTGCGGCGTACGCCACGACCTGTGCCGGATGCCATCAGCCCGACCTTGGCGGTCTGAACGAGGCGCCCCAACTCGCGGGCGGTAACTTCATGAGCTCTTGGAACACGTCGACGACGGCCGACCTCGTCGCATTGATCACAAAGACGATGCCCCCTGGCGCTCCTGGAACGGTGGACGCGGCCACAGCCGCGAGCATCGTCGCCTACATCCTTGAGGCGAATGGCGCCCCGGCCGGACCGCAAGCACTGACGCCGGCCGTCACTGCTCGCATTGGCGCGATCGGGATGCAGCAAGCCGCGGGAGTACCGGCAGCCCCGGGTCCCCAGGGAGGCCGAGGCGCTGCAGCGGGAGCAGCCGCCGCGACGCCCCGAGCGGCACGAACCGGACGCACCGTCGCCGGAGAGGTGCCTGGCTACGTGCCCGTCACTGACGAAATGCTTCGAACGCCGCCCGCAGGCGACTGGCTGATGGCTCGGCGCAGCTACCAGGCCTGGAGCTACAGCCCCCTCATGCAGATCACGCGCGACAACGTGAGGCGCTTGCGCCTCGCCTGGGTGTGGAACATGAACGAGGGTGGCTTGGGTACTACCGGCGGGAGCCAGCCGATGCCGCTCGCGCACAACGGCGTCCTTTACCTTGTACATACGGGCAACGTGGTCCAAGCGATCAATGGCCGCACGGGAGACTTGATCTGGGAGTATCGCGCGGGTCCAGAACAGGGCGGACCGATGCGCGACATGGCGATCTATCAAGACAAAGTGTTCATTGCCACAAGCGACGCACGCATGGTGGCGATCGATGCCCGCAATGGTTCCCGGGTGTGGGAGACGCGCTTCGCCGACCGTGAGAAGGGCTTCATGACGGTATCGGGACCGCTCGTGGTCAAAGGCAAGCTTATCCAGGGCCTGGCCGGCTGCTCGCGTTTTACGGGAGACGGCTGCTACATCACGGCGCTCGATGCGACCACAGGGAGGATCGAGTGGCAGTTCAACACGATCGCTCGCCCTGGGGAGCCCGGTGGCGACACCTGGGGTACACAGCCGATGACGTTCCGCGCCGGCGGCGAGACCTGGATTACTGGGAGCTACGATCCCGACCTTAACCTCACCTACTGGGGCACCGCACAAGCGAAGCCGTGGGTGCCGGCGAGCCGCGGTATGAGTGCACTGGACAAAGCGCTGTATACGAGCTCGACCCTGGCGCTCAATCCCGATACAGGAAAGCTCGTCTGGCACTTTCAGCACGCGCCCGGGGAAGCGCTGGACCTGGACGAAGTGTTCGAGCGCGTGCTCGTCGACGTCGACGGACGTAAGGCCGTCTTCACGATCGGCAAGCCTGGCATTCTCTGGAAGCTCGACCGTCAGACCGGCCAGTTCATGGGACACAAGGAAACGGTCTTCCAGAATATCTTTGACTCCATCGATCCGAAGACCGGCACGCCGACCTACCGCGCGGATATCATCGGAGCCAAGGTCGGACAGCCGGTGACCGCGTGCCCCAGCACGTTCGGCGGTCACAACTGGCAGGCCATGAGCTATCACCCCGGGTCCGCGCTGCTCGTAATTCCGCTCAACCAGTCGTGTCTCGAGATCGCTGGACGAGGGGGTGAGCTCAAGGCAGGTGCTTCCGGCCCTGGCGCCGCCCGCGGCTGGTTCGAGATGCCCGGCACGAACGGCCAGCTCGGCAAACTCGCTGCGTTCGACGTGAGGACGATGAAGGAGGTCTGGAGCTACGAACAGCGGGCGTCGTTCCTGACGTCGGTGCTCTCGACAGGCGGAGACCTGGCGTTTGTGGGCGATCTGGATCGCAACTTCCGTGCGTTCGACGTCCGGTCAGGGAAGATCCTGTGGCAGACACGCCTGGGCACGTCGGTGCAGGGCTTTCCCATCTCGTTCACCGCCGACGGAAAGCAGTACATCGCCGTGACTACCGGGCTGGGCGGCGGGAGCCCGCGCCAGGTGCCGAGCCTCCTGACGCCGGAGATTATCTACCCGCTCAGCGGGAATTCGTTGTACGTGTTCGAGCTTGCTGAGAACTGAGAGGACACGGAATACAGTCATGACTGTGCGATCGACGATTGCAGCATTCTTGATGATGCTCGCGCCCGTGTGGGCTGTCGCACAGACCGCTACGCCGGTGGCGCAGGCGTTCGAACACTACGAAGCGATCCGGGTGGTGCTCGCGGGGGACGGGATGGAAACCGTCAGCACACATGCGAAGGCGCTGGTCCCGTTCGCGGGACAGATTGCCGGCACGGCCGCGCAGGCGGCGGCCGAGCGCGTGGCTGCGGCGAAGGCCATCGACAGGGCACGCGAGGAGTTCGCGGCGTTGTCCGCTGCGCTAGTCCCAAAATTCCTGGATGCCAGGTTGCCGGGCGTCCACGCATTCCTGTGCCCTATGAAGAAGGCGTCCTGGGCACAGCGTACAGACACGATGGCGAACCCCTACTACGGAAAGGCGATGCTGGCCTGCGGAAGCGAAATCAAGGGTACGCGATGAAGCACCTTCCTTGCGTCGTTGCATTGGCCTTCGCCGCGCTCGCCGGTGCGGTATCCCACCCCCGCGCTCAGGAGACGCAGATACCTTCCACGACGTCTGCGACAACCATCGACACCTCCACCGCCGACAATCCAGAGCCGATTACCGGGTGGTTCTGCCCGATGCATCAGGACCATACCGCGCACGAAGCCGGAAAGTGCCCGATTTGCGGCATGGCGTTGATCCCGGGGAACCCATACGACACGCGCGACTACGTGCTCGATTTCACGACGTTGCCGGTGGCGGTGCCTTCAGGGATGCCCTTCACGATGATCTTCAGCGTGCGACATCCACGTACCGGTGACGTGGTCAAGAACTACGAGGTCGTCCACGACAAGCGGTATCACCTGTTCGTCGTCAGCCAAGACCTGACCGACTTCCAGCATCTTCATCCTGAATTGCAGACGGATGGCTCCTGGGAGTTGAGGCTCACGCTCCCGAAGCCTGGATACTATCGGGTGTTGTCGGACTTCGTTCCCAGCGGTGGCTCACCGCAGTTCCTGGGCCGGACGCTGGTGACGACGGACTTCGATGAGGATTTGGAGTCGCAGGCTGCGCACATCGAGCCGGACGCTGTGCTCACGAAGACCGTCGACTCCACTACCGCCTCGGTCGAGCTCGACCCGCTGATATTCATTGCCGGCCAATACGGCCATCTCCGATTCACGCTGACGGATGCAGCCACCGGCCAGCCGATTACCGACCTGCAGCCGTACCTGGGTGCATTCGGCCACACCCTGATACTCAGCGAGGACCTTCGGGAGTACGTGCACTCGCATCCCAGCGAATGGGCCGAGTCCGAGGTTACAAAGGGATTCGGGGGACCGTATGTCACGTTTGAGGGCTACATGCCTCACCCGGGCCGGTATCGCGCATGGAGCCAGTTCCTGCGGAAGGATCACCTCACGACGGTGTCGTTCACCTTCAACGTCCTGGCACTGGAGGACGCGGTCCGAATGCAGAAGTGAAGCTTCCGGGAGCCGCCTCGTGGCTGCTGAACGTCAGCGTGAACTGCGCTGGTGAGCGTCGGACGGAGTCGAAGTAGGCGATGGCCTGGACGATGGAGCCCTTGGGGAGCGTGACGGGCCGCTGGAAGACATAGGACGTCTGCCACTCCTGACGGAAATTCCTGATCCACAGCAGTACCTGGGACGAACCGTCCGGTCGCTTCGCTTTCACCTCGATCGATCGTCCTCCCGGGCCCATGTCGGGGCGCATTTCGACAATCGACGTGTCACTCGGCAACACGATGTTGGCCGTGAGCCGTGGTGCGAACGCGTCAGTTGTGGATGCCGGCTGTTGTGGTTTCAGAACGGTCGTAGCCAGCTCATGAGCCGGCCTGGCGGCGGCGAAGTAGAGGCCGAGACGCGGCGCGTCGACGACGAGTTCGGACACGGACTGATACACCACGTCAATCGCAATTCTCGCGCGCGAAGGAATTCTGATTCCGACATCGTCGGGAATCTGCATGGTGGTGCGCCATGGTGTCCAGGCGCCGAGGTATTGCCCCGATTCTAGCAGCGTGAAGAAAGCCGCGCGAACGATACCCGGGTTCGCCGGTTTGTAGTCGAATGCCCGGAGCCATCGCTCCTGGGTCATCGCTGTGTCCATGATGATGCGCTTGAAGCCAACCGGACGTCCCGGTTCGACGATGGCCGCCGGTTCGGCCGTCAGCAGGACGTCGGGAGTCCCGAGCATCCAGTGCGTGCTGTGATCCATGTATGCCGGCGGCTCGCTATCGCCCTTCGGCGCGCCACCATCGATCCATGAGAGGAGGAAGTCACGCTCGCGTGTCGTGAGGCCGAGGTCATTCGCGAATTCACCATATCCGCGTTCAGCCGGCCAGGGTGGCATGCGCCGATCGAGAATCTCCTCCTTGATGGCGACCGCCCAGGGGCGTGCCTCTTCATACGTGGCCAGCGACATGGCCATGCCGCCAGTGATGTGACATTGCAGGCACTTGCTCTGGAAGAGCGTCACTATTTCCCGATTGAACAATACGGTCGTCGTGACCGGAATGTGAGGAGACGCCTCGCGTGGCCAGAGGAGCCCGACCGCCATCGCGTACCCGGCTGCAACGGTCACGAGGCTCTTGTTCACGGTGGGATTGTAGCCCACCTTTCCGATGACCGTCGCCTCGATCCCGAGCCCCCAACACTACCCTTTTGAGGGTATTGCCCCAGGAGGGTGTGAAGGGCTAAGTCATAGTCGGGCGAAGGCAGCCAGGACTGAAGCATTAGCCCACGCTACGAGTCTTTGACTTGTTGCGCTGTGCCCACAGCGAGCTTAGCTAGAGTACCCGCGAGTTCGAGATATCTTCGCAGCGGGGTCGGACTGTCTCGCGTGATCGCTGGCGGGCGAGATCCTGCGCCGCAACCACGCGACGACTTGGGAGGACAGCAGAGATGGCGCGATCTTCGAAAGATATGGTTGGTCGCCGGGGCTTCCTGAAGGGTGCCGCTGTGAGCGCGGCCGCTGGTGCGGCGACACTGGCGACAGATCTTCCGGGTGTGCAGGCACAAACCGCGGCTAGGGCCGCCCAGGCTCCGATCCCGACCCCCGCCGCGCTGGCCAGAGAGGCCGGCCCGGCGCCGGTGGTCGATGCTCGAATCGTCGAGAATCCCGCCTCCGACTACATGGTGGATGTGCTCCGCGCGCTTGGCATTGAATACATCGCGTCGAATCCTGGATCGAGCTTCGACGGGCTGCAGGAATCGATCATCAACTACGGCAAGAACACCGGCCCAGAGTGGTTGACGTGTCTGCACGAGGAGTCGGCGGTGGCGATGGCCCACGGCTGGGCGAAGATCGAGGGCAAGCCCTCGCTGATGCCCATGCTCCACGGCGTCACCGGCATCCAGCACGCATCGATGGCCGTGTACAACGCGTATGTTGACCGCGTACCGGTGTTGATGGCCACCGGCTTTCAATTAGACGGCGGGATTACCGCCCACGGCGCGACGGATATGGCGAGTATCGTTCGCGGCTATCTGAAGTGGGACCATCAGCCTACCAGGCTGGATCAGTTTTCGTCGTCGATGGTTCGCGCGTACCGGCTTGCCGCCACACCGCCGATGGCGCCGACGATGGTGCTGCTTGACAAACGCATGGAGCAGGAGCCGCTGGGACAGAACCGACCTGCTTTACCGAAGCTGACCCTGCCGGCGCCTCCGAGCGCCGACATCG
>JABFSA010000052.1 GCA_013140775.1 Acidobacteriota bacterium | reverse complement strand
ATCGTGGTGCGCGTGACACGCGTGGGCACGGGCCGGGTGGCCAGCCACACGACGACTCCGGCAAGCGCGGCGGCGGCGACCGCCGTGACGGCCGGCAGGAGCCAGGGGCGCCACATCGGCACCCGGCGGCCTGCAGGCACGGCCGCGCCGGACGAGTCCTGTGGGGCGGCGATGTCCGGATGCTTGAGCACGAACGACGCTGCGGCAATATCGACGACGCGCTCCTGACGATCCTTTTCGAGGCAGCCTCGGATCAACGCGCGGATCGGCATCGGCACGTCCGAGGGCAGAGCGTTCCAGTTGGGCTCGCTCTTGAGGACCGCGGCGAACGTGTCAGCAACGTTCTCGCCCCCGAACGCGCGTGCGCCCGCAAGCATCTCGTAGAACACGCAGCCGAATGCCCAGACGTCGCACCGCTTGTCGGCTTCACGGCCCCTCGCCTGCTCCGGCGCCATATAGGCGACCGTCCCAAGCACCACACCTTCGGTGGTCACTGGATGCCGGACGGGAGGCAGCATCGTCGTCTCGCTCGATTCACCTGCACGCGAGCCCGCGAGTGTGCCGTTGACGGCGGGCGAGACGAGCACCTTGGCGATGCCGAAGTCGAGCACCTTGACCTGCCCCGTGTCGCTGATGGCGATGTTGGCAGGCTTCAGGTCACGGTGGATGATGCCTTTCTCGTGCGCCGCCTGGAGCGCGTCCGCAATCTGCTTCGCGATGACGGTCGCTTCGTGAACGGGAATCGGACCGTCTTTCAGGCGTTGCCCGAGTGTCTCCCCTTCGACGAGCTCGAGGACGAGAAACTGTGTCCCGCCACTCTCCTCGAGGCCATAGATTGCCGCGATGTTCGGATGATTGAGCGAGGCGAGCACTTGCGCTTCACGTTGGAAGCGCGCCACGCGCTCGGGATCGTTCAGGCTGTCGGGAAGCGCTTTGATGGCAACCGATCGGCCGAGCTTGGTGTCGAGCGCACGATACACCTGGCCCATGCCGCCGGCACCGAGGGCGGCTCCGATCTCGTACGGCCCGATGCGGCTTCCCTGTAAAAGCGACATTACGTCCCGTCGCCGCCGACAGCGATCACCCGCACTCCGGCGTCCTCCAGATCAAGATCCTTGGAGGGTATCCGATAGGCGTCAAGGCTGTCGACCAACGACGATGGCCCTGGCTTGTAGGGCTGCTGTCAGTGCTTCGGCGAAATGATCGCTGGCGACAGCGCTTGAATGGCCATCGGAGGGGATGAGGTCTGCCGGTCCGGTGCACTCCGGACGCGACTCATGATTTGACAACCTTTTGACAATTCCCTGACAAGTCTGGCCGCCGACTGTTCGACTCTCTTGAAAGGCACCAATTACGGAACGCCTAAGAGGGGGGACTCGGTGCTACGCGGCCAACCCATTCCGTTCGTTCGACAGATCACCGACCGGCCAGTGTCGGTCACAGCATCCGCGCACTCCACCGCACTACGCCAGTCGGTCGAGACCAGCTCAAGGAGCTTACAGGCGCCGCGCGTGCTCTTCTACTCGCACGATTCGTTCGGCCTCGGTCACATCCGACGCACCTTGTCGCTGTGCGAAACCCTCCGGGCGCGGTACGAGCAGGCCTCCCTACTCGTGCTCACCGGCTCCTCGTCTATTTCGTCGCTCCCAATGCCAACTGGAGTGGACTGGGTCAAGCTGCCGTGCGTTACCAAGGTTGGAAATGGCGCGTACCGCTCCCGCTTCCTGCCGCTGGCTTTCGATGCGATGCGGAACCTCCGGCGCGGGATCATCTACTCGACCACGCAGGCTTACCGACCGTCGCTCGTGTTTGTCGATAACGTCCCGTTAGGGCTCGAAGGGGAACTGCGGTCCACGCTCGAGTGGCTTCGTGGCCGCGCGCCAGAGGCCCGAATCGTCCTGACGCTCCGCGACGTCATCGACGAACCTGAGCGGGTTATGGCGTCCTGGAGGGAGTCAGGGACGACTGAAGCAGTCGAGCGGCTCTTCGACGACATCGTGGTGTTCGGCTCCCCCGACATTTTTGACATCGTCTCTGAATACCGCTGGCCTCAGACGTTGGCGGCCAAATGTCACTACGCAGGCTACATTCGGCGCGAGCCGCGAGGGCACGTGTCAGACACGCGGGCTCAGTGGTCTCGGGGGGCCGACCGCCTGATTCTCGTCACGGTTGGGGGTGGCGGCGACGGGGGCCCGCTCGTCGAGCACTATCTTGCGGGCCTTGAAGCCGCCGGGAGCGCCGGGATCGGCGCGAGCGTCCACACACTGGTCGTCTGCGGGCCTGAGATGTCGATCACAACGCGCGATCGCATCCGGACCCTGCACGCTCATCGCGGGGACGTCACGTTCGTCGACTTCAGTTCAGACCTCGTGACCCTGATGGCCGCGGCGGATGTCGTGGTGTCGATGGGCGGCTACAACACCATCTGCGAGGTGCTCTCGCTCGGCAAGCCCGCCGTCGTCATGCCGCGTCGACATCCCCGGCTCGAGCAGTGGATCCGCTGCACCCGCATGGCGGCTCGTGGACTCCTGCGCGTGGTGCACCCTGACCACAATCCCGCAACCGCGCTGATCCGGGAGGTGCGTGCCGCGTTGGCCGCCCCGGCGATCGACTTCGCAAGCGTGAATCTGGGCGGCCTGACCACGCTCGAACAGCTGCTCCCGCATTTGCTCACCGCTCGGCGTTTCAACGAGGTCTCATGCCAGTGCCAACCGTGATCGGATACGTCCTCAAGCGCTTTCCTCGACTGTCGGAGACGTTCATTCTGCGGGAGCTCCTCGAACTCGAGCGGCTCGGCGTCAAGGTTGCGGTGTTTGCGCTGGGCCGTCCGGACGAACCGACCGTTCACGCAGAGTACAGCCGTCTTCGCGCGCCAATCGTGTACCTCGACGACGTCGCGTCGAGCCATATGCCAAACCGCGAGTCGTCTGGGCGCTCGGACGACCGATCTCGTGCGGTTCGCGCCGCACGTCGATTGGCTCCTCAACTGGCGCGCTGCGGCGTGACGCACGTGCACGCACATTTCGCCACGTCGGCAGGGCTCGTCGCACGCGAGCTCGGCGCCATGTTGTCACTGCCGTACAGCCTTACCGCCCACGCGAAGGATATCTTCCACGAAAGCGTTTCGTCATCGCAGATCGAGATGCTGGTGCAGGACGCGGCGTTTGTCGTCACGGTGAGCGACTACAACGTCAGGCACTTGCGCGAGGTGACAGCCACCGTCGGCGACACGCCGATCCACCGCGTCTACAACGGCATCGACGCATCGACATATCGGTACGCGCCAATCCCCGTTTCGACACCGGCGCGCGTGCTTGGAGTCGGACGCCTCGTCGAGAAGAAGGGTTTCGATGTCTTCGTGGATGCCGTGGAGATTCTGCGAGCGTGCCGCCCATCGTTGCAGGCGACGCTCATCGGTACCGGACGCTGCGAGGGTGAAATCAGGCGTCGAGTCGCGGACCGCGGGCTTGCCGACTGCATCACCCTGCCGGGGGCCCTTTCCCAGCAGCAGGTTCGCCACGCAATGGAAAGCCATCACGCATTGGCGGTGCCGTGTGTCGTGGCGGGCGATGGAGACCGAGACGGATTGCCTACGGTGATCACCGAAGCCATGGCGCTTGGACTCCCGGTTGTCGCGACGCCGGTGACCGGCATTCCAGAGATCGTTCGCCATGGTGACACCGGGCTCCTGGTGCCGGAGCGCGATCCGAAGGCGCTGGCCGCCGGTGTCGAGCGCCTCCTCGTCGATCGCGCGCTGCGCACGCAGGTCACGGTGTCGGCCCGACAACTCATCGAGCAGGAATTCGACGTCCGTCGGAACGCGTCCCGGCTGGCGGATCTCTTCGCCACCTCGTCTGCACACGGGGAGGCGCTGGTCGGGCAGGCCTACTCCGCCACGGGAGGGCCTGTCCGGTGAACGTTGCGTTGATCAACGCGGATGCCGGCATCCCGCTGTTCGCAACCAAGGGCGCGTCCGTTCACGTGCGCGACTTCGCCACGGCCGCGCGCGCACTTGGTCACCACGTCCGGGTGTTTACGGCGCGGGCCGGCGTCGTGACACCCAACTGGTCCGTACCGCATACGCTCTTGTCGCCAGACGGCGCCGACGCCGACCTGCGTCCCGAGGAGCGCAGCCTCCGGCGGAATCGACACGCGCGCGCCGTGCTGCGACATGCGCATGCCCATCGACCCTTCGATCTCATTTACGAGCGCTACTCGCTCTGGAGTCACGCTGCTCTTGGGTTCGCGCGACGCCAGGGTCTGCCGTTCATCCTTGAGGTGAACAGCCCGCTGGTCGTGGAGCAGGCTGCCTATCGCAGTCTTGAGCGCTCGTCGACCGCTGCCAGGATCGAGCGCTATCTGTTCCGCGGCGCGTCGCGGATCGTGGCCGTCTCGGCCGAGGTCGCCGAGTACGTGCGCGCGCATGGCGGTGACGCCCATCGCGTCGTCGTGGCTATCAACGGAGTGGATCTCTCACTTTATCGAGAGCGGCTTGGAACTCCGACGCCTCGCGATCGGTTTACCGTCGGCTTTCTCGGCAGCCTGAAACCCTGGCATGGGCTCGACGTCCTGGTCGATGCCTTTGCGCTTCTCGCAGTTCGCGACGAGCGATACGACCTGATGATCGTCGGCGATGGTCCGGAACGCACGCATCTGGCCGAGCGCCTCAAGGCGCTCGGACTGGCTTCGCGCGCCACCCTTGTAGGCCAGGTAGCTCGCGACCAGGTGCCCCGCGCGTTGGCTCAGATCGACTGCGCCGTCGCGCCGTACCCCCGCCTCGACAACTTTTACTTCTCGCCGCTCAAGGTCTTCGAGTACATGGCGGCGGGTTGCCCGATCGTGGCGAGCCGCATCGGACAGATTCAATCACTACTGGCACATCAGTCGACGGCGCTGCTTGTGGAGCCGGGCAACGCACAGGCGTTGGCCGACGCGATCGACGTCCTCCGACAGCGACCTGAGCTCGCCGTGCGCCTAGCCCAGGCGGCACAACGCCAGGCCTTCACCCGACACGGGTGGACACACACGGTGTCGGAGGCCCTGGCCGGCATGGAGGCGTTGGCGTCTTGAGTGAGAGAACCTCTCGAGGACGTTCAGCCTGGTCAGACCTGCTGCCCTACACTCGGCCATTCAGGTGGCACCTGGCCCTGTCGCTGGCGCTCCTGCTCTTTGCTTCGGCCATGGAACTGCTCAAACCGTGGCCGCTCAAGTTCATCATCGACCAGATCCTCGGCCAACACCCAGTCGGCGTGCTCGCGCCATTAACCGGGCTGAACCTTACCGCACAGCTGGCTGCTGCCAGCGTACTGGTCGTGGTCGTGGCGATTGTCGGCGGCATCGCCGAGTATCACGCGCAGATTCTCGTCGCCAAGATCGGACACACCATCGCGGCATCGCTGCGGGGCGATGTCTTTTCCCACCTGCAACGTCTGTCGGTGTCGTTCCATCGAAACACGGGCTCCGGCGAGATGCTCACTCGCCTGATGAAGGACGTGCAGGAGATCAAGAACGTGCTTGGGGACCTGGCGCTCGAGACAACCGCGCAGGTTGTGCTGCTGGCGGGTATGGCGGCCATTCTCGTCGGCATGGATGCCCGTCTTGCGCTTGTCAGCCTGGCGGTCTTCGGCCCGGTTGCGGTGCTCACGCGTCACTATTCGAGACACATCAAGGACGTGACGAGGAGGCAGCGACGCAAGGACAGCCAGGCGGCGTCGATCATGACCGAAGCCATCGCCATGCTTCCGGCGGTGCAGCTGTTTGGTCGCAGTCAGCATGCGAGTGGACAGTTCGGTCGGGCCACCCGCAAAGGGCTTGAAGCCGAGGTAACGGCCGCTCGCATGAAGGGGCGGCTCGAACGATGGGTCGAGGTCATCGTCGCTTTCGGCACCGGTGCCGTGCTGTGGTACGGCGCCTGGGCGGTGATTGAGGGACGCCTGACTCCGGGAGACCTCGTGATTTTCTCTGCCTACCTGCGCTCGATGTATCGCCCGACGCGCCGAATCGCGGCGAACTGGATCCAGGCCTCGCGCGCTGCGGTCGGGGCAGAGCGCGTCATGGAGCTGTTGCGCCGGAAGCCGGCGGTCGAGGACCTCCCCCACGCGACGCCCGCCCCAGCCTTCGTTGGCGCCGTCGAATTCTCCGGGGTCAGCTTCGCGTACGGACCTGGCATGGCGACCTTGTACGACGTGACCGTAAGCGTACCGCCCGGCGCGCTGGTCGCGATCGTGGGCCCCAGCGGCGCCGGGAAATCGACGCTGATCAGCCTCATTCCACGTCTGGCGGACCCCTCTGAAGGGTCGGTCCGCATCGATGGCCGGGACGTTCGCGACTACACGATCGCCTCTCTGCGTGAGCAGATCGCCATCGTGACGCAGGAAGCGATGCTCTTTGGTCTGTCGGTTCGCGACAACGTGTCGTACGGCGACCCGACGCCGGACGAGGGCAGGGTCGTCGCTGCGTTGAATGCCGCGCACGCATGGCACATCGTCGAGCGGCTGGCAGAGGGGCTCGACACCACGCTGGGCGAGCGTGGCGCCACACTGTCGGGGGGTGAGCGCCAGCGGCTCGCGATTGCTCGGGCGTTCTATCGAGACGCCAGGATCCTGATTCTCGATGAGCCGACCACCGGTCTCGACAGCTTCGCCGAGGCGCACGTCGTCGAATCGCTCAGTGCCCTCGTGCGCGGCCGCACGACCTTCGTCATCACGCATCGACTCTCGACAATCGCCCACGCAGACCTGGTGCTCTATCTCGAGGATGGACGACTGGTGGAATCCGGATCGCCGGCGTCGTTGCGCGCCACAGGGGGGCGCTACGACGAACTGCTCTCGTTCCAGGTTGCAGGCTTGAGGGCTCACTGACGATGCCAGATGATCGTCGCGACCCGTCGCGGAGCAGACACCTGCTCTCCGGTCTGACGCAATTCCCGTCAACGAGTCGCCTGGCGGCGCTCATCAACGCCCATGCGCCCGCCTGTCGAGATGGAGCGTTCCACGTCGAAACGTGTCGAGTCACCGACGTCATCGCGGGCCGGAGGGATACGTTGTTCGCGCTCGTGGACGCTACGGTTGTCCACGCGTTCGACGGCGGGCGTTCGTCTAGACGGCTGGTGTTCCAGCGCTTTCCGGACCAGGCGTCCGCTGTCGAGGAGGCGAGAAAGGTCTTTCGCAGGCTGCGGCACCGCGCGCGCACGCAGGGCCTCAAGCAGGACTTTCGACCGTGGGCCGGATTCATACCAGAGGAGCGTGTGCTCCTCGTCCCGTTCCCGTTCGACTATCGGCTGCCCGCGCTCGTGCCTGCCTGTGATCCCCGAACCGCGGGTGCGCGCCTGGCTGACCTGCTCGGTGTCGAGGTGACCAACTGCGTGGTCGCGCCCGTGCGCTACGTTCCTCACAAGCGATGCCAGGTACGCTACGACCTGACGGCAGCGGACGGCGCGACGGTGAGTGTGTTCGGGAAGCTGCGGACCGCCAACCAGTCGGAGCGCGAGGTGGCGTGGATGCAGTCTCTCCACGCTTCGTTTGCGGCCGGCGGCGTCGCCGCCACGCCAGCTCCCATCGGCTACGTTGGTGATTGGGGCATGCTGGTGCAGCGTGCGGCGCCCGGCGAGACGCTGTACGCGCTTCAGCGAAACACCCAGGACCGGATTGAAATCTACGAGCGCACCGGTGAGGCGCTCGCGGTCCTCCACACAACGCCGCTCGACCACCTTCCGAGCCATCTCGTGCCGGACGAGCTGGCCATGCTGCTGACGATGCTCCAGAAGACCCGCCTGCCGCCCGCAGAACTCCGGACGGCGAGCGAGGTTCTGGACTGGCTCACGCGAACGGCAACGCTCGTACCGCTGAGTCCGGCAGGCACTTCTCATCGGGACTTCTACGACAAGCAGGTGCTCGCGGGCCCGGATGGAGTGTGGCTGATCGACTTCGACACTCTGGCGCATGCGCCACACGTCATCGACGTCGGCAATTTTATCGCCCACCTTCGTCTGCGAGAACGTCAGGGGTATCTGACGCACCATCGCGCGCGGTCGGCGGCAATCGGCTTCCTGAACGGTTACAGGCGACACCGACCCGTCGACGACCATGCTGTGGACTGGTGCGTGGCTGCCGCGCTGCTGCGTCTGGCCGGTGTCTACGTCGTCCGTCCCGAATGGAGCCATCTGTCCGGTCCGCTTCTCGCGGATGCGATGGAGTGCCTCCCCATGTCGTCCACTGTCCATCGCAGGGTCCTGTGCGACGAACGACGTACCGTGGCGCCATGACGCTCGCACGATGCGCCGCTCTGCTCGTGTGTCTCTCTGTTGCCCTGCCCTCCGAGGCACAACCGGACCAATCCAACAGCGGCACAACCAGCATCCGTCTGGGCGCCGGACGAGTCCGGGCGGGCGAACGTGTCCGGGCTGAGGGGAGAACTACCGATGCCGGCCTGATGCGGGTGGAGCGTCTTCGAGCGAAGGACGCCGATGGGTCGGTGCGTATCGAAGGTCAGATCACGGAGATCGATCATGAGCTCTCCACGGTGACGCTGATGGAGTTCACCGTCACGGTGACTTCAACCACGCGCATCCTGGACGGGGACCAGGCTCTTCCCGGATTGGCGGCCCTGCGTGCAGGTGACCGAGTCGAGGTTCGTGGTGTGATCGACGCCGAACGAACGGTCACTGCCGATCGGCTCCGGCGCTCGCCTGTCGTCGGGAACCCTCGGGACGAGCTCGAAGCCCCAATCGATCGAGTGATCGATCAAGACACCTTCGAGCTGCTCGGGCGCCGGATGGTCCTCGTGCTCGGCGTGTCGTTCATCGACGACCGCCAAGGGGCGTCGAAGATCGGCCAACTTCGTCGTGACGACGATGAGCAGCAAGTCGACGGGATTCGCCTGGGCTCGTGGGGCGTCATCGGCGGTCGGCTGCAGGGCACCTACTCCACCATCAGCAATGCGGCCTTGGATCGCACCAGCGTTCGAGATACGGAGGTCCGCTCAGCCGCACAGGTGGTTGGTGTGGCCGATCTCGGACCGAAGGCGCAGGTCTACGCGAAGGTCGAAGTGGGGCGATCGCACGCGCTTGGTTCCACTCAGGCGCCATTGAGGGATTTGCGCGTCAAAGAGGCCAACGCGCGGCTGCATATCGTCGGCCCCGTCGAACTCCAAGCCGGGAGGGTTCGTCTGCGCGACGCCTTTGAATGGTTCGCGGACGACTATCTCGATGCGGCACGGATCGTGGTGTCCGCTGACCAGACACGGGTGGAGTTTGGTGGCTCGTACGGGTTTCGCGTGCCGAACGGGCGTTCGCGTTCCGATGAGCGCCAGGTGTTCGCAACGATCACCCACGAGTTCAACCGTTCCCTCGTCGTCAGTTCGTTCTTCTTGGGTAGAGACGATCGGACTCGGCGCGAGCGGCCCATGTGGCTATTTGTCGAGACGTCCGGACGCGGGAGCCAATTCCGCTATTGGGGCAATGTGGCGGCGCGCGGGGGGAGGTCCCAGAACGAAGTCTTGCGGGGCTGGGCGTTCGACGGAGGGGGAGCGCTACGGACCCGGGGCGGTCTCTGGCTCACCGCGAGCGTCGCGCGCGGCTCGGGAGATGCGGATCGCAGCGACCGCGTCGATCGGACGTTCCGTCAGACGGGCCTCGAGGATACGCAAACGCGCCTTGCCGGTTTCAAGCGGATCCACAGTTACGGAGAGCTGATGCAGCCGGATCTGAGCAACCTCCGCGTGTTTACGTTCGGGCTCGGCTGGCAGGGGGCAGCCGCGTCGTTCGACGCCGTGCTCCACCGTTATCGACAGGACGTGCCATACCGTACCCCGGCGGATACCGCGCTTCTGATCCGCCCTACAGGAATGGACGGGCTTCTCGGCCATGAAGTCGATGGCGTCTTGACCTTTCGCCTTCGAACCGGAGTTGACCTGACCGTCACGGGCGGCACCTACGTTCCGGGACCCGCACAGGTCCGCCCACACCGCCCGGCGTTTCTCCTGAAGTCGGAGTTGCTCTACTTCTTCTGACGACGCTGTTGCCGTCACGCGCCGGCATCGGGCGGCGGCTTGGGCGGGAACCGAAGCAGGAACGTTGTGCCGTCGGGACCGGTGTGTTCCAGCACGACATCGCCGCCATGCTGCTGCATCACGTTGTGCACCACCGTAAGGCCGAGCCCTGTCCCCCGTTGTTTGCCGTGGCTCACGAACGGTTCGAACAAACTGTCCCGAATGGCGTCTGGAATGCCTGGCCCGTTGTCGGTGACCCGTACTTCCACACCTCTCGTGCCGGTGGCAGCGGTGATATGAATGCGCCCACCATCGGTCGCCACCGCCTCGGCGGCATTGAACAGCAGATTCAGTATCACCCGCTCGAATTTTCCGGCGTCGATCCAGCCACTGCACGCCGGGCTGACATCGCCAGCGATCGTGAGCGCTTCATAGTCGGGCAACGCCTTCACCGTCCGGATTGCGCGATCGATGATGACGTCGAGGCGTTCGTCGGTGCGCACGAGCGCCTGACGTTCGTGCGAGAAGCCGAGCAGCGTATTGATCTGGTCGATCATGTGATTGACCGCAATGCGTATCTCCTGACAGTAGTCTTTCCGCTGTCCGTCGGTCAGCTCCCGCTCGGCCAGGAATTCCGCGTAGGCCTGGATCGCGGTCAGGGGGTGTCGAAGGTCGTGCGAGATGGTGTTGGCCATCCGGCCGATCGTGGCCATTCGCTCAGCCTCGAGAAGTTGCCTCTGCGTCATGAGCAACTGTCGCCGCATGCCGTCAAAGGCTGCGGTCAGAGCTGCCACCTCGTCGCCTTTCCCTGGGTTTAGTGGATAGCCGTAGTCGCCCTTCTCGAGGGCCTTCACGCCGGATACGAGCCGCCCGAGGGGCCGAGTGAAGGTCGTCGATACGAGGAACACGAGGCCGCTCCCCACCAGTACCCCCGCTGCGCCGATGGCCAGAATCCATCGATTCAATGTCTGGAGAAATGCCGTAGCTTCATCGAAGGATTTGAGGACGGTCAAAGTCACAGGTGGCGCGGAATCGTCCGAGAGGAGAACTGTGTTCGCCAGATAGGCTTCGGCGCCGAGCTGGACCCTCAGGGGCGCGCCCATCGACTGACCGGCGTCCGCGACGAGGCTTTCGAGCGCAGGCTCGAGCAATGCGGACACCGTACTGACCACCAGTTGCCCTTCGTGGGCGAAGCCTACTTCGCTCGCCGCAACGTGCTTCACGTCTTCGGCCACGATCCGGTCGATCTCGTAGCCGACCGCAAGGAGGCCGATCGGATAACCGCTCTCGGGGGGACCGAAAGAGATCGGCTGGAGGAACACTTGAAAAAGATGCCCTCCACCGAACCACCAGTCCCGCGTGCTGCCGCCGGCCAGGTACCGGTCGATCGCCGTCTGCGCCGCCGCCGCCGAAAACGCCGACGCCGAGGTGTGAAAGGCCGAGATCCGTCCGTTCCGGCTCGCCAGTACGAAGACCTGGCTTCCCGCCAGTTCCCAGAACGTCTGCGACGCATCCTGAATCGTGGCGTCATCACCCGACGTCATGAGCGCCTTGAGCGGCGGAAGCGCGGCGAGCAGGGCCGCGGATCGTTCGAGCGTGACTTCACGCTGTTGCTGGAGCCGTCCGAATGTCACCACCGATGTATCGAGTGCCTGGGTGAGATCGTTGCGCACCTGCAACTGCACCCGGTAGCGGACAATGAGCAGCACCGCTGCCGTAATGAGCGCGGTAATCAGCGCCAATGACAGGATGAACTTCGTGCGCAGAGTCAGAGCAGGCACGAGGGGGTGTGTTACGGGACGAACTTGTAGCCGGCGTTGTGCACCGTCACAAAGTGGACGGGCGCTGCTGGGGTTCGTTCGAGTTTCTGGCGGAGCGTAAGGATGTGGGAGTCCACCGTTCGCGTGGAGGGATACGAATCGTAGCCCCACACGTCGCTGAGAAGCTGGTCGCGCGAGACAACCCGCTGCGGGTTCTGCGCCAGGTATTTCAGCAGCTTGAACTCCTGCGGTGTCAGCGATACCGGCGTTTGGTCGCGGGTGACCTCCATCTTGGTGAAATCAACCGACACGTCGCCGAATGACAACTGCTCGACCGCCTGATTCCGCCGCGTGCGGCGCAGCACCGCCCTCACGCGTGCAAGCAGTTCCTTGGGACTGAACGGCTTGGTGACATAGTCATCAGCCCCCAACTCGAGCAGCAGTACGCGGCTGATCTCGTCGGGCGAGCCAGTCAGGATGATGATCGCCACCTCCTCCGACAACTTGCGGATTTCCCGGCAGACGTCCTGGCCGCCGAGCTGGGGCAACCGCAGATCGAGAATGACAATGTGCGGAGACGATGAGCGGAAGGCGGCAAGCCCTTCGGCGCCGTTCTGTACTGCCTGCACCGCATAGCCTTCGGGTTCGAACAACTCTTGAAGCGCTTTTCGTGTGGCGCGGTCGTCCTCGATGACGAGGATCTTGTGCATGGGCCTCTCGTGAAAGCGCTATATTAGCCGCTCGATGCCTTTAAGGCGACGTTGCCCGAAGGCTGCGGCCGTGCTCGCGGCTGCTTCCCTCCTGGTCTCAGTTTCACTTCACGCGCAGGAACCGGGCGTTACAACGCAGACTGCCGAAGCCAGCCCTACTCTGGACTCCCTTGTCGCCGAGGTTCGCCGGTTGCAGCAGGCGATCGAGACCCTGCAAACCGCTCTCGCCGACGCTCGACGTCAGACTGCGGAGGCTCAACAGTCGCTCGCGGACCTGCGCGAGCAGTTGGCCGAGGAGCGCGAACTGCTGGCTGCGCAGATGGCCACGCTCGAGCAATCGAAGGTCGAAAGCGGCTCGAAATATCGCGTGCGGTTGTTTGGGATGGGGCTGATGCAGCTGATCAGCACGCGTGGCGCGGTCGATAACATCGACCTGCCGATACTGGCGGTTGAATCGGTTCCGGGTGATTCGGGGGGGAATATTTCCGCAGCGGTGCGGCAGTCGTACTTGGGCGTGGCAGTTTTTGGGCCTCCGCTGGGGGACTTCGACACATCCGCCAGTCTCAGCGTGGACTTTTTCGGCGGGTTTCCCGATATCGCCGACGGTTTGAGCGCACCGGGGGTTCGTCTGCGCACCATCTCATTCGCTGCAGAAGGCGCGCGCACCTCGCTCAGGGCCGGACAGGACACTCCGTTCTTCTCACCGGCCTCGCCTGCGTCCCTGGCCTCCACCGCCTACCCGGCCCTGTCCTCGTCGGGCAATATCTGGTCGTGGATGCCTCAGGTGTATGTCGAGCGGCGCTACCAGCGGCCCGACGATGTCACCGTCACCCTTCAGGGTGGCGTACTCGATTCCTTCACAGGTGAGGTGCCAGCGGGCGAGTACAGCCGTCTGGCGACAGCTGGTGAGCGGAGTCGTCAACCTGCATACGCCGGGCGGTTGAGTTGGCGGAGACGATCGGGCGAACGAACGCTCTCTGCGGGGGGCGCTGGCTACTATTCGCGCCACGACTGGGGATTTCGCCGTCCCGTCAACGCGTGGGCGATGATGGCCGACTGGGAAGTGCCGCTTTGGACGAGCTTGACTCTGTCTGGCGAATTGTACCGGGGGCAGGCGATCGGCGGACTCGGCGGAGGCGCGCACTCCAGCGTGCTCTTCAACGGTGCGCCCACCGAAGCGGCTTCGACTGTCCATCCGCTGCGGAGCCGGGGAGGATGGACCCAGGTGAAGTTTCAGCAGTCACCTCGCATCGAGTTCAACGCGGCCTTCGGGATAGACCTGTCACGCCCACGGCCGTTCAACGGACTGCTCCAACCCCCCCAGGACGAGGCGCCATCAGCGTCACGAAACGCGAGCGGTCTTCTCAATGTCATTTATCAACTTCGCTCCAACATTTTTTATACAGTTGAGTATCGTCGGCTGTGGACCCGTCGGCTGGACGGCCGCGCGTGGCTTGCCGATCACCTGAGTTTTGGAGGGGGAATTGTCTTCTAGCCGCGCCATGGGCCATGTGCTCGCGTCGCTGGTGCTCGTGCTCGGCGCCTGTACTCTTTGGCGCGCGACTGCGGCAGCAGCGGTGCAGCAGGGTCTGGTTACCGTCAGAGGCGCCGTTTCAGTGACAACGAAGGGCGGAAAGGTTGCCGACCGGAGTAGCGTGGTTGTCTGGTTGAAGTCCGTGACGACGTTCGGCGGGGGCACGGCTGTGGCGACTCCGACAGAGCAGCGTTTCAAAGTCGTTCAGCAGCGGAAGCGGTTCGATCCGCATCTCCTCGTGGTGCCGGTCGGATCGGTCGTCGAGTTTCCCAACCTGGATCCGTTTTTCCACAACGTGTTTTCGTTGTTCGATGGTAAACGATTCGATCTCGGACTCTACGAGGCGGGAACGTCGCGCAGCGTGACGTTCCCACGGGCTGGCGTCTGCTACGTGTTCTGCAACATTCACCCGGACATGAGCGCCGTGATTGTCGCAGTCGATTCCTCGCACCACGCGGTCTCGAGTCGGTCGGGTGAGTTCTCGATCCCGAACGTGCCCCCGGGCCGGTATCAGTTGTCGGTCTGGCACGAGCGCTTCACACCCGCAGCGCCCGCCGAGTATCCCAGAGAGGTGATCATCTCGGCTGAGTCGTCATCGCTCGACGCGGTGGAACTCGTTGACGCTGGTCAGGCCCTGACCCCGCACAAGAACAAGTTCGGTCACGACTATGCCCCGCCGGGCCCGACGAGTCCGCTTTATCACTGACGCCCCTCCGGCGGGGAACGCTAGCTGCGGCCTCCGGAAGACGATCCCGACGAGGAGCTGGACGAACTGGCGGACGACGAGCTCGACGAGCTGCTCGACGAAGAGCTGCTGGACGACGAACCGGACGAACTGCTGGACGACGAACCGGATGAGCTGCTCGATGATGAGCTGGAGGACACGCTCGACGAGCTGGACGAACTGTTCCCGGAGCTGGAAGAACTCGAGGAACCGACCCCGGACGAGCTCGACGAGCTACCGCCGCCACCCGAGCCGGACGAGCTACTCGAGGACGACCCACCACTGGAGGAGCTCGACGCCGAGCTGATGAGCGAGGAACTCGACACGAGCGGGGGTTCGATGCTCGTGGGTTCGGTCAGTCCGCTGCATCCAGCCGCCAGCGCGGCGGCGGGCGCGCTGATCAGGAGGAGCAGGAAGTCCCGCCGTTCCGCCAGGTCGTGTGGGCGCCGGGCGTCGCGCTCTATGCCCACCTCACCCCCGTCGTCATGTGTCATCTCAGTGCTCCACCACGAAAGTACATCTCAATTCTCGCGATCACGTCGTCGGCCGAAATCATGTCCATGCACCGCGGCAGCGTGCCGATGACATCCACGCACAGCGCGTCAGTCTTGTCATGTACGTCGCCGTCCCCGAGCGGCAGCGTCCGCGACTTCCAGCAGCCGCCATTGTCGCAACAGCGCAGCGCGCCAACTGTATGGATGAACTGATGGTGCGGATACGCGGCAAAGTGCGGGGGTTCCCGCCCTCCAGCGACCACGACGCAGGGTCGATTGAGCGGCATGCCAGGTTTTACTTCGACCGCGGCTGCCAGGTGCATCAGCAGGCTGACCGCAGAGACAGCGCCCTGCGCGTGGTACATCAGCCGGATCAGCTGACGATGTGACGTCTGCCCGCGCAAGTCGACCGTGCCCTCGACGCGTGGGTGGTGGTGTTGGCTCTCGCCAACCTGGACGAAGAGGATACGTCCCTTGAAGTGGTCCACGACCTGTTGATAGCGGTGCGGATCCCACCACTTCGCCGTGTAGTCGAACTTGCCTCCCGAGGCGAAGAGCCAGAACGGTTGAGCAGGGCCCTGTTGCGTCTCGACTTCGAGGAACCAGTCCTTTTCTGACCGCGAGATGTGGATGTCGCCTCGGAAGTCGGTCACCCGGATCCGCAGGCCGAGCTGCTCGTTCAGGTATTCGATGAACCCATCCAGAAAATGTCGAGGTTCCTGATTGCTTCGGTGGATCAGCGGGTAGTGACAGTCGATGACGGCGACATCCGGGTCGTGTTCGTCGAGGGGCGTCAGGTGTGGATTGTGATGCCACAGATCCGGGCACGATGTTCTTACGTCGGTCAGAAATTCCCCCGGGTGACATCGGTGCAGGTCGCGCACGGCGGCCGTGAGCATGACGATATCGCCTGGTGACTGAAAGTTCCGGAGAATCAGCTTGCGCACGGGAGGAGGGGTCCACGTTTCAGACAATGATGACGCAACGGAGCCGGGGAGAGTGTCGCCAAGATGTCAAAAAGGTGTCAAGACATCGTCGGGAATCTCCATGTTGTTCGTCGATACGCAGAGAACGCGGCGGTTCTGTCCTGACCCGAGACCGAAAGGACGTGGAATCAGAGGGATAGGCAGGGCCGACCCCTCTGATTCGTCGATCCGAGATGGAGCCTATCTGAAGTTGGCCGTAACGGTCTTGTCAGCGTTCATCGTGACCGAGCAGGTAGTCGCTGATCCAGTGCAGGCGCCAGACCAGCCGACCCACGGTGAGCCAACCTTTGGCGTCGCGGTCAGCGTCACAACCGTGCCGGCGCTGAAGTCGGAGCCTGTCGGATTGCTGGCCACGGTACCGTTGCCGTTGAGCTTGGTCGTGAGACGGAACCTCGTTGCGGTGGTCCCGCCACCCCCGCTGCCACCCGACGAGGGTGGAGCGAAGTTCGCGGCCAACGTCGTATCGGCCGTCAATGTGACCGTGCAGGTCAACGCTGTCCCCGTGCACGCTCCGCTCCACCCTGTGAACCTGTCCTTCACCTCCTTCGCCGTGAAGGTCACCGTGGTGTTCAGGGCGAAGACTCCGGAGCAGATGTTTGGGCAGCGGATGCTGCCGGTCGAGGCTCTGACCTCACCGCTTCCTGCCACGAGCACGCTGACCGTTGCCGTCGGCAGAGGATCAAAGCGAGCCCCGACATTCGTGACGCCCGACACCGACGTGCTGCAGGTGAGGAGCGTTCCGCTGCACGCGCCGGTCCAGCCCGTGAACACCTGACTGCCCGGCGTGGCCGTGAGGGTCACTGCGGAGCCAGCCAGGCCGAACTCAGCGCACGTATTCCCGCAGTTGATGCCGTTGTCGCCTGTGACCGTACCGTTTCCCATGCGCGTCACGACGAGTACGTCGGGCGTGACGTTGGCAGCGGTGTTTTGGGAGCTCAGAGCCTCGCCAAGCTCACCCGCGGAGGGTGCGTTGCAGAGACCTCCGTCCAGGCAGACAGCTTCGTGTGTCAGCGCGTCGTAGGCCCCGGTGTACTTGTAGAGTTCATACCGCCTGATGACCGAGCGGGTTTCCGGATCGATCCCGCTCTCATTCCGGGTTTTGCCCCGGTTCCTATTGCCGTTTCCACCCGACGGCGGTTCGGCTTGCAGAAGCTGCCAGTCGATATCGATCTGAGACGGGTCCTCCGGAACGACCACGGGATTGTCGGTCGACAGTTCATCGGTGGATACCTGTCGGGTCAGCTGTGTCACGTAAACCTTCACCCACTGAGCATCGCCAAACAGATCCGGGGCATCAGGTGGATCCGGGGCTTCGACTTCGGCGATAACCACGGGCGTCGCCGTCGTTGGGGGCGCGACTGTCCATGCGGCAAATGGGATGGTGGCCGGAGGGAGCAACCGCTTTAGAGTGCCCGGGTTGCTGCTGTCCTCGACCAGCCAATAGCCAGTCACCTTTGTGATGTTGGCCGGATTGCGCACCGACTGGCCAAAATGCTCGCAGCCAGAGACGCTGTACCTGGACCCTGCCGTGTAGCAATCGTTCCAGCTGAACGGCGAGTTCGGAACATGTTGCGGCGTTGTCACGGTGAACTTGTGCGAGACGGCGTCGTACGGGCTTTCATAGCGAATGCTGACCCCGTCGGGGTCCTCAGCGATCTTGGCATTGCCGTAACGCTGGCCGTACATCGTGTAGTAGAGGTCGCCCTGCTGGGCGCCATCGATGCGAATCTCGAAGCCGTGACCGTCCTGACCCGAATCGTTAACGACATCGAATGCGCTCAGTGAGCCTTCCACTGTCGCGGTCTGCGCGAATACCGGAGTTGGTGTTGCGGCGGCTGCCCAAATGAGGGCGCCGCTCGTGGATGCTTTCAGTATCGTTGTGAAATGTCTGCGGACCCTGGCGATCG
This sequence comes from Acidobacteriota bacterium, assembly GCA_013140775.1. Taxonomy (GTDB): domain Bacteria; phylum Acidobacteriota; class Vicinamibacteria; order Vicinamibacterales; family UBA2999; genus JABFSA01. Next base: position 16,578 of record JABFSA010000052.1, on the reverse strand, counting down.
ATTCATAGGTCATGCGTACTCCATGGGTTGAGGTCTCAATCCAACGGAGTATCGACAACCTGGACGATCGAGATGTCAAGCCTGCGTCAACGCCAAGTCAACAAGATGTCAAATCTGAATCAGGCCAGTCAGTTGCACTCAGCTCGAAGCGAGTATCCGATACGCGTCAAGGCTGTCGACTGACGACGATGGCCCTGGTTTGCAGGGCCGTTGCCAGCGTCTCAGCGAAGTGATCGTTGGCGATAGCGCTGGGATGGCCATCGTAGGGAATGACGTTCGCAGGATCGCGATCATCCACGGAAATATCAACGGTGTGAGTGCCACCGGCCTCGAATCGACGGAGTGTTGCCTCCGTCAGCGGAGACGGTGCAATGCCCGCGAGGACGAAGTGCGCTCCACTCTGACGACTTTCCTCGGCAAACCGATCGAGCAGCAACTCGGTGACCTCGTGAGACCGCAGGCCCGCGTCCTGAGCTCGTCCGTACGACTCCAGCGCGAGATTGAACATCGCCGAGCGGGACCGAAGCCATAACAGCGGGACGGATTCCTCGGAGTGGTAGTACCGGAGCTGGCCGTTGTCATCGAACCTCGCATACGGTTGCGCCGTGGTACCGAACCGCCGGTAGCTGATGTTGGCGTCACGCCAGCCGTTCGTGAACGTGTTCCGATCATCATGGAACCATGCGTACGCCAGGATGATCACCGCAGGACTCGGGCGTTCGCGAAGCGCCTGCTGAAGCTGCAGCAACGACTGCAGTGTCCCGTATCCGCCAACCCCGAAGTTGGTGACGGGATAGTCAGGGAAGCGTTCCTGCAGCTTCCATGCGAAGGTGTCAGCGTCGTTCAAGCCCCACCCCTGCACAAAGGAGCATCCGAACACCCAGATGCCGCGACCACGGCGGTCCTCCGCGCTTCCAAGTGGGCTTGTGATCCGCGTCGTGTCAGAGAGATTGGTGAGCTCCCATGGATCGCGGTGATCGAACGTCACGGTGTAGCGTCCCGGAATCGGCCGGAAGCCCAGGACTGGATCCGGAAGCTGAGTCTTGCCGCCAGGCTCAACCACGATGTCCAACGCCGGGATTTCGATTGGGGAGTCTTTCAGCATCCGAAGGACACCCTCGGTTACGAGCAGCCCTGCGGTAAGGCCGATGACAATCGCCAACGCCGCAAACGCCGTACGCCGTGAAATCACGCGGCCTCACTTGCCATCGAGAATCGATTCCATCTCATCAGCCTGCCGGCAACGGCGCCGGAAACTCCGATTGCACACTTTGGCACACCTGTTGCTACTGGTCTCGCCTGGAAGAACGAGAGTCACAAATCACCAACAAAAACACCTGTTGGTGGATGCTGCGGGCGAACAAAGGTTCCGTGGTGCCGGACTAGCCGGGCACCCTGACTTGCGTCTGCGGTGTCGAAGGGACCGAACCTGAGAGGGCAAGATGAGGCATTTCGCGACCTGGGCAATAACCGTCGGTATCTTCGCAGGCACCGCTGCAACCGCCACGGCGGCTCCGATCGTTGATTTCTTTATCGATTTCAACGACACGCCTGTCGTTGACTTGTTCAACGATCCGGACAACTCGACGCAAACCACCCCAATCGGCGCCAATGCCCACATCATCGGGATTGGGTGGGATCTGGAGATCTCCGCGTTGAATCCAAGCTTCCTGTCCGATACGACCATGTCGTTCTCGAGCAACACGGCATTCGAGGTCCAGGTGAGACCAGCCGTCGGAGACGACTTTCCAGGCACGGACAACTATTCGAGCGGAGGAGTGGTTGACCTGATCGGCCTTGGGTTGGACTTTACGCTGGGCCCCGACGGCATCTTGTACACCCAGTTGTTCGAGAGCTTCGACGATTTCCCCAATGCAGCCGATGGATTCTGGACCGGCCGAGTCACGGTCCGTGCAGAGCTGCAGGAGACCGTGGCGCCGGAGCCAGTCACAGGCATATTGCTGGCCCTCGGTGCTGCTGGCCTCGGATTCCGCGCGCGTCGTCGCCACCCGTCCGTAAGCTGAGCGCCGCCGCTCCGGGCGCTGTGAGCGCGATAGAGCGGTCACCCCTCTTTGGGGTGCATTCATCTCACTCCATACAAATAAAGAATAGTCGGCACATGAAACGTGTCGCAGCCTGGCTTCTGGCTGGAATCGTCACCCTGGGCATGGCCGTGCCGGCTGGCGCCGGTCAGGGCCTTGCGCTCGATGGACCCCCACCGCCAGTCCCGCCTGCGGTCATTTCCCGCGACGCATCAGGACGCGCCACGATCCGCGCCGTTCGTCTCACGACACCCATCCGGATCGACGGCGCTCTCGATGAGCCGATCTACACCATGGTGCCGCCGATCACCGACTTCATTCAGCAGGAACCGGCCGGTGGAGAGCCAGCGACTGAAAAAACCGAGCTGTGGGTCGCGTTCGACGAAGACAACATGTACGTCCTGTTCCGCTGCTGGGAGACCGACGCCAGCCGCCTCGTGGCCAACGAGATGCGCCGCGATGGTCCGAACATGTGGCAGGGCAACGACCTGGTCGCGGTGAGCTTCGACACGTTTCTCGATCGCCGCAACTCGTTCAACTTCGTCATGAACGCCCTCGGCGGTCGGACGGACGGGCAGGTCACAAACGAGCGGCAGTGGAACGGCGACTGGAACGCCGTCTGGCAGGCGAGGTCCGGGCGCTTCGATGGCGGATGGACGGCCGAGGCAGCCATCCCGTTCAAGTCGCTTCGCTACCAGCCCGGCAGTGCGCAGACCTGGGGCTTCAACGCATTCCGCACCAACCGATGGAAGAACGAGATCTCCTACATCACCCGCGTCCCCGCGGCGCGAGGGCAGTCGGCGTTGTATCAGGGGTCGGTCAGCGCGACGCTCATCGGAGTGGAGGTGCCGTCGGGCGCCAGCGCCCTCGATATCAAGCCGTACGCGATCTCTGATCTCAGGACCGATCGGCCGTCCGCTATTTCCAACAAGCTCAGCGCGGACGTCGGCGTTGACGTGAAGTACGGCGTGACGCAAAACCTGACGGCCGACCTCACGTACAACACGGACTTCGCACAGGTCGAAGCGGACGAGCAGCAGGTCAACCTGACGCGATTCAGCCTGTTCTTTCCTGAGAAACGTGACTTCTTCCTCGAGAACCAGGGGACGTTCGCATTCGGCGGGATCGCCGCCGGCGGGACCGTGCCATCTGACAGCGACCTGCCGATCATGTTCTACAGTCGCCGAATCGGGCTCACGGATGGGCATCAGGTCCCGATCGTTGCCGGCGCTCGCGTCACGGGTCGTGTTGGCCGCTACAGCGTGGGCGCCATCGACATGCAGACGGACACCGATCAGCAGGTGAGGTCCACCAACTTTTCAGTCGTTCGACTGAAGCGCGATCTGTTCCGGCGCAGCAGTGTGGGCCTGCTTCTGACAGGACGATCCGTCACCCAAAGCGGCATCGGCGCCAACGGTGTGTACGGCATCGACGGAACGTTCGGCTTTTACGAGAACCTGAGCGTGAATACGTACTGGGCGCGATCGCGAACCGATGGCCGCACGGGGAAGGACACCAGCTTTCGTACCCAGCTCGACTACGCCGGAGACCGCTACGGCGTGCAGCTTGAGCACCTGGTCGTCGGTGACGATTTCAACCCCGAAGTCGGATTCGTCCGGCGCCACGACATGCGCCGCAGTACCGGGCTCTTCAGGTTCAGTCCACGGCCGAGCGGGATGCCGTCGGTGCGCAGGTTCTTCTATCAGGGCTCGCTCGACTACATCGAGAACGGCAGCGGCCGCCTCGAGACGCGCGAAGCGAACGGCGAGGCTGCGATCGAGTTTCAGAACAGCGACCGTCTGTCCGTGACCGTTCTCAACAGCTACGAGTTTCTGCCGCGCCCATTTTCAATCGCTCCGGCGGTCACGCTCCCGATTGGCGAATACCACTTCAATAACGTTCGCGTCCAGATGAACCTCGGTCAGCGACGAAAGATCAGCGGGAACTTTGCCGTGGACCGCGGAAGCTTCTACAACGGCAACAGGACGGCGTTCAGCGTGAGCCGAGGCCGGCTGAATGCCGGATCACGGCTGTCACTCGAGCCGACCTATTCCCTCAACGTCGTCGATCTGGACGAAGGGTCGTTTACGAATCAGCTCGCGGGATCTCGCGTGACATACACCGTGACGCCGCAGATGTTTGCCAGTTCGCTGCTGCAGTACAACTCCAGCAGCAACGTCGTCAGTGTGAACGCGCGGCTGCGATGGGAGTACCGTCCCGGCAGCGAATTCTTCGTCGTCTACAACGAGAGCCGCGACACGCTCGCGCGCCGCTTTCCCGATCTCGCCGGCCGCGCCCTCATCATCAAGATTAATCGACTGTTCCGGCCCTAGACAGGTATCGCGACCTACTTCGCCGTGAACTCGACTGCCCCCATCGTCTTGTCCCACGCGATGAAGAATGAGCCACCATCCTTGCGGACATCCGAAAAACCAATGGTGAGCTGTTCGAGCGACATGTCCAGGGTTGACATCCGCATCTGCACTCGAAGTACATCGTGCTTCGGGTCGTAGTTGTAGGCGCCGTACATCAGCACCTTCTCGTTCGGGTTGTATTTGGGTTGCAACGGCTGCGTTGACATCACCAGGGTCCAGCCCGCTGCCTTCAGATCGACCAACACGTTGTAAACACCCGGCCGGAGCGTTGTGCCTCCGATCGTGAGTGACGCCTGTGTCGCGAGTTGGGTCGAGTCGTTGGCGCCTGCGCGCCAGATGGGCGCGTCTGGATTGGCGATCTTTCCGTAGTCGGCGCCGGAGCCAAAAATATTCTGCCGACCTCGCAGGATCGGCCGCCCGTAGTCCACCGTGATCCACTGGCCGTTGACGTATCGGTCCTTCTCGTACGCCCCGAGTACCTGTATCGCGGCGGAGCCGCGCGGGCTGGCGGGCAGTTTGATGTCGGGTCGCGCCTGCGCGACGACTCCGACCGTGGAGGCGACGAGCGCAGCAATGATCCAGGCCGGTAGATTTCTCATGACAGGCAATATACCGCTCGATCATTTGGCCCATCGTGGAACTTGTGGATGATTCCGCGGCGGTCGCGTCGCACGAGACAACACCACCTTCCCATTTCAAGGAAGGTGGTGCGTGTCTGTGCCTGCTTTACCTTACGAGCATGTGGGGAACGTCACTTCCTGCCATGCCACCCAGCTCGGGCTCTGGGTCGTCGTGATCCGCACCTTCTGTGCCGTCTGCAGCGTGTCGAACTTGTGCGAGAGCAAATCGCCGTAGCCGGTGAGACCGTTCCAACTGAACGCCGTGTTGCCATCGAGCGCCACGCGATGGTTTGTCTGCCCTGACGGGTTCTGATCGACGAGCGCGTTGATCGTCCAGAAAGACTGCGGGGAACCAAAATCGATCTCGATCCACTGGAGTGGATGGGATCCTGCGATCCACGACGTCAGAGGATTCCCGTCAAACGCCAGGGACGCTGTCTCCGGACTCCTGCTCGCACTGTAGGTTGCCGTCTTGAGGGATACCGGCGAGTAGTTCATGTCGCCGTGCGCCATGTGAGTGGCGAGTGCGCTGTCAGCGATTTGTGTCACGACGTAGTCTTTGGCCCCGCCAGTCTTGTGGCAGATCGTCGTCTTCGCCGCTGCCAATGTGGAGGCCGTCTCATTGCCGGCGAACTCTGACACGCTCGCCACGCCTTCGGCGACCGGGGGTGCGCTCGCGATTGAAGGCGCCGTGGGATTGTGTTCGCCGCTACATGCGACCGCGAATGCAACCGTGCTCGCAAGGAGCAGCGATCCGCAGACCCGCGGAGCAATGGCTTGATTCTTCATCTTCACCCCTCATAGATGAGCACTCGACGCGAGAGGACTCGTGTCCTCGCACCGCCTGTGCCTGCATCGCCGGACGATCGATTTCGCCCGGGCTCGGAGCCCTGACTGGTGCAATGTCGGTCCCATCGCCGAACGTTCATCCGGCAGCATGGGGATGCCCGGATTGGCGGGTCAGCCGGAATCCTCTCGTTGTTCCAGCACTGCACACGACCCGACAAGAAAGATCCGTTCAGGTGCGCGGGGGAGAGACCCCCGTGCGGCTTTCGCGCTGGCGGGCCGGTTCGACTACGCGGAGCAACCGATCGTGGTCGCGTGGGCACTGTCGCCGCGGGGGCATGAGAATCGGGAAGACTGAATTGACTTCCCGGACGTCCATTTCATACAGTCGAACCGGCAACCATTGGAGAAGGGACTATGACTCGTAAACTCCTGACATTGCTGATAGTTGGCCTTGGTCTCCTGTCAGTCAGCCAGCCGGTGCTCGGGCACCATTCCGAGGCGGCGGAGTTCGATCAGGCGAAACCGGTGAAGGTCACTGGCACGATCACGCGAGTGGACTGGCAGAACCCGCATGTCTGGTTTTTCGTAGACGTGAAGGACGAGACCGGCAAGGTCACGACCTGGGGATTCTCCACGGCGCCTCCCGGCTCGCTGATGCGGCGAGGGATTACAAAGGATGCGCTGAAGCTTGGCTCGGTCATCAACGTCGAGGGTTCTCGTGCCCGTGACGGTTCCAACAACGCCTCGGGCCGTCGAGTGACGTTCCCTGACGGCAAGAACGTTCTCGCAGTTGCGGAATAGCTGACCATGACTACCCGATTCATTTCGTCGGCGGCGATCGCGGCATGTGTGCTCATTCCGAGCCTTGGTGCGCTGGTGCTCACCGTGGGCACCGCGGCTCCTGCGCAGGCGCAGGCTCCGGCCCAGGCGACAGCCATTCCCCGAATGACGGATGGCAAACCCGACTTCTCGGGTATCTACACGCCGCCTTCGACGGTCAACGCGACGGGACCGCGAGGGAATCTGATTTTCAACGCCGACAAGATGGCGCCAGTGAAGCCTGGCGCCGAGAGCCTGCTCTACAGGCCCCGCACCGGCGATGCGCGTCTCGATGAGCCGCGCGCGATGTGCCTGCCTTCGGGCTTCCCTTCGGGCATGCTCTACATCCTGCCCATCCAGATCGTCCAGAACACGAAGTACATCGTGATCACGCCAGAGCTCCAGCGGTACTCGAGGATCATTCCGCTCGATGGCCGGCCGCACCGTGATGGTCTCGAGCCTTCGTACTACGGTGATTCAGTGGGGAAGTGGGACGGCGACACGCTTGTCGTCGATACCGTGAACTTCAAGCCGTGGATCCTGGACGACTACCACTACACGGATCGAACGAAGAGCCGCTGGCATAGCGACGCGCTGCACACCATCGAGCACCTGACCCTCAAAGGCGACAAGCTGCTGTACAAGGTCACCATCGACGATCCCAAGATCTTCGAGCGTCCGTTCTCGCAGGACTTCGAGCTGACGTCACGTCCGGACTGGGACTCGATCGGACTCCTCGAGTACGCGTGCGAAGCTGGGAATCGCTGCCCGGGCGGGAACTGCCGGGCGAACGAGGGACAGTAGAGGACGCCTAGAGCCTGAAGACGATCCCCGTCACCACCGTCGGCACGAGCGCTCCCAGGAAAAGCCCAACTGGAGAAACGGCGCCGTCGAAGAAGCGGCTCAGCAGCGCCTGCCCTGCCGGGTTCGGCGCGTTGGCAATCACGGTAAGCCCTCCGCCGAGGACTGCGCCTTCCAGGACAGCAATCTTCGCCGTCTCCCCCAGATTGGGGGCCAGGGTCGCCAGGTAGGTGATCAGCGCGTTGTCGTTGAAGGCCGTCAGGATCGTCGCGCCCAGGAAGAGGGGAAACTCAGAGAGACTTGCCAGCAACGGTGCGATCCACCAGCCTTGCATTCCGCCATGTATCACGAGGCCACCAAGAAAGAACCCGACGAGGAGGGGTGTCCTCAGTTCCATCCGGCTCTGACACGCAGCCGTCGCACGCGTGAATCCAAGGAAGAAGAGAAACCCTCCCACAAAGAGCGCCGGATAGTGTGCATTGACGACTGTCCACAGCATGAATCCAACGTGCACAACCGTAATCCACGCCGGAATCGGTTGGAGCGCCGTGTTCGGTGCATCCTCGTCCGGCTGATCAACGTCCGCAGCCGGTGAGCGTTGTGCGAGTGTGCCGAACTCGCTTCGGAAGGCGAGATAGTAAAGCGTCGTCGAGATGGCAATCGCCGTGATCGCGCGCCAGCCAAAATGCCCCAGCATGAACGCTGTGTCCCATCCCCAGGGGCGCGCCACCATGAGCACCGGGGGCGCGGCAAAGTGTGTCAGCGTGCCGCCGATAGAGACGTTGACGAAAAGCAGACCGAGTGTTGCGTACTTCAGCCGGGCCCCGGGCTGTAGATCGTAGAACTGCCGGGCGAGCAGGAGCGCGCAGATAGTCATTGCCGCCGGCTCGGTAATGAGCGACCCGAGGAGGGGGCCGACCATGAGGATCGCGATCCACCATGCAGCCGGCGTTCCTCGGCCGATGGACGCGACGCGGCGCAGTCCGGATTCGGCGAGGGCAATGATGGGCCGTGTCGCGGCGATCGCCATGATGACTACCACGAAGAGAGGTTCGGTGTAGTTCACCGTGTCGTTGAGATAGTGACGCGCGGTCTCCCACCCGGCGTAAGACGTCATGGCGCCGAGGAGGACCAGCGCCCACAAGCCAAAGACGACCTCCACTTCACCGAATAAATGCAGGAGCTCGGCGACCACGCTTGGCGACGACGGTTGTCCCTGCCGCCGGAGTGCCTCGTCGTGACGATGCTGGACCGAATGTGCCGCTGAGGTGACGGCCGCAGCCGCGAATGTGTGGACGATCGCCAGGACAAAGATCGCCGTGGCGATGATGTTGAACGGCTCGAGCGACATGCGGGCGGCCAGCGTCTGCATGAGGCCGCCAACCACATCTGGATAATCCGCCAGCGCCCGCGGAAGTGCGGCGATGGCCCCGGTCGCTTCAGTCATCTGCCAACGTTACCGCACCCCGAACCATCCACGCGCCTTAGCGCGGGCCGCCCTTGCTGATCTGGTGTACCGCCAGCAGGATGAGCCCGCCAAGTGCGACCCCGCCAACCAGCGGCTTGAGCCCCGAATGAGGACTCACGAGTGCCGCGGTGAGGAAACTGGCCCCGAGGAAGAATCGCCAGTGCATCGGGCCGCACCTCCTGGCTCTCACGTGCGACATAAATGGTGAAGAAGATCAGGTCTCTTACAAAAAGGTATGGCCATGGCCGAGTGACCGGCCATGGCCCTGCCGAAGCAGGTTCAGTACTCCGGCATCGTGATGTGGTACGCCGCCTGGCCGTGTTCACCGATGTCGAGACCCTCTTCCTCTTCTTCCTTGCTCACGCGAAGGCCGAGGACAGCCTTGATGGCGAACCAGAAAACGAGCGACGCGGTGAAGGTGAAGACCGCGACCGCCACGATGCCCTTGATCTGTGCGATGAGAAGGGTCATCCCTCCTCCGTTGAACAGTCCGTTACCGGTTGCCGCGCCGGTAATCTTGTCCACTGCGAAGAGCCCCACGCACAACGTGCCGAACACGCCGTTGAACAGATGGACGGGAATCGCGCCGACCGGGTCATCGATTTTGACGGCGTCGCACAGCTTCACTGCGCACACCACGAGGAGGCCGGCGATCAAACCGATGATGAGGGCTGCGTTCACGGTGACGAAAGCGCACGGGGCAGTGATGGCCACGAGGCCGGCGAGGCAGCCGTTGATGGACATGCCCAGGTCGGGCTTGCCGTCCCATGTCCAGCTCAGCGCCGTTGCCGACAGGAGACCCATGAACGCCGCGGTGTTGGTTGTCATGAATACGTGAGAGATCGCGTTCGGGTCAGACGCCATGGTCGAGCCTGGGTTGAAACCGAACCAGCCGAGCCACAGCACCAGGCAGCCGATGACGCCCGATGTCATGCTGTGTCCGGGAATCGGGTTCACCTTGCCGTCTGCGCCAAATTTCCCGAGGCGTGGCCCGAGCACGATCACGCCCGCCAGCGCCGCCCAGCCGCCTACGCTGTGCACGACCGTCGAACCCGCGAAGTCCCAGAAGCCAGCCGCGGCCAGCCAGCCGCCTCCCCAGATCCAGTGCCCGCCGATCGGATAGACGAACGCCACCAGCAGAAAGGAGAAGGCGATGAAGGAGATGTACTTGATACGCTCGGCGACCGCACCGGAGACGATGGTGGCAGCCGTCCCGGCAAAGACGAGTTGAAAGAAGAACTTCGCGTAAAGCGGGATACCGGTCCAGGCGATTGCACCGTAGGCGCCCATGTAGGCGTCTCCGGTTGCCGGGCTGTTGTCGGCGCCGCTCAGTGCAAACAGCCCCTGGGATCCTACCAATCCGCTGCCGCTACCGAACATCAGTCCCCATCCCACGACGTAGTACGCCAGACACGAAATGGCGAAGACGATGAAGTTCTTGGACAGGATGTTGACCGTGTTTTTCGACCTGCAGAACCCGGACTCGACAAGAGCGAATCCCAGGTTCATGAAGAACACCAACGAGGCCGTCAAGAGAACCCAGATCGTATCGAGCGCGACGGTCAACTCTTCGGCCGTCTTCGCGTGTGCGTTGGTCGCCAGGGCCAGGACCGCCACCACCAGGGTGGCTGTTCTGAATACTTCTCGGTTGCTCACTCTCATGATTCACCTCGCAGAGGCGTGATCGCGGCGGTTCTCGCGGGGGGAACCGAGGACCACGTTCGACCGCTCGCTGGCGGCGTGTGACGGATACACGGGACGGTGCCGACGAAGGGCTGATTGAGAATGCCTTGAGCAATAAGCGCACCACGCCGCGTGCTGGTGCAGGGAGCGAGGGCTCCGCCTGTTTTATTGAATGTTTCGATCGATCTTCTGGGGTTGAGAGCCGATTGCAGATGCCTGTTGTGAACAGACAAATATGTCTGAATTAGATATTTGTCAGACCAGGATGTCGTTTCATTGTCGAGCGCGATCCTGGTCTCAGTCGGCCCAGCGCTTCTCGAGGAACTGCTTCAACGCTTCGAGTGCGGGTTCCCATCGGGCTGTCATCACGTCGTAGTACCGGGACCAGCGCTCGCTGTCCTTGTCGTGGCCGGACTGCCGGAGGTGGAGATGCGTTACGGCGCCATCCATGCGACAGGTGGCTTCGAGTGCCATCGGTCCGATCGGGTCGTCGTTCGGAGGATGCCAATAGAGGTCGGCCACGAAGAACTCCTCCCCGGGCTTGAACTCCATGACCGTGCCGTGCAGCGTCCCTTCGAGACGGCCCGGCGATTCTTCGCGGCGCCCGGCCGGCGCCCATTCCACTGCATATGCGCCAAGTGCGCGTGGGACGCAGATGGCACGCGTGACTCCCCACCACGCCGCGAGCGACTCGGCCTCGAAAAAGGCGTCGAGCACGGCGGCTGGCGGCGCCGTGATGACGACGGTGTGTGCGAACTCACGCATTTGCGTTGGAGGCTACCGCATTCTCCCTTGATAATCGCTGCATGCAGCCAGTCGCCTATCAAGATCGCGAATTTCTGGACAGCGATGAAGCCCGGCCGATCCGGATCCTCGCCGAGTACCTCGAACCCCTGCAGAGGTTCCAGGCACAAAACGTCCAGGATACGGTCGTGTTCTTCGGTTCCGCCCGGGTCACGAGCAAGGAGTACGCGGAAGCGGAACTGGCCACGCTCAGCCGTCGTCTCGTCGGCGATGCACCAGAAGTGGAGCAGCACCTCGCGCTTGGGCGCAAGGCGGTTGAATGGTCGCGATATTACGAAGAAGCGAGGGAGCTGGCCAGGCTGCTCACCGAATGGTCGCTCGGGCTCGGCTCACCCAATCATCGCTTCGTCGTCACGTCCGGCGGCGGCCCGGGCATCATGGAAGCCGCGAATCGTGGTGCGAGCGAAGCGGGCGGCAAGACCGTCGGCCTCAACATCAGGTTGCCTTTCGAGCAGGGTCCCAACCCTTACATCACCGACGGCCTGCACTTCGAGTTCCACTACTTCTTCATGCGGAAGTTCTGGTTCGCCTATCTCGCCAAGGCGCTGGTGATTTTTCCGGGTGGCTTCGGCACGCTCGACGAGATGTTCGAGATTCTCACGCTGATGCAGACCGAAAAGCTGGCCAAGCAGATCCAGATCGTGCTCTATGGCGCCGAGTACTGGGATCCGATCATGAACCTTGGGCCGATGCTCGAATGGGGCGCCATCAGCAAACCTGACTTGCTCCTGCTGCAGCGTGCCGACACCCCGCAAGAGGCGTTCGAGGTGTTGAAGTCCCATCTGATCGAGTACCACGTCACACCAGCGACGGTGCAGGAGACCAAGGCGCCAGCGATCACGAAGACGAGAGACTAGCTACTAGCTCGTAGCTAGTAGATCAGGTAAGGCTGGCGCAGCCGTCCAAACGTTTCTTCGTCCTCGCGCCAGCTCTCGACGACCGCGCGCAGCGGCACTCCGACCTCGATCTGACGCCTGAACGAATCCGACCCCGCCAGGATGTCGATTGGCAACTTGTCGCGTTCGTATTCGTACGGCGGTGGCCTCCACGCAAACTGCGCGGGGTCGACGCGCTGGAACATGTGAATGAGTGCCGCACCAGTCAGCACCGGCCGGAACAATCGCCGGTCTATGACATGGATCTGACAGCCACCACAGGTCTGACCGCTGTGCTTCTGAAACGTGGGCACGAAGACGGCGGGACGGAAGTAGACACCTGGCAGTTCGAACGAGTTCATGGCTGCCGCGAACGCGTCCGAATCGATCCAGGGAGCACCCACGAGCTCGAACGGACGTGTGGTTCCGCGTCCCTCCGAGAGCAGCACGCCCTCAAAGAGTACCGTGCCCGGGTACACCACGGCCGTGTCTATCGTCGGCATGTTCGGTGACGGCATCACCCAGGGAAGCCCTGTCTCGTCCGCATACAGCTTGCGCTGCCACCGTTCCATCGGAGCAATTTCGAGCGTCGCGTTGATGCCGAAGTGATCGTTGAACATCCGCGCCAGCTCGCCAATCGTCATGCCGTGGCGCATCGGGATCGGAAACTGGCCGACGAAGGACTCGAATCCACGGGATAGAGAGGCGCCTTCGATCTGATCGCCACCGATCGGGTTGGGCCGGTCGCAGACAATCACCGGTACGCCGTGCCGGGCGGCGGCGCGCAGGCAGTTTGCCATCGTATAGATATAGGTGTAGATCCGGGCGCCGATGTCCTGAAGGTCGATGACCAGCACGTCGAGACCGCGCAGCATGTCGGCCGTTGGCTCGCGCGTCTCGCTGTAGAGCGAGTACACGGGCACCCGCCTGGCGGCATCGTCGCCGTGCGGGGTCTCGACCATGTTGTCCTGCACGTCCGAGCGAAACCCATGCTGCGGACCAAAGATGGCCGCCAGATGCACCCCGGCGGCTTCCTTGAGGCGATCGATGATGTGGCGGAATCCCACGTCCACGGATGCGTGGTTGCAGACGATGCCCACACGCTGACCCTGAAGGCGCCGGGAGCCAAGAAGCACGTCGGAGCCGAGGCGTACGGCTCCGGTCACTGAAGAAGACATGTCCCCTCATTATCCCGGTTCCGGTGCGTTATGCTTCTCGGTCAAATGAAGATTGCGTTCATGGGAGCGGGCGGTATTGGTGGCGTCTGGGGAGCTCGCCTCGCCAGCGTCGGATGCGACGTGTCCTTCGTGGCGCGTGGAGCGCACCTGGCTGCAATGCGCGAGCACGGAATCACGATCGAGAACGAGACGCTCGGCAACCTTCATGTGCCAAAGGTCACCGTCACCGACAACCCGGAGACGATTGGCGTCGCTGACGTCGTCGTGATCGCCGTCAAGTTGTGGGACACCGACACAGCCGTTGAAGCGGTGCGGCCAATGGTCGGACGGGAGACGGCCGTCATCTCTCTGCAGAACGGCGTCATCAAGGACGACATTCTCAGACGTACCTTCGGACCGAAAGCCGTGGTTGGTGGTGTCGGCTATGTCGCCGCCCACATCACGCGTCCCGGTGTGCTCAAGCAGACGGGCGCCATGCAGCGCTGTGTGATTGGAGAATACGACGGGCGGCGTTCACCTCGGGTGGAGGCGCTTCATGCGGCGCTATTGAAGACCGGGATCAAGGCAGAGATTTCGGACGACATTCGCCGGACGATCTGGGAGAAGTACGTGTTTCTGGTCGGGTTGTCAGGATCCACGTCCGCCATGCGCTCGCCGATCGGGCCGATCCGGAAGAACCCGCAGACACGCAGGTTTCTTCACGAGCTCATGAAAGAGACCGTAGCCGTAGGCCGGGCCGACGGTGTGAAGCTTCCCGAGACATATGCAGACGAACGAATGGCGTTCGTTGACAGCCTTGCTCCCGAGACGAACTCATCAATGGCCCACGACCTGGCAAGCGGCAATCAGATCGAGCTTCCGTGGTTGTCGGGCGGCGTGGTGGAACTGGGAGCCAGACTCGGCGTGCCCACGCCCGCCAATCGTGCGGTCTGCGATGTGTTGACCCTGCACGTCGCAGGCCGAAAGACGCCGTCAGGCGTCTAGTTGTGGTGCCCCATCCGGCTGATACGGTATAAGACCCCAATGATCTCAACACGCATTGTGACGCTCGGCCTTGTGGCTGCGTCGATGGTCCTGGGATACGTCGTCCTGGCTCAATCGCCGACGGATCCTTTCCCGGCCCCGATACCCGCAACGGAGGGCGTCGTGCAGGTGCGGGTCACCGAGTTCGCAACGATCCCTGACGTGGGTGGCGAAACCGCTCGCATGATGCTCCTCGTGGACGAACCCGCGACGCGCCGGATGCTCGTGAACACCATGCAGGGTCCGCTCTTCACTGTCAGCTACGACGGCCGCACGGTGGCGCAGTATGTGGACATCAACGCGTCGAACTGGGGTGTGCAGGTGCAGGCGTCCGGCCGCGAGCGAGGCTTCCAGAGCTTTGCCGTACACCCGCAGTTCGGGCGGCCCGGTACGCCAGGCTACGGAAAGTTCTACACGTGGACCGATTCGTCCAACACGGCGCCGAAAGGGGACTTCCTGCCTGGCGGGGGATCGAATACCCATGCCACCGTGCTCTTCGAGTGGACCGCGAAGAACCCGCAGGCGGCGACGTACGACGGCGGCGCGCCACGCGAGATGCTCCGGCTCGAACAGCCGTTCGCGAATCACAACGGCGGGCACATGAGTTTCAATCCGAATGCGACGCCGGGAAGCCCCGAGTTCGGGCTGCTCTATGTCGGTGTTGCTGACGGGGGCAGCGGCGGCGATCCACTCGGTCTTGGCCAGAACCTGAGCTCGCCGTTCGGCAAAATTCTGCGCATCGACCCGCTCGGGCGCAACAGCGCCAACGGGAAGTACGGGATTCCATCCAGCAATCCGTTCGTCAATGACAACAACCCTGCGACGCTGGGAGAGATCTACGTATCCGGCGTGCGCAATCCGCAGCGGTTCGGCTGGGACTCTCGGAACGGCAATCTCTTCGTCGCCGATATCGGCCAGGACATCGTCGAAGAACTGAGTGTCGCGCGCGCAGGCGCGAATCTTGGCTGGAACAAGTTCGAGGGCAGCTTCGGTTTCATCAGTCGTACCGCGGTTGACCTGAACAGGCGCCGCGCCGATCCAGCCGTCACGTACCCGGTCGTGGAATACGGTCAGGCCGATGCCCTGCTCCAGACGCAGTCGGCGATTACCGGCGTGCACGTGTACCGGCGGAATGCGATTCGGCAGCTCGAGAATCTCGTGCTCTTCGGCGATTTCCCGAGCGGCGAGATCTTCTACATCCATGCCGACAAGCTGCCAAACGGCGGCCAGGACGGCATCAGGAGAATTCTGCTGAATGACGGGGGGACATCGAAGACCTTCCTGAAGGTCATTCAGGAGAAGAACAGCGCCCAGAAGAAGACGCCCACCACGAGAGCCGACCTTCGATTCGGCGATGGTCCAAACGGTCAGGTCTTTCTGCTCAACAAGCATGACGGCACGATCCGCCTGCTGGTGCCCGACGCGGCTCCGGCGCGCTGACGCACAGGTGAACGCGTAGAGGAGAAGGTATGCGCATCATGAAGAAGTCTTCACGTACGAGTGTCGTCCTTTCCGGTCTTCTGTGTGCCGGGCTTTCGGCGGTTGCGGCGTGCTCCGGTTCCAACGCCCCGCAGCAACCACCCGAGGGCGCCGGTGTCACCGCCTTTGAAGGCGCCCGGGTGATCGTCGGCGACGGGACCGATCCTATCGACAACGCTGTCGTGCTCGTCCGCGACGGACGCATCACGCAGGTGGGTGCGGCGGGTGCCGTGGCGGTTCCCGAGGGCGCCACGCGTGTGGCGCTAGCGGGCAAGACCGTCATGCCAGCGATCGTTGACACCCACGTTCACCTCCGCTCACAGATGCGCGAAACGCTTCTCGAAGACCTGCAGCGCCGGGCGTACTACGGTGTCGTTGCGGCGATGAGCCTCGGTCAGGATGTGGGTGCCGTGCCGTATGCGGTACGTGACGAAGTGATTCCGAATGCCGCGCGGTTTCGCACGGCCGGCAGGGGGATCACGCTCCCGGAGAAGGGACGAACGGAAGTTCCGTTCTGGGTGACCACCGAAGCCGAAGCTCGGAAGGCGGTGCAGGAGAACGCCGCCCTCAAGGTAGACATCATCAAGATCTGGGTAGACGACCGCAACGGCATGTACAAGAA
>JABFSA010000003.1 GCA_013140775.1 Acidobacteriota bacterium | reverse complement strand
TCGAGAGCTGGATCGCCAATCAGCAGCGCTGCGTCAGCACGACGGGTCATCTCTTCGAGATCCGGGCCGTGCGGCACGAACTCGGCTGAAATCTGAAAACGGTGATGACAGAGCACGCGCACGAGCGCGACAGATGTCCGTGAGCTCGTGTCGAGCGCGATCCGCTTGACGTCGGCGAGCGGCTTCCGGGTGAACAGCGCGACTGAAGCAATGGGCCCTCTGGATCCGATGCCGATGCCAGGCACGAACCGATAGTCAGGCGATTGCAGATAGTCGATTGAGGGAATCAGCCCGAGGTTGACGTGCCCTTCATGCAGCAGACGCGAACAGACCGAAGGGACGTCGTAGCGGATTCGCCATCGATCGGGAGATCGATCCAGCGCCCACGTCAAAGGCCGGGCGTTCAGGTAGCCGACCGCGCCAAGGTTCACGGGCTGAGCGGGCGCGGCATCGCCGCCCCGAGTGGAGTCGAGCGACGTGTCCCGAGCGGAGTTGAGTGACGTGGTCACGCGACTGTCTTGAAACGACCGTCGCGCTCGGCTGGGGTCAGCCCCGCCGCCACGATGTTTCGTCGAAGCTCTTCAATAGGCGCCCGCCGGCGACCGTCCGGGGCGTCATCGTCCGCGGGAACGGAGTCGAGATCGTCGGCGCCAAACGTCAGGGCCACCTGGGCAAGTTTCGGCCCGTAACGCATCCAGTCCACCTGAATCATCGGGATGCTGGGCGCGGCCAGCCGAGCCACAGCCACGGCCCGAACGTCGTCGTAACCGGTGGTGGGACGGAATGGCTGCAGCGAGGCAGGAAGAGGATTGAGCGTCTGGATGCACCCATACCGATCCTGAAGCGCGGCGACTCGCAACAGCAGCGCCGTTCGCTCAGCAGCCGGCGCACGTTCAACGGTCAACCGGAGACCGCGGAACCCTGCGGTGACCAGGGTATCGAGCACAGGCTCGAGATCGCCAACCGTGTCGAGCGGAACCTGGAGAACGGCATCGAGCCCGGCGTCGCGCAGCGAAGAAAGCACTGCCCCTGCGGTCTTCCCTGTGTCCTGCGCAAAGCGCGCGACATCTGCCCAGGAGAAGCCTGCAATCGTTCGATCACCGGCAACATGCCTCGCCTGACCAACCGTCGCCAACGCGATATCGAGTGAAGCGGCTTCGCCCGAGACCCGCAGCTCGTGAGCAGCGTCCGGCGGGGCGACGGGATCCTGACCGACGGCATGCGGCGCCACTCGCAGGTAGGTGACCGTGGAGCCGCGGAGTCGCTGACGGGCCGAGTCCGCCAGCATTCCGATCAGCAGAATGTCCGGAGCGGTGGCCAGCTCTGTCAGCTCAGCGTCACTGAGACGCTCGCCAGCGGACACGCGCTCACTCAAGAGGTCAAACGTGGGGAGTGTGCTCATTTCTCGTTCCGGCAAACCTCACAGCAACTCGGCGACGCGCGTCGCCAGGGCCAGCGCCGCGCGGCCGTTTCGGCCGGACACCAACGGCTGCCGTCCCGATCGAATCGCATCGACGAAATCGACCAGCTCATGCCGCAGCGGCTCATCCTTCGTCACAGGCACCGCACCGCCGAGGATCGTCGGCCGACCATTATCTCCCGTAGCGACGGACGCGCTGACAGGACCGCCGCCAGGCGGCTGGGGAATGATCCGGTATGACTCCACGTCCTGTGTCGCGTAATCGATGGAGACGTACGCCTCCTTTGAAAAGAACCTCGCCTTGCGTATCTTGTCCCGGCTGATTCGACTCGCCGTCACGTTCGCAATGCATCCGTTCGCGAAGCGGAGACGCGCGTTCGCAATGTCCACGCGCCGCGTCAAGACATTGACTCCCACCGCCTCGACCGACGCCACATCGTCACCAACAACGGTCAACAGGACGTCCAGGTCGTGAATCATCAAGTCGAAGATCACATCGATGTCGAGACTGCGTTCTGGAAACGTGCCCAACCGATGAATCTCGATAAAACGTGGAGCGGTGATAAGCGGCAGCGCCGCCACGACCGCGGGATTGAAGCGCTCCGTGTGCCCAACCGCCAGGAGGGTACCCTTTGCGGCGGCCGCTTCTACCAGCCTGTCGGCCTCGGCGAGACTGGTCGCCATCGGCTTCTCGACGAGCACCGCTGCCCCCGCGTCGATGAATCGCAACGCGACGTCGAGATGCGACACCGTTGGCGTGGCGATCGTCACCGCATCAACGCGCCCGACAAGATCTTCCGCCTGCAGGAGACCCCTGGTCCCGTGTTTCGCTGCGATCTCATCGGCCCGCCCTGGCTGTGTGTCCACCACCGCAACCAGTTCCACCTCGGGCATGGCCGCGAGAAGGCGCGCATGGTGCTGCCCGAGGTGCCCGACACCGATGACAGCGATGCGTGTGCGGGTCATGCGCTCTTGCGATCGACCGCACGGCCAACCACGGTAATCCCTGCCTCGTTGGCGGCAACGAAAACTGCGTCGCCGTCGATGACGAGCGCTCGTCCGGCGTCGATCGAGAGCGCCGTGGCTCCAGCGTCCTGCATCGCACGAATCGTCGCCACGCCCACGACAGGCACGTCGAATCGCATGTCCTGGCTCGGCTTCGCGACTTTCACGATCGCGACCCCAGCGCCGGCAAGGCGTCCTGCCCGCGCGATCACCTCGTCGGTCCCCTCCATCGCTTCCACGGCGACAACAGCTTGCGCGCGCACGGCGATGGTTTGCCCAATGTCGAGCGCGGCGATCGCATCGGCCATCCTGTAACCGAACTCGAAGTCTTTCTGCTCATCCTCACTCGGACTGCGTTTGGTCAGGACGCCTTCACGTGCCAGGAGCGGCTGGAGCAGGGCCGTGGAATCCAGCAGCTCGATGCCTCGCTCACGAAGCACGTTGGCCACGGCTCCAATCAGTCCGTCGGTATTCCTGGACGCGAGTTGCTTCAGCACCTTGAGAAACAGGAGGTCGGGGACTATGCCCTGGGAAAACAGCTTGGCGTGCTTCACCTGCCCGGCCATCACCGCGTGGGTGACACCTTCGCTGGCGAGCAGGTTCATGCACTTGCTGAGCTGGCCGATCGATACCCAGTGGATGGCGGCCCCATGGCGGCTGGCGGCGGCGTTGAGGTCAGCCGATGCCTCCTCCTGCGCCGCGACGACGACCACCTCGTGCCCTTGCGCACGTGCGGCGTCGAGCACCAGAAAGGGAAACCGGCCGTTCCCGGCGATCAGTCCAAGACGCATGTGCCTGCTGCCGGCCACGCGCTATTCATCGGCGACGGGCCCTTCGGCCCTTCGAGCCGGCCGGCGCAGAATGACGCCCCGCTGCGATCCACGAATGAAGTCCACGAGATATCTGACCTCCGGGGAGGTGAGCCGCGGATCCTGTTCGATCTGAACGAGCGCGCGAGACGCGTTGAGCTTGGACTGCAGCAGGTATCGATAGGCCCGCTTCAGTTGGTCGATCGTGTCCGTGGAGAAGCCGCGGCGCACGAGCCCTATCGTGTTGAGACCGTAGGTTCGTGCGCGGTTTCCGACCGATTTTCCAAACGGCAGCGCGTCTTTCGTGACGACGGAATACCCGCCCACGTAGGCGTGGCGGCCGACACGACAGAACGGGTGAACACCCGAGTAGGCGCTAACCGTGGCGAAATCCTCGACCGTCACGTGGCCACCGAGAGTCGCGCCGTTCCCGAAAATTGTGGCGTTGCCAACATGGCAATCGTGGGCCACATGTGCGTAGGCCATGAACAGGTTTCCGTCGCCGATGGCCGTCGCCCCTCCCCCGCCATGAGTCCCCCTGTTGACCGTGACAAACTCCCGGAACGTATTTCGCCGGCCGATGGTCAACCTGGTGCGCTCTCCCTTGTACTTGAGGTCCTGCGGCGCCATGCCGATCGACGCCATCGGGAAGATCCGCGTGTCATCGCCGATCTCCGTCCAGCCGTCGATGACGACGGAGGCGCCAATCTGGCAGCGTTCTCCAATGACGACCTCTCGACCTATCGTGCAATAGGGTCCAATCGTGGTTCCGGCACCGATGCGCGCCTCTGGATGTACGACGGCCCTGGGGTCGATGAACGCAGCCCCCTTCTCGATTCCGAGCAGGAGGTCGGCCTCGGCAACGGGCTGGTCGTCAACGAACGCGGTTGCGCGCACCTTGGCCAGCCGCGAACGCACGCGCGCAAGTTGCACTTCCAGACGGAGTTGATCGCCCGGCACCACCTGACGCCTGAACTTGGCGTTGTTCACGCCCCTGAGCCAGACACGCGACGTCCCCGGCACGTCGGACGCGTTCAGCAATAACGCCGCTGCCTGGGCAAGCGCCTCGATCATCAGCACGCCCGGCATGAGCGGAGTGCCAGGGAAATGCCCCTGGAAAAACTCTTCGTTGACGGTGACGCTCTTGATCGCGACCACCCTGGAACCGACCGTGTGGTCAGTGACCGTGTCGATGAGGTACGACGGATAGCGATAGGAGTACCGATCGAGGAGCGCGGGGAGGTCGAGGGATACGGTGGGTTCGTTCACGCTTCTGGGCGCTCCCTGGTCGGATGGCGTTAGAGGTGCCGTCCTATGTTACTGAACGGGAGCGAGAACCGGAAAAGACGCCTTCGACGACCTCAGATGTCTGAGACCGTCGAAGGAGTATGTAAAGGAAGTGCGAACCGCGTGCAGAGCTACTTGGCAGCGGGTGCGGCAGGCTTCGGGGCCGGCGCCGCGGCGGCGGGCGCCGCGTCGAACTTCTGAATCACCTCGGTCGTGATGTCGAGCGAGGGGTCAGCCCACACCAGACCGCTGTCAACAACGCTGAAGAGCATGTGCAGACCGCGCTCGGTCGCCACCTGCTGGATGACTGGCGACAGCCTGATCTGGAACTCCTCCTGAAGTTGAGTCTGGAGGGTGGTGACGTCCTGCTGGGCATCTTCGGTGAAGCGCTGGATATCGACCTGCTGACGTTCGATGTCCTTCTGGAGCTGCGCAATTGCCGTGGGGCTCAGGACCGAGCCGCCGGCTTCGAGCTTCTGCTGCGCGCCCTGAAGGGCCTTGTTCCGCTCGTTCAGCTCGTTGACCTTCTGCTGATTGAGCGCCTGCACCTTGCCGGCGAGCGTCTTACCGGCAGCCGACTCGGCGGCGACGCGCTGAATGTTCACGAACGCGTACTTTGTGCCAGTTGGAAATGGCTTCTGGACCTGCGCCGCGGCCGGGGGAGCAGCGGGAGGCGTCTGAGCGTAGAGCGGCGAGGCGGCAAGCATTACGCAAACCGTCGCAGCCAGGGCAAGACCTCTCATTCCTGTCAGTCCTTTCGATTCAAGCCGGAAGTGCCAGATTTTACTCCAGATCGGCCAGCCGGTAAGATTCAGTTTAGTCACCGTCGGCACCCAGGAGCTTTCATGTCCCTATTGACGTCCCGCGCGCTTGTCGTCTTGTGCAGTTCTGTTCTTCTGGCCGGCTGCGGTGGCGAGGATCCCGTTGTCCCGACAACTCCTACGCCAGCCCTGCCCACGGCGACGGAAACCTTTTCAGGCGCGATCAACCGAAACGGCGCCGTCACACACACCTTCATCGCCGGGGCGGCCGGAGAGGTGATCGCCAAGCTCGTGGCCGTGGCCCCTGAAACCGTTGAATCGATCGGGTTGAGTCTGGGGACCTGGAACATCACGAACAGCACCTGTCAGACGATCATTTCGAACGACAGTGCGGTTCAGGGGGCGGAGGTCAAGGGCGCTGCCTCGATCGCCAGCAACCTCTGCGTTCGCATCTACGACGTGGGCAAGATACCCGCGCAGGCGTCCTACGAGGTGACCGTCAGTCACTTCTAGGTCAGAACGTCGAGCCGACCGCGAACTTGAACGTGAAATTCTTGGCGGGGCGGAAGTTGTTGTCCAGCACCCCGCCGCGCTGCGGGTTCGAGGCAAGAATCAGCCGGAATGGTACGTTCAGCACCGGCATGAAGAAGCGCACTTCCGCACCCGTTGACACTTTGAACGCTGACGTTCGGCCGATGACGAGCGTTTCAAAGCTCGGAATACTGGGATCCGTGAGCGACGCGCCCAATGCCGGATCGAGCAGGACCGGTTGTGGGAACTTGATTTCCGTCAGGTCCTCTTTCCAGTCGAACGAATGTCCTGTGTCACGAACCTGCCCCGCGTCGTAAAACAGGATCAGACGCACCTGCGACGCAATGGAAATCATGTACTCGGCGTTGAAGAGCAGGCTCTTGTTGCCGCCGAGCACCACCTGAGAGCCCGGCACCGTCGGGCCAATCGAGCGGATGTCAAACCCGCGAACGCTATATTCACCCCCGAGGAACAAGCGCTCGAAGATGGGCAGCGAGGTCGTGTTTCGAACGGGTGAGATGTACTGGAGCTGCGTTCGGAAGCCTATCGACGTTCGCGCCAGATGACGGAAGAACCAGATCCCCTCGAGTGTCGGCTTGTAGAACTGTGTGTTGCCACCGAGCACCGCCAGGTCCACCGCCGCCGTGTAGCGCTTGCCGGTGTTCGGGAAGATCGGGTTGTCCACCGTGTTGTGCACGAAGCTCGGAACGAGCTTGCTGATCGTCCGGCGGCCGCCCTGCCCGATGAGCAGCGAATCGTAGATGAACGGATTCCGGCGCAGCACTTCGAGCTGCGTTGACGACAACTGCGACAGATCCTTGAGTGAGGAAATGACGGAGCAGCCCTGCACGCTGTACACGCAGGAGGTGTCGATGAGGGCCTCATTGAGGTCCGCCATGCTCACCTTCTCGTAGGCGTAGTTGAGGAAAAACCGGCTGAAGCCAGCGAGTGGCAGGCCAAACGTGACATTGCCGCCGGAGGACTTCTGCGTGTAGTAGCCCACGTACTGCAACGCCCGCTTATAGATGTCGAACCCTCCCGTGATGTTGCGATCGAACAGGAAAGGCTCCGTAAACGCGAGCTGGTAGTTCTGGGCGCGATCGCCGGCCTGGAGAGACAGGGTCAGGCTTTCGCCGCGGCCGAGAAAATTGGCCGTCTGGAATCCGAGCTGACCGAACACCCCTTCGTACTGTGAGACGCCGGCTCCGAACGTGAGCTGGTTGCGGTTCTGCTCCTTGAGCGTCATCGTGACGTCCACGAGGCCATCGCGCCCGGGCGTCTTGTCCACCTTGGTGGCCATCTGGTCCTGCTCGTTGATCTGCTCGAAATACCCGAGCTGGTTGAGCCGCCTGACGCTGTACTTGAGCGCTTCGGTGTTGAACACCGAGCCCTCGATGAGACGCATCTCACGCCGGATCACGTTGTCGCGCGTCGTCGAATTCCCGACGAACGTAATGCGATTGACCAGGTACTGCTTCCCTTCCTGCAACCGCATCGTGACGTCCACCGTCGGCGGACCTGTCGGACCGGGCGCACGCAGCGCCTCTGGTACGGCGGCACTGCCATCCTCGGCCGGCTTGATGTCAGGGAACCCGGTGAACTCCATGTAGCCGCCGGCGCCGTACACCTCGCGCGCCTTGACGAGCCCGTCGCGCACATCTTTCTCGTTGTACCAGTCGCCGACCTTGACCTTGAAGAGCGGCGTGAGCGCTTCGCTCCGCACGACGGTATTGCCGTCCACCGCAAACGATCCCACGCGATAGCGCTCGCCCTCGGTGACCGGGATCACCAGCTGAACCCACCGCGTCTTGCCGTCCTTGGAGTTTTCGAGGACCTTGAGCTCGGGCTGCCCGATCTGCGCCTGCACGTAGCCCTCGTTGCGGTAATAGGCCTGAATCAGGTCGGCGTCCGACTCGAATTTCGCTTCCTGATAGGTGCCGCCACGGGTAATGAGGCCCAGGATGCCAGGAGTCTTGTTGTCCTTCATCTTCCGGCGAAGGGTACGGTCGGACTTGGCGACGTTCCCGGCGAAATCGATGTTGCGAATCTTGATCTTCGGTCCCTCACCCACGCTGAAGGTCACGTTGACCAGTTTGGGGCCCCCAGCCACTGCGGTCACCGTATGCGAGACCAGCGCGTTGGTGAAGCCCTTCTCGGCCATCATTTCGCGCAACACCGTTTCGATGCGACGGATGGTCCCGTTGTCGAGGAAGGAGTCGAGCCGCATCTCGATACTACGGGCGCGCAGCTGCTCGTCGATCTTGGCGCGGTCGATCTGTTTGGTGCCTTCGTAGTTGACGATCTTGACCCGTTCGCGCTCCTCCATCGTGTAGGTGACCAGCTTGCCCACCACCCCGTTGGAGAACACGTAGTCAGAGACCGAGATCGAGAGGTCGCTCAGAAACCCCGTGGCCCAGAGGCGCTTGAAATCGCCCCGCATGGTCTCTTCAGCCTTGTCGTCGTAGGGAACCCATGTGTTCTGCGACGGCGCGCTCGGCCGAAGCTGCATGTAATAGAGGTAGGTCTGCGGCTCGACGGTCGAGACATTGCCCTGCGCTGGAAAGCAAGGCGCGAGCTGATAGACCACCGGCCCGGAATTGGCCGGGGGCAGGTTCACGGGCGGCGGGACGGTGACGCCACAAATCGTGGGCGCGGCCGAAGCCGGAGCCGGCGTCTGGGCTCGGGCCGTTGACACCGATCCGCCGAGCACGGCCACTGCGGCCATGACTCGAACGATGCGACGCGTCAGCATGTTGCGGATCTCCCTCAAAACGCTTCAGTCTACTGGATTTCAGACGAACGGGACGAGCTGATGGCCGTGCGTTTGTGGGCTCTTGCCGGGTCCACTTCGTCCCGAGCGTGTCGAGGGACGCAGCGGACCCGCTGACGGGTCAGTCGCTATGCGAGCCGACGACCGCCGGTCAGTTCTCCGGCCGGGCGATACGAGAGCTGCCCACCCTCGAGAAACACCTCGACGTCGCCGTCGCGGAGATTCCCGCGGATGAGCTCCTCCGAGAGGGGATCCTCGACGTATCGCTGGATCGCGCGACGCAACGGCCGGGCGCCATACGACCGGTCCCGGCAGGTGACGTCGATAATCCAATCCACCACTTCCGGCGCCATCACGATCTTCATGCGCCGGTCTACGAGATTGATGTTCAGCTGCTCGACGAGCAGCGCCATGATTCGACGAAGGTCGTCGTCAGTGAGCGCCTCGAACACGATGATCTCGTCGATACGGTTGATGAACTCGGGGTTGAAGGTCCGCTTGACCTCCCCAAGCACCATGTCGTGGACGTTCTTGTCGATGGCGCCGGAATCGCTCGACTGGAACCCGAGCGACGCCTTCTTCTGGATGAAGCGGGCGCCGATGTTCGACGTCATGATGATGATCGCGTTCTTGAAGTTCACCCGGTTTCCGAGACCATCCGTCAGGTGGCCATCCTCGAACACCTGGAGAAGGATGTTGAACACATCCGGGTGTGCCTTCTCGATCTCATCGAGCAGCACCACAGAGTACGGGTTGCGCTTGACCTTTTCGGTGAGCTGACCGCCTTCCTCGTGCCCGACGTAACCGGGAGGCGATCCGATTAACTTCGAGACCGAGTGCTTCTCCATGTACTCGGACATGTCAAAACGAATAAGTGCGTTGTCGCTGCCGAAGAGGAAATTGGCCAGTGCGCGTGCGAGTTCGGTCTTACCGACACCGGTCGGTCCGAGGAAGATGAAGCTGCCCACGGGCCTGTTGGGATTCTTGAGCCCCGCCCGTGAGCGGCGAATCGCCCGCGAAATCGCGGAAATCGCCTTCTCCTGGCTGACCACCCGCTTGTGGAGGTCGGCCTCCATCCGCAGGAGCTTGTCCCCCTCATCCTGATTGATCGAGGCGAGTGGTACCCCGGTCCACTTCGACACGACATCATCGATGTCGGCCTTGTTGACCACCACCTTGCGGGCGCTCGTCTTGACGTCGAACTTCTCGCGGACGAATTGCAGGTTCTCGCGCGCCGATACTTCCTGCTCGCGATAGAACTGCGCTCGCTCGAAGTCCTTCTGCGAGACCGCGTTCTCCATCTGCTCGACGGCGACCCGGATGCTCTTGTTGATTTCGCCGAACTCCTCGCTGTAGCCCGCCTCTTTCAGCTTCGCCCGGGCGCCAGCCTCGTCAACGAGGTCGATTGCCTTGTCGGGGAGGAACCGATCCGTGATGTAGCGGCTCGACTGATAGACAGCGGCCTCGAGCGCTTCCTGCGTGTACTCCACGTGATGGAACTGCTCGTAGCGGTCCTTCACGCCCATCAGGATGTCGATGGTTTCCTTCTCGGCCGGCGGATCGACCTTGATGGCCTGGAAGCGGCGCTCCAGTGACCGATCCTTCTCGATGTACTTGCGGTACTCCGCGGGCGTCGTGGCGCCGATGCAGCGTATCTCGCCGCGCGACAGCGCGGGCTTCAGGATGTTCGCGGCATCGAGAGAACCCTCGGCCGAGCCGGCGCCAACCAGCGTGTGCAGCTCGTCGATGAACACGATGATGTTCGGGTTCTCGGTGAGCTCCTTCATGATCGCCTTCAGGCGCTCTTCGAACTGGCCCCGATACTTGGTGCCAGCGACGATCAGCGAGATATCGAGCGCCAGAATCCGTTTGTCGGCAAGGAAGTGCGGAACGTCGCCAAAGACGATCTTCTGCGCCAGTCCCTCGACAATCGCGGTCTTGCCGACGCCAGGCTCGCCGATCAGGACGGCGTTGTTCTTGGTCCGGCGGCACAGCACCTGCTGCACGCGCTCCAGCTCATAGTCGCGGCCAACCAGCGGGTCGAGCTGGTTCTTCATGGCGGCTTCGGTCAGGTCGCGGCTGAACTCGGCAAGCAGCGGCGTCTCTTTCACGCGGGTCAGCGTGGTCTTCTCGTTGAGCAGCTGGACGATGTCCTCACGGACGGTGTGCAGCCGCATCCCCTTTTCCATGAGGATCGAGGCCGCGACCGACCGCTCCTCCCGAAGGATTCCCAGCAGAAGGTGCTCGGTGCCGATGTAGTTGTGCAGCAGCCGATCCGCCTCTTCGGCCGCAAACTGCAGCACATGCTTCGTTTCGGCGCTGAACGGAATCTCGACCGAGGTGGACACCTTCTCGCGGAAAACGGTCCGTCCTTCGATCTCTTTTCGAATATTTTCGAGTGACAGGTGTGAGCGCGCGAAGATCCGGCTGGTGAGGCCCTTCCCCTCGCGAATCAGTCCGAGCAGCAGGTGCTCGGTCTCAATAGACACGCTGCCGAGCTGGCTGGCCTCATAGCGCGCGAAGAAGAGAACCCGCCGCGCCCGTTCTGTGTAGCGTTCGAACATCGGCCCGCCTAGCGTTAGTGGTTCGTCACGAAGAAGAGTACCCGCCTCTTCTATCGTCATTATAAGGCAAAGCGTGGACACGACCAACGTTGGGTCGCGCTAAGTCGTACGCCTGCTTGAGCTTCCGTGGACGCGTCGCGTCAGGGCGGCTCGCGGTCCGGTGACCCTCTATATACTTTCCGCCATGACTAACACTATCGGCTTCATCGGACTTGGCCTGATGGGCCGGCCCATGGCGAAGAATCTGCTGAAGGCGGGCTTCCCCCTCATCGTTCACAGCCGGAGCCAGAGTCCGGTCGATGATCTCGTCGCCCATGGCGCACGCAAGGCCTCCTCGCCTGGCGAGGTTGCGCGGCAAGCCACCCGCATCATCACGATGCTTCCCGACTCACCCGACGTCGAGCAGGTTGCGGAAGGTCCCGAGGGCATCTTCGCCTCCCTTCAGCGCGGCACGATCCTGATCGACATGAGCACCATCGCGCCAGCGACCGCGCGCCGCCTTGCCGCACGGGCTGCCTCGCTCGGCGCCGTCATGCTCGACGCGCCGGTGAGCGGTGGAGAAATTGGCGCCATCAGCGGCACGCTCTCCATCATGGTCGGCGGCGACGCGGAAGCGTTCTCAGCGGTGAGACCCATTCTCGATGCCATGGGCAATCCTGAGCGGGTGATTCGCATCGGGGAGTCGGGTGCGGGTCAGGTCTGCAAGACCTGCAATCAGATGGTGATCGGGGGAACGCTGGCGGTCGTCTCGGAAGCGTTTGCTCTCGCGCGCAAGGCCGGCGTCAACGCGGCGGCAGTCAGGTCGGCTCTTCTCGGAGGCTTTGCCGCAAGCCGCGTTCTCGAGGTGCATGGAGAACGCATCCTCACAGGGAACTACAAACCTGGATTCCGCGCGGGCCTGTATGCGAAGGACTACCGGATCATCTCAACGACGCTGGCGGAGCATCACAGTGCGGCGCCGGTCAGCGCGGTCGTTCAGCAGCTGGTGGAATCGCTCGTCGCGTCAGGGCGAAGCGAAGAAGACTACTCAGCGCTCGCGAAGGTCATCTTCCAGCTCTCGGGTATCGATCCCGAGGCTCCTGCGTCCACTCCTGCATAGAGAGCGAATTCGCGCGACAGATCCGTCGATTGATCGATTGCCGGGTCCACTCCGTGGCACCCGGCCTACGCCGGGTGGAGGGAGCCGCGCTCCAGACGGAGCACGCGGTCGCATGCGGCGGCGAGCCGCGGGTTGTGCGTGGCAATCACCGACGTGAGCCCGTGCTCGGCGTGCATCTCACGCAGCAGGTGATGGAGCGCGTCCCCTGTGTTCTCATCCAGGTCGCCAGTCGGTTCGTCCGCGAGCAGCAACAGCGGCTGCATCACGAGCGCGCGAGCCACAGCCACACGCTGCTGCTCGCCACCAGACAGCATTCCAGGACGATGTGAGAGGCGCTCGGCGAGTCCCACGCGCGACAGCAGTTCGGTCGCGCGTCGTCGAGACTCCTGGCGCGGAACTCGCGCCACGCGCATCGGCATCTCGACATTCTCAGCGGCATCGAACTCCGGCATCAGATGGTGAAACTGAAACACGAAACCCACGTGACGGTTTCGGAACTCCACCACCGCCGCATCGCTCATCGACGTCAGCTCGGAGTCCGACACACGGACCGTACCTGAGTCGCACCGATCAAGCGCACCGAGCAGATGCAGCAACGTGCTCTTTCCAACGCCCGATGCTCCGACAATCGCCACCATCTCCCCTGCCGCGACCTCCAGATGCAGGTCACGAAGGATGTGAATGCGCTGGCTGCCGACCGTGAACGACTTGTTGAGCCCGCTGACGCTGACAAAAGACATGGCGCGACTCAATGAGACAGTGCGAGGGTGCGGGCGTGCGGGGGTGCGACGGTGCCGGGGTGCGACGGTGCGAGGGCGCCACGCATTCTCACGGGTGCGCTCACTCGAAGCGAAGAGCCTGCACAGGTTCGAGACGGGATGCCTGGCGCGACGGATACAGCGTGGCCAGGAAACAGATGACGATGGCCGAAATCACCACGACGACAAAGTCGAACGGCTGGACGACAAACGGCACGTACGACACCTGGTATACGTCCATCGGGATCTGGATCAGGCGATAGCGGTCGAACACCCAGCACAGCACGAGCCCGCCCACGGCGCCAATCGACGTCCCCACCACACCGATGACCAGGCCCTGCAACATGAAGATCGTCATGATCCGCCTCGACGAGGTCCCCATCGTCTTCAGAATGGCGATGTCGCGACTCTTCTCCATCACGAGCAGCACCAGCGAAGCGACGATATTGAGAGCCGCTACCATGACGATGAGTCCTATGGTGATGGAAATGGCCATCTTCTCGAGCCAGAGGGCAGAAAAAAGCGCCTGGTTCATGTCGGCCCAGTCCTGGCTCACGTAGTCGCCGCCAAACTCGCGAACCACGCGGTCTGAGATCGCGGGCGCTTCGTCGATATTGGCGACACGCAACTCGATCAGGTCTGGCGCGGCTTTGCCGAGCAGCCGCTCGGCAAACTCCAGCGAGACAAATCCATAGGCCGCGTCAAATTCATACAGACCCAGCGTGTAGATCCCGGCGACCCGGACGCGTCGAGTTCGCGGAATCATTCCCATCGGCGAAAGCGTCCCTTGCGGCGTGAGGAGCGTGACCGTATCTCCCACGGCGACGCCGAGCTGCTGAGCGAGGTTCCGGCCCACCAAAATGCCCGGGACGTCGTCTGCAGACGCGGGTTCCAGATCGGTGATGCGGCCCTCCAGCATCGCGCGCTGGATGTCCGTGACGTTCGCCTCGAGCTCTGGATCGACGCCTTTCAGGCTGATGAACGCATCCGCGCGCTCGGTTGAAATCAATGCCTTACCCAGAATCGCCGGGCCTGCACCCGTGACACCGGGCAGTTTGGTCAGCTTCGCGACCTCTGCGCGGTAGTCCTCGAGCCCACCCGAACGCCACACGTACACGTGCGCCGTCGATCCGAGGATCCGGTCACGGAGTTCGCCCTGCAACCCCGTCATCAATGCCAGCGCGATGATGAGCGCCATCACGCCCACCGCGACGCCGATCGTCGAGATTAGAGAAATGAGTGAAATGAAGGCCTGCTTGCGGCGGGCCAACAGGTAGCGAAGCGCGATGAAGAGCTCAAAAGCCACTTGTCAGTGTCCAGACAGGGACTGGCGGCCTACTTCGGCCTCATCAACGGGAACAGGATCACGTCGCGAATGGACAGGCTCCCCGTGAGAAGCATCACAAGACGATCGATCCCGATCCCCTCACCCGCGGCCGGCGGCATGCCAAACTCCAGCGCACGGATGTAGTCGCTGTCCATCGCATGGGCCTCTTCGTCTCCGCCCGCGCGCTGACGAAGCTGCTCTTCGAACCTGTGCTGCTGTTCGACGGGATCGTTGAGTTCGCTGAACGCGTTCGCCAGCTCGAAGCCCGCGACATACAGCTCGAACCGCTCGACTGTGTCGGGATCATCCGCTTTCTGCTTGGACAGGGGCGACACTTCGGTTGGGAAGTCGTAGACGAACGTCGGCTGGATGAGATCCCCCTCGCACAACGCCTCGAAGATTGCAGCGGTGATCTTGCCCGCCCCCATGCCTGGCTCGATTGGCACCGCCAGGCGTCCGGCCAACGCCGCGGCGCTATCGCGCGAACGAAGGACCTCCAGGTCGATTGATTCACCCAGACGTCGTGAGGCGGCGTCCCTCGCGGCCTCGCGCAGCGACAGACGACGGAACGGAGGACGAAGCGAAATCGTGTGGTCGCCATAAACGACCTCGTCGGCTGCGATCGCCTTCTGTGCGACGTCCGCCAGCAGCGTTTCGCTGAGCGTCATCAAATCCCGGTAGTCCGCGTACGCCCAGTAGAACTCAAGCATCGTGAACTCGGGATTGTGCTGCGTCGAGATCCCTTCATTCCGGAAGTTTCGATTGATCTCGAAGACGCGCTCGATTCCCCCGACGGTCAACCTCTTCAGGAACAGCTCGGGGGCCACGCGCATGTACAACGGAATGTCGAGAGCATTGTGATGCGTCGTAAACGGCCGGGCGAGCGCACCGCCCGCAATCGACTGCATCATGGGCGTTTCGACTTCGAGAAACCCTCTGGTGGTCAGGAATTCGCGGATCGCCGACACCACACGACTGCGGACCTCGAACACCCGTCGCGAGTCGGGATTGACGATCAAATCGAGATAGCGCTGTCGGTAGCGCGTCTCGACGTCGGTCAGTCCGTGCCACTTCTCGGGCAACGGCAGAAGGCACTTGGCGAGAAACTCGAGGCTCGACGCCCAGATCGTGAGCTCGTTGGTCTTGGTGCGGAAGAGACGTCCTTCCACTCCCACCCAGTCACCAAAATCCAGCAGCTTGAAGATCTTGAAGTCCCGTTCGGAGAGCGCGTCCTGCCGGATGTACACCTGCAGGCGGGTCTTGCCGTCCGAGAGCACAAGGAAGTTGGCCTTGCCGAACGTCCGAATCGTGAGAATCCTTCCCGCTGTGCGCGTGGTGATCGCCTCAGCGTCGAGCACCTCTCCGGTCTTGCTGCTGTGCGCCCCCACGACCGCCTCGATCGACTCGCCGAGGTCGAAACGATGTGGATAGGGATTCACGCCGAGCTTGCGAAGCTCGTCAAGATTGGCGCGGCGCTGAACGACCTGATCGGATTCTTCTGCGGTGGTCATGCGCGTTCGAGACGTCGTCGGATCGCATCGAGGATCCCGTTGATGAACCGCACCGAGTCGTCATTGCTGAACGTGCGTGCCAGCTCGAGCGCTTCGTTGATGATGACCTTGGACGGAGTGGCTGTCTCGTGCAGAAACTCGTACACAGCAAGACGAAGAATCAGGCGGTCCATGACGTTCATCCGCTCAATTCGCCAGTTGTCGGCCGCGTCGGAAATCACCGGATCGAGGCTCACCACGGTGTCGACGACTCCCGTCGCGAGCCTGACGGCAAACGTTCTCGCGTCCTCTGTGAGCGGCGGCGCGTCGGGTTGTTCATGCAGCCAGAAAGTTTCGATGACTTCGGCCATCGCAGATCGGCCCACTTCCCATTGATAGAGCATCTGCACCGCAACCTCGCGAGACTGACGCCGCGAGTCTTTCGCCGCCGGCTCCACATGCTCCTTGACCGTCTTGGTCGTCACTCCGGATACCCTTCTTCCAGCTGACGAAACAGCGTCGCCATCTCAATGGCCGCCAGCGCGGCTTCGCGCCCCTTGTTGTCGCGACCTGCAGACGCGCGTGCGACTGCCTGTTCCTCGGTGAGCGTCGTCAGGACGCCCAACGCCATCGGCACGCCCGTCGCCGCGGCCGCGGCCGCAATGGCCTGACACGCGGAGCTCGCGATGTACTCGAAGTGCATCGTGTCGCCCTTGATGAGACACCCGATGCAGATGACGGCATCGACCCCGCCCGTTTCCGCGATGCGAAGCGCGGTCACAGGAATCTCGAACGATCCAGGGACGCGAACGATCGTCACGTCTTCATCGCGGACCGCCGCTTCGACGAGCGCCTCGCGGGCACCCCGCAGCAATCCCTCGGTGATCTCTTCATTGAATCGAGCCACGACGATCGCGAAGCGACAGCCTGAAGCGATCGGTGCGCCTCGGAGTTCCTTCATCGGCCACTCTCAAACGCCTGTCCACTCGCCGTGTGCCACTGGGACACGTCGGCCACATCGCGGGAACAGCTCACAGCGAGTTGGAGTGGTTCGTCAATTCTGGGAAGACTGAGCGTGTCGAAAATCTGCGCGACGTTGGGAGGCAGCACAGCCACTGCGCCGTCGCGCCGGTAAGGTAGGTTGTCAAAGCTCATTGCGCGACGTTGGCGTGATTATACCCCACGCCCAACACAGCCCCGCTCCGATGAGTGCGCCGATCGTGTCGGCAAAGAGGTCGTCGATCGAGGCTGTTCGACCTGCGACAAACATCTGATGCACTTCGTCGGTCACGCCGTAAAACACCACGAGGCACACCGAGATGAAGAAGATCCTGGGTGTGATGCGAGCGGGCAGGCCGTGGACCCACGCGCGCACGACGAGAACCGAGAGGCCGCAATACGCGAGCGCGTGCCAGGGCTTGTCGGCGCCTCCCGGAACGGGCGGAGACGACAGTGACGAGGCCGCAAAGATGCCCGCCATGTAGACGAGAACGGGAAGCCAGAGTTGGAGAGAGCGGGACCGCACTCAGAACGGCAGAGGATAGAGCAGCCACCCCGCCAAGACACCGCCGCCGACGAGTCCACCGAAAAGGCGCAGTCCCAGCCGCACCTGCGCCGAGGGATCGTCCCGCATCAGGGTGGCGAACACGATTGAGACGAACAGTGCAAAAAGAATCATCGCCCCGAGATGTGAGCTCACTTGCGTCCCTCGGCGACGTCGAATGCGTCGAGTACGACCAGCATGTTGAGCAGGCCAGCCACTATCAGAAACGCATTGCCGTACTCGAAATTCTGAGCGATGACGTTACCGGCCCCCTGCCCCATCGCCCGGGCGATGAGATAAGGGACGCCCATACCAACGTCAGCGAATGCGGCCAGGGCCACGAGTGGCTGTCCCAACTCGAAAGGGAAAAGCCGCCCGTCGAACCAGAGCCCGGTCACGAACATCAGCGGCAGAACAATCAGCAACACCAGGCCCTTCTGGGCCCGACCCAGCCACAAGTGACCGGCGCCGGGCACGGCCCACGCGGCAGCACAAATCAGATACGTCATCGTCGTGGATCGCGGCATCGGCACTCATTATTGTTCGAATCACGCGATCCATCCTTGGGGGCTCGAAGTGTCTGGAACCACACGCGTGACCGGGGGTTTTTCCGCACACTGACGACCGCCGCGCATCAGCCGCAGCATTCGCTCACGAGCGGGTAGACGGAACAAGCACTTGTACTGCGGTTGTTTACCTGACCCGGCATCCTGGCCAGGAGCGCATGGGACGGAGTTTGCGACACCACACGAGGCATCAAACACCATTAGACATCTGAACACTGTTTACTACATGATGGGTGTTCATGGGCACTAAGGAACGCCAGCAACGAGAGCGTGATCGCATCAGCGAAGCCATTCTGACGGCAGCACGTGAGCTGTTCGTCGCCGAGGGCTATCGCAACGTGTCGATGCGGAAAATCGCGGAGCGAATCGAGTACAGCCCGGCGGCGATCTACAGCTACTTCCCCAGTAAAGACGATATTTTCTTCGCCCTCGCGGAAGAGGGCTTCCGGCTCCTTGCCGAGAGCGGCTCCTCCTGCGTGCACGTGGCGGATCCCTTCGATCGCCTGCGCGCCGGGTTGTGGGCCTTCTATCAGTTCTCCAAAACCCACCCGGAGTACTTCGACCTGATGTTCGTGGATCGTTCGGTTCCCAGTCTCAACCAGGACTTCCAGCGGTTCGAGTTCTTCCAGGCGACAACCGCGATCTTCGAGGACTGCATCCAGCGTTGCATCGAGCGCGAACAGTTCTCGAAGCGGTTGAATCCGTCTGCCGCGCTCCACGTATTGTGGGTGGGGATGCTCGGCGCCTCGACCATCGGCCTGTCACAGCGACTCGCCCCTGGCGAGGACCCCGACGCTCTGGCTCATGACCTGCTCGAATCGATGCTCGCAGGATTCACGACCGACGTCGGCACAACCTTCGTTGCCTCCGTTTGTCCGTTCCACGCCGTAGGCGACCCTTCAAAGGTGCTTCATGATCAAGCGTAACCGTTTGCTCCACCCGGCCCCTGGCTCATTTCGACGACCGCGCCGTCTCCCCTTGCTCGCCGCTTTCGCCCTGCTTGCAGCAGGCTCATTCGCGGCATGCGGCGGAACAGAACCAGCCGCCTCTGCGGAGGTCGCCCCAGTCGACCACCGCATCGACGTGGCAGCGGTGAAGGTCGGAGTGACAGACCTGGAATCGTCTCTGCAGATCTCGGGCAATCTCGCACCGCAGACGCGCGTTGAAATCCGGGCGAAGCTGCCGGGCACGTTGTCGCGTATCAACGTGGACATCGGCGACCGCGTGCGTGCAGGCCAGGTTCTGGCCACGATAGACCGACGGGAAATCGATGCTCAGGTGGATGCCGCATCTGCGTCCGTGAACGTCGCAATTGCCGGTGTTGAAGCGGCCGAGGCCGGCCTCGCCAACGCCACCCTCGAACAGGAGCGCGCAAAGAATCTGTTCGAGCGCGGTGCCCTTCCAAAGCAGCGCCTCGACGCTGCGGACACCGCACGGCGATCGACGGCGGCCCAGCGGGACCTTGCGCAGGCCAACCTTGCTCAGGCGCAAGCGGCCCTCCGCAGGGCGTCCGAGATCCAGCGCGACGCCACGCTCACCTCCCCGGTCAATGGCGTCGTCGTCGAGCGCCACTTCGACGCGGGAAGCCTCGTGGGACCCGGCGACGAACCGGTCGTTGTCATTGCGGACGTGCGGGTGATGAAACTCGAAGCTGGCGTCTCAGAGCTCGAAGCCGGTCGATTGCGCGTCGGCATGCCAGCGCGGGTTACGGCTCAGGCGTTACCAGGCAAAACCTTCGAGGGACGCCTCGCGGCAATCGCACCTGAAATTGACGCTCGCAACCGGCACTTCAAAATCGAAGTTCGAATGTCCAACCCGGATTCCGCCCTGCTGTCGGGGATGTACGGAGAGGCCGCGATCCCACTTCAGCAAGCCAGCCAGGTCCTTGCGGTCCCCCGCGACGCGGTGACGACGCGCGACGGGAAACGCGTCGCGTTGCGCATCGACAACGACACGATCCAGCCGGTGCCGGTCACTGAGGGTCTCACCGACGGCGTTGTCACCGAAATCGCCAGTGGCCTCCAGGCAGGCGACACGATCGTGTCCGACGCCCGCCAGGACGTCGCAACAGGCACCAAGGTCAATGCGGTTCTTGCCCGGTAAACGCCATGTGGATTTCTGACATCTCCATCCGACGGCCCGTCTTCGCGACGATGGTC
Organism: Acidobacteriota bacterium; assembly: GCA_013140775.1. GTDB lineage: Bacteria > Acidobacteriota > Vicinamibacteria > Vicinamibacterales > UBA2999 > JABFSA01. Next base: position 57,820 of record JABFSA010000003.1, on the reverse strand, counting down.
ATCATGAGCTTCATGGTGCTGGGCATCGTGTCGCTCACACGTCTGGGCATCGATCTCTTTCCCGAGATCAACTTCCCGTTCGTGAACATCAGCGTGGTGTACCCAGGTGCGTCTCCGGAAGAGGTGGAGACGCTCGTGACGCGACCCATCGAAGATGCGGTCGCCGGCATCAACGGCGTGAAGCGCGTGATGTCCACGTCCACTGAGTCCCGCGCGCTTGTCGGCCTCGAGTTGCGGCTGGAAGTCGATCCGCAGACTGCCGCAGCGGAGGTCCGTGAGAAAGTCGCCGCGATTCGCAGCCGCCTGCCCGAACAGATCGAGGATCCGACCATCGTCCGATTCGACGTCTCGGCGCTGCCGATCATGACGTTCGCGGTCGCCTCCTCACAGCGATCCGACATCACGCGCCGCCAGGTCGAAGACGACCTCAAACCTCTTCTGGAGCAAATCGACGGCGTGGCCGCCGTTGAGGTGAACGGCGGAGAGGTACGCGAGATTCACGTGGAGCTCGATCCGGGACGTCTCGACGCCCTCGGACTACCTGTATCCGTCGTCGCAGACGCGCTCGCCGCCGACAACCTGGACCTGCCCGGCGGTCAGATGCAGCAACCGGGACAGACGATCGCGCTTCGCACGAAGGGCGAGTTTGCAACCGCCGATGAAATCGAAGACGTCATTCTGCGGTCGGCTGCCGGGTCAACCGTGCGTCTCCGCGACATCGGGCGCGTCGTTGACGGCTTCGAGGAGCGGACATCCACGACCAGGCTCGACGGCGCTGATGCCGTGTCCTTCTCCATCAAGAAGCAGTCCGGCGGGAATACCGCAGCGATCGCCGAACGCGTTCAGGCGACACTCGAGCGGGCACGCGCGACCTTCCCGAACCTGCAAATCAAGGCGGTCCACGACGACTCCGAGTTCATCAAGGAGAACGTGGCACAGGTTCGCGAAGCGATCGTCTTTGGCGCGCTGATGGCGGTACTCGTCATCTTTGTCTTCATGCGTGACTGGCGCTCCACGCTCATCACGGCGCTGGCCCTTCCGACGTCCGTGATCTCGACCTTCTTCTTCATGTGGATCGCCGGCTTCACGATCAACATGATGACGCTCATGGCGCTGTCGCTCGTGATCGGCATCCTGATCGACGACGCCGTGGTGGTGCGGGAGAACATCTTCCGCCACCTCGAGCACGGCGAGGATCCGGTGACCGCGGCGCGACGTGGCACGTCCGAGATCGGCCTCGCGGTGATGGCGACCACCTTCACCATCCTGGCGGTATTCCTCCCGGTTGGATTCATGACCGGGATCGTCGGCCAGTTCTTCAAATCGTTCGCGCTGACGATTGCGTTCGCCGTCGCGATGTCGCTGCTCGTCGCCTTTACGCTCGACCCCATGCTTTCGTCACGCTTCGTTCGCTTCGTGCCGCTCGAGGAGCGCACGCGGTCACGAACGGGCAGGCTCTTCGAGCGGATGGGCCGCGGGTACGACAGCCTTGATCGCGGATATCACCGCATCCTTGCGGTGGCGCTGAACAATCCCTGGAAGACGCTCGGCATGGCCGTCGTCATCTTCGTGGCCAGCTTGAGCGCAGCGTCTCTCATGGGCACTGAATTCGTGCCGGCCGAGGACCGTGGCGAGTTCCAGGTCATCGTCGAGTTGCCGCCCGGGACGTCCTTTGACCAGAGTGTCTCGACCGTCGCGGGTGTGGAACGGTCGCTGCTCGCCATTCCTGAGGTGACGCAGGTCTTCAGCACGGTCGGCGTCAACGGACAGACACGGGCATCGAGCCTGCGCGTCAAGACGACAAAGAAGGCCGAGCGGACGCGCGGCATTGGCGAGATCAAGAACGAAGTCCGCACGATGCTCGCAGAGATTCCGTTCGTGGACGGCAAGGTCGCTGACCCCGAGTTCATGCAGGGCGCTCCGTACGAGCCACCGATCAACGTGTTCGTCCGCGGGGATGACCTCGTAACACTGCAGCGCATCGCCAGCGAGATTCAGACCAAGGTGCGGCAGATTCCCGGCGCGGTGGATGTGAGCAACAGCCTCGTGAGCGGTCAGCCTGAGGTTGTCGCGCGCGTCAATCGTTCTCTCGCCGCTGACATGGGCTTCAGCGTGGGCAGCGTCGCCATGCAGCTTCGGGGCATGGTCGAGGGCGTGGTGCCCACGAGACTGCGCGACGGCGATCGCGAGCACGACATCCGCGTCAGGCTCGCCCCGGAGTATCGCAACGATCCCGAAGCGATGCTGCGCGCGCCGCTCTATTCGCCGACCGGTGCGGCGGTGAAAGCGAGCGACATCGTGCGATTCGCTCCAGCCGTCGGTCCAAGCAACATCGATCGTGAGCAGCGTCGGCGGCAGGCCAAGATCGGCATCGATCTGGCCAGCGGCTACGCCCTGGGCAACGTGACGGCCGAGGTGCAGCGCGCGGTCGAGTCGGTGGCCATGCCGGGGACGTTCGAGTGGGGATTCGCGGGTGATGTGGAACTGATGCAGGAATCAGCCGCGGCCATGGGCCTCGCGATGATTCTGGCTGTCTCATTCATCTACATTGTGCTGTCGTCGCAGTTCGAGTCATTCCTGCAGCCCTTCATCATCATGCTGTCGCTGCCGCTGGCACTCGTCGGTGCGCTCCTGCTGCTTCTGGCGATGGGGATGAATCTCGGCATGCCGGCCATGATCGGTGTCGTGATGCTGATGGGGCTCGTGACGAAGAACGCGATCCTTCTCGTGGACTATACGAATCAGCTTCGCCAGAAAGGGTTGCCGCTCAAGGATGCCCTGCTGCAGGCCGGACCGGTTCGGCTTCGGCCCATCGTGATGACCACCGTCGCAATGATTCTCGGCATGCTGCCGTCCGCCTGGGCGAACGGTGACGGCAGCGAATTCCGTGCGCCGATCTCGATTGCCACGATTGGCGGACTGATCACGTCAACGCTGCTGACACTCGTGGTCGTGCCTGTGGCGTACCTGCTGCTCGAAGGGGCTGTGGCGCGGTTCAAGGTGTGGCGTCAATCGCCGATGCCTGCGGGGATTCGCACGGCAGCGCGCATCGCCGGCGTGCTGGTGCTGCTGGCGCTCGTTGGCGCGTTCCTCAGCGCAGCGTCAGCGTTTGCCGCGACCGGCGACGACGACGCGCCGGCGAGCGCGCCGGCCGTCCAGAGTGGTGGTACGCCATCCCCAATCATTGGTGGACCGCTTACGATTGACCGGGCGCTGGAACTGGCGGCGGCTCGAAACGAGGGGCTCAAAGGCACCCGCGAACGACTGAATGAAAGCCAGGCGAACGCGCTCGAAGCCCGGGCGGCATTTTTCCCGTCCCTGGATTTCAGCTTCCTCTACACGCCCCTGCAGGAAAGCCCGATCCTCCGAATCCCCGCAGGGATCTTCGCACCGACCGAGCAGACGTTTCGCGTGAACCTGCAACGCGTGAACATCATGCGGCTCGACGTGTCACAGCCCGTCTACACCGGAGGACGGCTCCAGCACGCGTATGGAGCGCAGGCCGCAGCGAGTGAAAGCAGCCGCCTGGATGTCGAACGCGCACAACAGGGGCTCAGGCTGCGCGTCTACGAGACGTTCTACGCGGCGCTCACCGCTGACCAGGGCGTGCGCGTGGCTCAGGAAGGCGTCACCATTGCTGAACGGCATCTCGAACTCGCGCAAGTGCGGTTCAGCGCCGGGTCGGCTGCCAGGCTCGATGTGCTTCGCGCCGAGGTCGAGCTGGCGAACGCACGCGCGAAACTCATCCGCGCGCGCAGCTCGGCGCAAGTCTCGTATCAGGCGATACGGAGCGTGCTGTCGCTGCCTCAGAACGAACCGCTCCAGTTGTCCGGGTCGCTCGAGGAAGTGCCCTCCGTCCCGGACGTGGCTTCAATTGAAGGCGCCGTCACAAGGCGACCCGATATCCGTGCCATTGGTCAGCAACGGGAGGCGGCCGAGCGGCTCGTGTCGCTCGCCAATGCCGAACGAAAGCCGACCGTCGCGCTGTCAGGCAACTTTCAGTACCAGGAGGATGGTCTCGATTCACTGCTGAACAACTCGAGCCGGAGCTTTCAGTTTGGCCTGGCGGTTCGGATCCCGCTTTTCAATCAGCCGACCGTCGCGGCTCGTCGCGGCGCGGCAACCGCCCGGGTCCGGCAGGCTGAGCACGGTGTCAACGCCGCTCTCGACAGCGCGCGTCTCGAGCTGGCCACCGCATCCACGGAGCTCGACGCAGCGCATGAAATCGTTTCGACCCAGGAGAAGGCCGTAGAGCTTGCGCGTGAAGGGCTCTCGATCGCCGAGGTGTCCTACGAGAACGGTGTCATCACCGCGACAGAGCTGAACGACGCACGCCTGTCACTGCTCGAAACCGAATGGGAGCTCATGCAGGCAAAATACGGACAGATTGTCGCGGCCGCCCGCACCAGATACGCCGCCGGCCTGTAGCCGGGGACACCGGGACCGGAAACGAAGTAGCTTAGACGTCCCGTGTTTCTCAACCCCGAGCGTTATTCATGACCGATCTGCTCTCACTTGTCCGCGGCTGTACGTTCGACGACTTCCTCTTCACGCCGCAATACAGCGTGGTCGAACGCCGTGACCCCGCCACCATCGATCTTTCCTCGCGCTTCTCACGCCGACTGTCGATCAAGCGGCCAATCGTGTCGGCCAACATGGACACCGTCACGCGCGCGGCGATGGCCATCGCGGTTGCGGAGGAAGGCGGCCTGGGAATCATCGACCGCGGGTTTCGAAGCGGTGAAATCGAGCCGCAGGTGCGCGAGGTGCAGATCGTCAAGCGCAAGCAGCACGGCATCATCAACGACCCCTACACCATCGCGATCGAGGACCGCCTTGCAGCAGCTGCTGCGCGGATGCAGACCACAGGCGTGGGCACGCTCGTCGTGCTCGATGATCGCCGGCGTGTCCAGGGGCTGCTGACGACTCGTGACCTCAGATTCGCTGACCTGTCGGGCACCGTCGCGTCGCGCATGACTCCTCTCGATCAGCTCGTCGTCCACCGTGACAAGGAGACGACAGGCGCCGAGCACACCATGCGCGAGAACAAGGTGAAGAAACTTCCGCTCCTGAATGCGGACGGCACGTTGCGAGGCCTGATCACGGCCAAGGATCTCATCGCGCAGCGCCAGCTTCCGTTTGCAACGCGAGACAGCCAGGGCAGGCTTCGCGTCGGCGCGGCGATTGGCGCCAAGGGCGACTACCTCGAACGCGCAGCCGAACTCATCAAGGCGCAGGTGGATGTGCTCGTGATCGATATCGCGCACGGGCATTCGGCCGTCATGGCACAGGCGATCGAGGCTTTCCGTAAGCGATTCGGGGATGTCGAGCTTGTCGCCGGCAACGTCGCCACCGGCGACGGCGTGCGATTCCTCGCGGAGCGTGGCGTGGACGGGATCAAGGTCGGCATCGGCCCCGGGGGCGGATGCACGACGCGACTGAACACGAACTTCGGCGTCCCGCAGGTGCAGGCACTCGTGGAGTGCCGCGCGGCGGCGGGTGACCTGCCACTCATCGCGGACGGAGGCGTGAAACGCCACGGCGCTCTCGCTCAGGCACTGGCGTTCGGCGGCGATACGGTGATGCTTGGAAGCGCGTTTGCGGGCACGACGGAGACCCCTGGAGACGTCGTACAAAAACCGGTCGTCGTCCCCGAGTCGAACAAGACCGTTCGCGTGCCGTTCAAGGTCTTCCGCGGCATGGCCTCGCTCGAGGCGATTGTCGATCGACTGGACGTGGAAGACCTCGATGACGCGGATGTCGAGGCGCTGGGCGCCGAGGGCATGGAGATCAGCGTCCCCGCACGTGGCTCCGCGCGCCCGATCCTCAGGGATATGCTCAAGCACCTCTGCTCCGCCATCAGCTACGGCGGTGCGCGAAGCCTGAGCGAAATGCAGGAGATGTTCCGGAAGAACCCGGAGCGTTATGTCATCCGGCTCACCGAGTCCTCGCGCCGGGAGTCATTCGACCGCTAGTATTACGACCACCACGTGGTGATCCCGGCGCCACTTTCCAAACCGCAGCCGTGAGGGACCATCGGTCGCTCCGCAAGACCGACCTGATCCGATCCGATCACCTCAGCATTCGCCACCGACCCACACGCTGCGCCAATACGCTTGCCACGGTCTTGCTCCGGACCGACGGTCCCACACGGCCGCGTCAGATGGATCGCTCTGTCGGCGGCCGAAGCGCTGTGCGACGCCGTGCTGGGCACTCGACTCACCTGGATGCACGAGATTGTCCGAGCGCAACGACCCGTGCGTCTGCCCGTGGTGCTCTCGCGCGACGAGGTGGGATCGCTTCTCTCGCGGCTCCGTGGTCCCGTCTGGCTGATGGCCTCGCTCATGTACGGTGCCGGTCTGAGGCTCCTCGAGTGCGCAGAGCTACGCGTCAAGGACATCAACTTCGACCGCGGCGAACTCGCGATTCGAGATGGCAAGGGCGGCAAGGACCGCGTGACCATGCTGCCGGCCACGATCAAGTCGGCCCTCGTGGACCATTTGACGCGGGTGAAGGCCCAGCACGACGCAGACCTCGCTGCCGGGCGCGGCAGCGTCGCGCTCCCTGGCGCGCTCAGGGCGAAGTACCCCAACGCGCCTCGCGAATGGGCGTGGCAATGGGTATTCCCCGCCACGCGCTTCTATGTCGATCGGGCGACCGGCGAGCGGAGGCGTCATCACCTGCACGAGTCGGTGCTCCAGCGGGCTGTGAAGGACGCCGCACGGGCGGCCGCCATTCCCCGACCCGCGACGTGCCATTCTCTCCGTCACTCGTTCGCTACCCATCTCCTGGAGGCCGGGTACGACATCAGGACCATCCAGGAACTGTTGGGACACCGTGACGTGAGCACGACAATGATCTACACCCACGTCCTCAACCAGGGTGGCCGGGGCGTCCGGAGCCCGCTGGACGCGGTGCGCGCCACGACCAGCCCAGAGTCGAAGCCTCGATGAGCCGAATACGCCACGAAGCCTCGCTGGCGTATTGCGCTATCTTGTTCTGCCTATCCCGTTCAACCAGGCCCGTTCGTTCCTCCAAGGCACGGCGGATCAGGCTGTCCAGTCAGCATGTTCCGGACAGATTGAATGCCAGTGGTCGGTCCGCTACACTGCAGCCGTTATTCGAGTATCCGGCTACCGAGTTCAGCCGACTACTCGTTAGGCATCTTCGGCGCAGGACAGAAGTAGACGACGCTAGAATGCGGTCGTGCTGATCCCCGGCGCTGATCGTGCACTCATCAACCGTAGGAAGCTGCACGACTACCTGCTGTCGAGCGAGCATCCTATCGGGCGCTTCAAGGCTCGATTCTTCGCGGCCCTGGGTTTCGGGCCTCACAATTGGGAAGAACTGGAGTCGGCGCTGCGTGAGCAGCACCTGACGCAGGAAGCCGAAGCGGGCCCGGCTGAGGGCGCGGGGCAAGCGTTCGTTGTTCGCGCTATTCTACGAGGGCCGGTCAGTGGAGCGCCCGTCGTCAGTGTCTGGTTTGTTCGAACCGGAGAGACGTTTCCGAGGTTCGTCACCGCGTACCCCGGAGGTGTGAAGTGACGCCACAGCTTCTCGATGTTGTCGTGCTCACAAGCGACATGCCGCAACACGGGCTCAGACGCGGCGATCTTGGTACTGTCGTGGAGATCCACAACCCCACGGCGTTCCTCGCTGAGTTCGTAGCAGCGTCTGGCCGGACGCAAGCGCTCGTGACGCTCGGGCCAGGGGACGTACGAGCCGTCGAGGACAACGATCTGGTGACCGTTCGCCCGTCCACAGCGAAGGCATCGTAACTTGATGCCTAACCCCGCGATGGAGCTGACGTCACTTTGGCCGCTCTCGCGTCCCTGCGACGGCGCAGCTCATCGCGACCGTTGATATGACTTCTCGAGTCAAGTGGGACGCAGTTCTCCCTGCCGCGCAGGCGACTGAGCGGGACGCCGAGGAATGACGCCTGTATCGGTGGTCCACGTCCCGCCTCCGCCCCTGGCGAGGTTTACGCGCGCGTGGGCATCGCGCGCGCGATGGCCCACATGAAGGCGATCAGCTCACGCGCGATCGCCGTGACGACGACGTTCGGATGCTTGCCCCGCGCGACCAGCCGCCGAAAGCGCTTGCACAACCGCACCTGCGCTTTCCAGCCGAGGTCTTGCAGGGCCTTCGGGAGCTGATCGATCCGCTGTTGAATATGCAGTGACACCTTCGCGGGATGACGATACGCCCCCGCGGCTTCGACCAGCACGCGGCGCGCGCGGCCGTTGCCGGCTTTGGTGATGCCGCCCTGCCGACGCGTCGAGCCACTGGAGTACTCCGAGGGCACGAGGCCCACGAACGCCGCGAGCTGTCGGGGATGCTCGAAGCGCGTCAGGTCGCCGAGTTCGGCGACCACGGTCAGGGCGACGACCCACTGGACGCCACGCAGCGCTTGTAACGCCTCGACGAGCGGATAGCGCCGCCAGTGGGGCGCGAGGTCCCGCAGCTCGGCTTCGATCCGCTGCAGCCGCTCGACCTGCTCATCGACGGCGCGTACGCCTTCTTGGAAGACGACCTGCTGCGCCGGCGTGGGACAGACGACCTTCGCCAGGTAGCGCTGGTGCGCCGCATTCCAATCGGCCCGTCCCACGTAGTGGAGCCCGAGACGCAGCAGGAATGCCTTGAGCCGGAGCTTCGCATCTTTGAGCGTGACTCGCGCCGTATCACGAGCTCGGCAGAGATCGCGGATCGCTTCATCCTCCACCGACGGCACGTAGACCGCGGTGAGGTCCCCGGACCGCCGCAGCCGCGCGAGCTCGACGGCATCACGCCGGTCGGTCTTCACCTTGTCACCCGGCCGCCGCGGGATCAGGGACGGCGCCACGACGTCACACGCCAGCCCCTTCTTCGTGAGATAGCGATACAGCGTGTAGCCACACGGGCCGGCTTCGTACACGAATCGCAGCTCGGGGGCCTTCCCCTGCAAGCGTCGAATCAGCCGATCGAGGTCGGCTTGGCGTGTCCCGATCGCGCCGACGAACACGGGTGGATCCGCTCGCCCACCCGTCGCATGCGCGACGGCAATCGATTCCTTGTGCACATCCAACCCGACGTACAGCGGTGTAGACTTCGCCATGGCTGACCTCCGGGAACACTGCGCTGCGGACCTGCAGCGATGCGGCTCTGGCCAACAGGCTAACCCGCGAGACAACCGGGGGTCAGCCTGTCGCGGAAGTCATTCTGTCTAGACGGACTTGGCCTGGATGACGCAATGACGGAGCAGACGTGGTGCGCCGAAGGCTACGACAAGAACGCGCGGTTCGTCAGCGACCTGGGCATGCCCGTGGTCGAGCTCCTCAACGCTAAGCCGGGTGAACGCATCCTTGATCTTGGGTGCGGCGATGGCGTGCTCACCAAGAGGTTGCAGGACGGCGGCTGCGAAGTGGTCGGCATCGATTCCAGTCCCGAGCTGATCCAGGCTGCCCTGGGGTTGGCGCTCAACGTCTCGGTCCAGAATGCGTACGAGATCGATTTCCGCGAGGAGTTCGATGCCGTGTTTAGCAATGCCGTGTTGCACTGGCTGAAGGACGCCGATCGTGTGATTCGTAACGTGTTTAGCGCGCTCCGCCCCGGAGGGCGTTTCGTTGCGGAATGCGGCGGCGACAAGTGCTGCCAGACGATTCAGACGGCGCTCGTGACGGAGCTTGAGAGACGCGGCTACGACGGCTGGGCCGCAAACCCGTGGTACTTTGCAACCACCGCGGATTACGGAAGCCGCTTGGCGAAGGCGGGATTTGCCGTAGCGTACATTGAAATTATCCGTCGTCCGACGCCTTTGCCCGGTGACATGTCTGGTTTTCTCGAGACGTTCGCCGGTAGTTTTGTGTCCGTACTGCCGTCTGGTGACCGTCAGAAGTACCTTGACGATGTACGTGATCGGCTAAGGCCCTTGCTCTGCGGTGCAGATGGTGTCTGGACGGCAGATTACACTCGCCTCCGCTTCGAGGCGTTCAAGAACGCGTAACGTTCCAGGGTCGATAGAGGCCGAAGGCTTGTCGCATCAACGGAACGAGGCCGAAACTATCTGGTGGGTTGGGTGTGGCTAGCGAGCCATGCGGCCAGGACTGAGCGAGTCGTGCCGCCAGCGGCGAGATCCAACATCAATCGCTCTTGGGCATCGACCGGTGCTTCGATCTCCAGGCCGTTGAGCAACAAGAACGTCGCCATCGCAGCGTGCCCGATGCGCTTGTTGCCATCCACAAAGGGATGGTTCGCTACAAGGGAGTACCCGAGGGCCGCTGTCTTGTCTATCAAAGTAGGGTGCAGATCATTCCCGTCGAATGTCGCCTTCGGTTGGGCGAGTGCCGACTCGAGTAAGCCGAGGTCTCGAATGCCAGCGGCCCCTCCAGATTGTTCGAGGACCCGGTCGTGCAAGTCCACCACCTCGCCCAGGGTGAGGTAGCGCATCACGCGAGACGGCGGTACAGCTCCCGGTTCTTTTCAAGCACCCGGTCCGCCGCGGCGCGAAAATCGTCGTCGTACCCGGCCAGGAGGTCAGCGAGGGCCGCTCGGGCAAGGTCATCAGGGCTCAAGCCCAAGCGCGACGCTTCCTGCTTCAGCTTTTCCGCTTGTGCAGGGGGCAGATCGAAGGCTACTTTCATGGCCTCACTGTACAAGGGAGCCGCGCCGTCTAACAAGCGGCTGCACTTGACGGCGGCCGCGGTAGGATGCGGGCAATTCGACACGACGGTGTGCGGCCGCCGCAAGTGAGCCGCGACCGTTGGGCTGACCAGAACGGGGATGCGCAGACAGGACAGGAACGGGCGCCAGTCTAGACGTTCCTAGGCAAACGCGGGCAGCGTTCCGAAGTGCTCCGCGTGACGCTTTGAGAACTCCGCGATGCTGTACGCGTGGCTTTGCCCGCCGAGGTGCTCCAGAGCATAGGTGGCGGCCACACTGCCGAGCTGGGCGCTCGCCACGTAGGATCCCCCGATGGCCATCCCCTTCATCAACCCGCCGCGGAATGCGTCGCCGACACCAGTCGGGTCCACGATTCTCGAGGGTGGCACGGCCGCGACATCCGCACGGCCTCCACTGGTGTAAATCGAAGACCCGTTTTCACCGCGCGTGACGATGAGCACCTCGGCAACCTTCAGGACTTCTTCCTCCCCCAACCCGCTCTTCTGCCGGATGAGCTCGAACTCGTAGTCGTTGCAGATCACCAACTTCGCGCCCGTGATGCCATCACGCAACTCAGCCCCCGACATCCGGGCGCACTGCTGCCCAGGGTCGAAGATATACGGCACGTCGAGCGCCCGGCATTCCTCCGCGTACTGGATCATCGCGGCAGGGTCGTTCGGCGAAATGATCACCAGGCCTGGCGACTCAACCGTCCTGAACGACAGTTCAGCGGCGTGAGCCATTGCGCCGGTGTAGAACGAGGCAATCTGGTTGTTCGCCGTGTCCGTGCTGCAGAAAAACGATGCGGTGAACTTGTTCGGAACCTGCTGCACCAGCGACGTGTTCACGCCCGCCGCGTCGAGCCATTGTCGGTATTCACCGAAATCCTGACCGGCCGTGCCCATCAGATACGGCGTTTCTCCGAGCAGGGCCAGAGTGTAGGCAATGTTCGGCGCGCACCCGCCACGCCGTTTGTCCATCGTATCGACCAGGAAGCTGAGGCTCACCCGTTGCAGATGATCGGGCAGGAAGTGCTCCGTGAACGTCCCCGGAAAGGACATGAGGTAGTCGTACGCAATCGACCCTGTGACAATCAGCTTCATCGATGTCCTTCCACTATGGTGTCTTCACCACGAAGGTCACGAAGATCACGAAGAATTCTTGGATTTGCCTTCGTGGATCTTCGTGTCTTCGTGGTCACTACTCAACGTACTTGCCGATGATCGGCGCGAGATCCTGTTTCACCTGAGCCGACATCGCGTCGGGGCGGGTGATCAGGGCAAACTTCAACGCCGACGCACATTCACAGGTTCGCTCGAATGGCAGGCTCGAGACGGCGCCGGCGATGATCGCCTGAGCGGTCTTCGCATTCTGCGTGAGCGTCGCGATCACCATATCCACCGTCACTGAGTCGTGGTCGGGATGCCAGCAGTCGTAGTCGGTCACGAGCGCGAGCGTTGAGTAACAGATCTCTGCCTCGCGCGCCAGTTTCGCTTCCTGCAGATTGGTCATGCCGATGATGTCCATCCCCCAGCTGCGATAGAGCTTCGACTCTGCCAGGGTCGAGAACTGTGGCCCTTCCATGCAGACGTACGTCCCACCCTTATGGATGGTGGCACCCACCTGCTTGCCGCTCTCGTACACCAGCGCGCTGAGCGGGCGACAGAACGGGTGCGCAAATCCCACGTGCGCGGCCAATCCGCGTCCGAAGAACGTACTCGGACGTCCCTTGGTGCGATCGAAGAACTGATCGGGCACCACAATGTCAGTGGGCTTGTACTCTTCCTTCAGACTGCCCACCGCGCTGGCCGAGAGGATGAACTCCACGCCGAGCAGCTTCAGGCCATAGATGTTGGCGCGAAAGTTCAGCTCCGACGGCAGGAGACGATGGCCCGCGCCGTGTCGGGCGAGAAACGCCACACGCCGGCCGCGTAAGGTGCACACGACGTAGGGGCCGGACGGATCGCCGAACGGCGTCGTGAGGGTGACTTCTTTGCGATCCGTCACATCGGCCATGTCGTACAGACCGCTGCCGCCGATGATGCCTATCTGCACTCGTTCCATGGCTTAACTCGGGATTCGGGATTCGGGGCTCGGGGTTCTGGCGTGTGTCACTCGGAAGTCGGATTTTACAACACCTGCTCCACGTACCTCCTGCCGGCCTTCTCGCGGATGTATCCGGCAGCAACCACCGGATCGTGTTCGAAGAAAATGAGGTATTCACGATCAATGGCTTCGCGAATGAACTGACGCTTGAAGGCCAGAGTCTCCATCGGGTAGAGGTCGTAGCCCATGATCCATACGTCCCGGATGTGGGCAATCGTGGGAATCAGATCGGCCACGAAAACAGCCGTCTGCCCTGCGGACTCGACAAAGACAATCTGGTGCTGCGCGCAGTGACCACCGGTGCGCACGACACGCACACCGGGTCGAATCTCACCGTCCCCTTGATGGAAGTCGATGACCCCAGCGTCCTTCAGTGGTATGAAGTCGTCTTTCAGATAGCTCGCGCGACTTCGTTCGTGCGGGTGGACCGCGTCTTCCCACTCCGCGGCACGAATCACGTATCGGGCCTTCGGGAAGGCCGGGACGACGGCACCCTCGACACGTGTCGTTGCCCCGCCAATATGGTCGAAGTGCAGATGTGTCGCGAGCACCACGTCGATCGATGCAGCGCCCAACCCCACATCGGCCAGAGCATGGGCCAGATGACGCGTCCGATCGATAGCGTAGATCTCCACCGATTTCGCGTCCATCTTGTTGCCAAGGCCACAGTCGATCATCATCCGGCCCCAACCGGCCTCGATCACCAGCGGGCGCATGCCCATCACGATCCGGTTGCGATTGTCGGGTGCCATCTGCGTCTCCCACAGTGGGCGCGGAATGACGCCGAACATCGCACCGCCATCGAGACGAAACAACCCGTCGTGCAGGCTGACGAGACTGAGGTCGCCCAGCTGGATGCGCTTCGCCGTCAGCGACGCGGCCGGAGCCGCCGCCTGCTTCAGTTCAACGAGCACGCCGTGCGCGGCCGAGGGATGAATGAACGCAATGAGCGATTCGTGTGCGCCGGGCCTGGGTTGCGTATCGATCAGGCGCACTCCGCGGGCGCTCAACTGCTCCAGAGCCGCACGAATATCATCGACACGAAGCGTGACGTGGTGGAGTCCAGGTCCACGAGTGGCGAGAAACCGGGCGATGGGTGAATCAGGCGCGGTGGGCTCGAGCAACTCCAGAGCCGCCTGGCCGGCTGGAATGAAATGCGTTCGCACGCGCTGCGAAAGGACCTCCTCAGGCGCCTCGACGTCCAGGCCGAGCGCGTCGCGATAGAACCCAAGCGCGGCCTCCACGTCCTGGACGGCAATGCCGATGTGGTCGAGGATCGCTTTCATCGTCGAGAGAAGGCGCGAGCGATCAGTGCGTCCGCCGCCGAATACGGATCGACCTCTCGCGCGGCAATTCGATCGACAGTCTTGTCCAGTTCGCCCGCGGGTAGCGCCTGCTCCAGGCTCGTCAGAAAACGATGCGCGAGCAGCTCCCGCAAACGGTGTTGGTGCCGTGTACGGCGCCGCTCGGTTGAGGAAGAGGGAGACTGCGCGAGGAAGCGTCCGATCGAGGCCCACAGAGCCGCAACACCGTCGCCGGTTGTCGCCACGGTCTTGAGGATCGGCGGCTGCCACTCCCCGGGCTCGGCCGGTCGCAACGACTGGCTGGCCATGATGGCCTGGACAAGGTGATCGGCACCGTCTCTGTCGGATTGATTGACCACGAACAGATCCGCGATCTCCATGATCCCGGCCTTCAGTGCCTGCACCTCGTCGCCACTGCCCGGCGCGAGCACGACCACACAGACGTCCGCCGACTTCGCAATGTCCACCTCGCCCTGCCCCACACCGACCGTCTCGATGAGGACGACGTCCACACCGGAGGCATCGAGGATCTGCGCCAGGTCGGTCGTGGCGCGCGCAAGACCGCCAAGCTGCCCGCGTGTGGCCATGCTGCGGATGAAGACTCCGCTGTCGGCGAAGTGTCGTCCCATCCGCACGCGGTCCCCGAGCACTGCACCGCCGCTGAAGGGACTCGTGGGATCGACCGCCAGCACCCCCACGCGCTTGTTCTCGTTTCGAATTTCACGTGTCAGTCGATCGACGAGCGTGCTCTTGCCCGCCCCAGGCGGTCCTGTGATCCCGATCAGGCGAGCACGGCCGGTGTGGGCGAACAGCGCGCGCAACAGCTCGACGCCTGCAGCCGTGTCGTCTTCGACAAGCGACATGGCACGGGCAATCGCTCGCGGATCGCCGTCGCGCACACGCTCAGCGAGGTGTGTGCTTCGACTCTCGGCGTCTGCCGTTGATCGCGGGTCCATCAGATTTCGGGAGGCGGACTGATCGTATCATTCGGTATGAAGCCAACCAGGGTCCTGATCCTCGTCTCGCTGCTCGTTGCCGCGGCATCGCCGGCCTTCGCCGACGCGACG
The DNA here is from genome assembly GCA_013140775.1 of Acidobacteriota bacterium. Lineage (GTDB taxonomy): Bacteria > Acidobacteriota > Vicinamibacteria > Vicinamibacterales > UBA2999 > JABFSA01. The sequence continues at coordinate 42,705 of JABFSA010000003.1, read as the reverse complement.
GTGTTCATCGGAAGCGCGTTCAACCCCGACAATCGGCCGGTCAAGGGATTCGCCATTGGCGCCGGCATCCTCGTGCTCGGCTTCGAGTTCGAGTACGCCGAGGTGAGCGAGTCAGCGGAGAACGCGGCGCCCTCACTGAGAACGGGCATGGGGAACGTGCTGGTGCAGACGCCCTTCCCTGTCGCCGGGATGCAGTTCTACGCGACCGCGGGCGGCGGGGCGTATCGCGAACGGCTTGGTGACCAGCACGAGACACAGTTCGGCGCGAACTCAGGCGGGGGCGTCAAGATCTCGCTGGCCGGCCCGATCCGGGCACGAATCGACTACCGTATTTTCAAGCTGCGGGGCGAACCATTGCACTCAGTGGTGCATCGCGTCTACGCGGGGTTGAACCTCGCGTTCTAGAGGACGAGAACTCGCCGATCGTTCACTTGGCGCCCGCCGGGGGCGGCGCCGCCTGCACCGGCGTGAGGTTCAGCAGGCTTCCCCCGCCAGCGAGCGCGCCGGAATACAGCTTCCAGATATCCTGCACCTGGTCGGGATACGCGTCGCTCAGGATGCGCCCGAGGCCATAGTCGGCTCCGGGTGTCGCAGGATCCAGCAGGAACACGTACAACACCGTGGCGTTGGGTCCGGGCTCTGACGCCTTGAACACACGCCAGCCACGCGCCTGTGCCTGCACCGCAGGATCCGTGGACTTCTCGAGCGCGGCCCTCAGGTAACCCATCACGATTTCGAAGTCCGCGACCCGGTCGGGACGGACCGCATTGAAAATCACACCCGCGGGCGCCGTAAACGTCCGTGCGGCCGCCGGCGTCGCGGGAGCGCCGGACGCTGGTGTTGCCGGAACTGGCGCGGCCGGAGCGGTTTGCTGTGGAGACGCCGGTGGTGTCTGGACGGGCTGCTGCGCCCGCGGCGCGGCTCCGGCAAGCACCAGCATTGCCAGAATCGTGGTGAAAGTACGCATCAGGTGCATCTCGAATGGGCCAGCCTCAGCCCTGAAAAAAGAGCCACGAACGGCGGATGCCGCTCGTGGCTCGTGTCGTGTGTGCGAATGGCGGGCGTGCTCAGGGCTTGGACAGATCCATCACGACCGAGCCGACGCTCGCACCGTAGTTCGTGGCGAACGCGTTGCGATACTGCTCGTACAGCGCGCGCTGTTCAGCCGGGTCGGTGAACCCCTCGTACAGAATTGCGACGATCGTGTAGTCAGCACCCTTCACGACCGGATTGATGATGTGGGTATAGCGGATGTTGCCGTCCTTGAGAGGGGCCACGTCCTTGACCACCTTCCACCCGGCCGCCTGCGCCTTGCGCTCGGGCTTTTCGGATTTCAACAATGCTTCGCGGACCTTCGCCATGACCGTTTCAAACGCCGCCGTCTGGTCTGGCTTGATCGCGAGTGTCCAGAGCGCCACTTCGCCGTCGAAGGTAAACGCCGGAGCAGCCTGCGCGCGCACTACGTCGTGGCCTTGCGAAAACGCCGGCAGCAACATGATGGCGCCAGCCAGTAGGAACCCGGAAAGTCGTCGCATCTGCAAGCCTCCTGGGAAAGGCGTTAACTCTACCGTACACATTACCGAATGAAAACGGCCATAACTTCATGAGCAAGGAGCATTCCAGCCCTAGTCAGCCGTAGAGAGCGGCCATCATAAGACAAGATGCCCTGATCCGCGAAGGACTGTAACTCTCCGCCGTATTCAGACCAGACATCCACCTTGTACCGGTCGTTCATGACCGCCAGATCCAGGCCGGCGTTCAATCGCAGCCCGGTGAAGAGCGCGTCTTCCAGGCGCTCCTGCGACGAGAGCGCCCGCACCTCGGCAGCGATCGACTGTCCATTCATCGTGGCCGTGATGTAGTCCTCAGTGGACGACACATTCTTCCAGCGCGTACCCGCGCGTGTGGAATGCGCACCGCACCCGAAGCCGAGCCACTCGCCATCCATCCAGTACTTCATGTTGTGACGCGAATGCCGGCCCGCGCGCGCGACGTTCGAGATTTCATACTGCACGTAGCCGGCAGCGTCCATTCGGGCAAGACCCGTCAGATACATCTCCGCCGCGTCGTCATCCGGAGCCAGCGACCATTGCCCGCGCGCCATCTCGTCGCGAAGAGGCGCGTTCGGATACAGCTCGAGCAGATACATCGAGGCGTGGTCCGGACCGAGTTCGATCAGCTCGTCCACGGATTCCAGCCAGTGACTCACCGATTGTTGAGGCAGCCACATCATCAGATCGAGGGAGATGTTGTCGAACCCCGCCCCTCGCGCCATGTGGAACGCCTCGACGGCGCGACCAGAGGAGTGAAGCCGGCTGAGGCGCGCAAGCTCATCATCGCGAAACGACTGCACACCATAGCTCAGACGGTTGACGCCGGCCTCGCGAAACCCGGACAGCCGCTCGGGGGTGACCGTCTCTGGATTAGCCTCGAGCGTGATCTCCGCATCCGGCGCCAACGCCCACGCAATCCGGCATGCACGGATGATCGTTGCGATCTCCGCTGGCTCGAGCAACGAAGGCGTACCTCCACCGAAGAAGATCGTATCGGCAGGAGCTCCGTCGGCAGCACGGGCAATCTCGGTGAGCAGCGCGGTGACGTAGCGCTCCTTCAGCGCAGGCTGAAAGAGGCCGCGATTGAAATTGCAGTAGTTACAAATAGCCGAGCAGAACGGGATGTGGAGGTAGAGACCGAGCATGGGGAAGAGCCTCAGTCTCTAGACTCTAGTCTTTGGTCTCTAGTTGAACCAAGACCACTAAAGACTAAAGACCAGAGACTAAAGACTGACTCCTACGATCCAGCCCGTCCTCCGGACCACTTGAGGTCGGCCTTGCCATCGCGTTCGCGGATCTGGGCACGGGCCTGCCCGGCCGAACGTGACGGCAGCGTCGTCTTGCGCGACGCTTTGCTGCGCAGCTTCCAGAGCGTGACCAGGTCGTCCACCCCGCCATTGGGAGGCAGTTCCCGGTAGTCAGCGCCGTCCAGGTCGAGAAATTCACACATTTCGTGGAGTCTGGAGCGCATCCGATAGCCGATGCGAAACAGCAGCGAATCGGGATCCGTCGTGTCCGGCTTGTCCTCGTAGTTGGAGGTGAACAAGGTCGTGCGCTGGGCGCTGTACCGGGCGTTGACGATGTGGTTGAGCGTCTCCTCGACCCATTCGGACGTCTTCTCCGCGCCGAGATCGTCGAGAACGAGCACATCACATTCCATGACCGGCCGAAGTACGTCCATTTCGGCAACCTGATTCACGGGATCGTACGTGCTCCGAATCACACGCAACAGATCGCGCGTGTCGTAGAAGAGGCCACGCGCGCCGCGGTTACTGATCACGTGCCGGAGCACAGCAACGGCCAGATGCGTCTTGCCGACTCCAGGAGGACCGAGCAAAAACAGTCCTCTGTCAACAACGGGAAACCCCTCTGCAAGCCGTGCCGCGTACTGCTGCGCCTTGGTAAGACGCTCGTTGTAAGCGATGTAGTTGGTGAAATCGCAGTGCTGGTAGCGTCGAGGGATGCGGGCGTCAGAGAGCAGGCGCGCAGCGGCCGACTCTCGCATGCAATCGCAACGCGCAACGCGCGTGACGCCGTTGGCCTCAATCGTCTTCCAACCGGTGTCGTCGCACAACGCGCAGGTCACGATTTCGGGATCCTAACGTACTTCGGCTCCCTACTTTTTATTCGTGCCCTCCGCGTCACGTTCATTTTTTGCGTTCTGGGTTTTTTCTTTTGGAGCGTTCGTATCGGAATCGCTCACGCGCCTCACGAGATCGGTCGGAGAAGACTTGACAAGCGCCGTACCAAGTCGCTGTTCCCAGTCGTCGATGCCTCGCGCCAGCTCACGCTTGACGTAATCCATGAACTCATTGACTTCGGACTGCATGCCTTCGATCTTCCGGCGCATGTTCATGATGATCTCGACGCCGGCGAGATTCACGCCGAGATCCCGTGTCAGTGCGAGGATCGTTTCGAGCTGCTCGAGATCCTCGTCCGAGTACAGCCGCGTGTTGCCTTCCGTGCGCGACGGCTTCAGCAGGCCCTCACGCTCATACAAACGCAGGGTTTGCGGATGGATTCCGTACTTCTGCGAGACGGCACTGATCATGTAGTACCCCTTCCCGCGCTCAGTACGCTTGGCCATGATGTCCCTGACTCAGTCCTTCGAGACTCAATCGTTTGAACCGGGCTCGGGCCGGCTCTGACCGGCGTCGGCCCGCTCGCGGACGTTTTCGCCGTTAATCTCACCAAATTCTCTCAACAGCTCCTTCGAGCGTTCATCGAGAATCCTTGGCAGCATCAGACGCACCTCAACGATGAGGTCGCCGCGTCGTCCGTCCCGAGTGGATGTGGCGCCCCGTTCGCGGAGACGAAACCGCTGGCCTGACTGCGTGCCAGGCGGGACGCGTAGACGCGTGGGGCCGTCCGGCGTCGGCACATCGACGCGGGCTCCCAGCGCCGCCTCGTGCACCGCAATCGGCAACACGATGTGCACGTCGTCGCCTTCGCGCCGGAAGTGCGGATGCAGAGCAACTTGGGTCGTGATGTACAGGTCGCCGGGCGGCCCGCCGCTCGTGCCCGCGTTGCCTTTGCCTGGCACCCTGACTCTGGCACCGTCGGCAATACCGGCGGGCATTCGCACCTGAATGGTTTCGCTTCGCGTTTCCAGCCCGGAGCCGCCGCACGACTCGCACGCCTGCGAGCGCAACTGGCCAGTGCCGCCGCATGCCGCGCAGCTCCGTGAAAACACCATGTGTCCCCGGACGGACCGGATCGAGCCGGTGCCCTCGCACACGTGGCACTGACCCGCGCTCACGCGCGATCGGCCCACGCCAGCGCAGGAGTGGCACGACTCACGGCGTGTCACCGTGACAGAGCGTGTGGCCCCGCTCAAGGCTTCATCAAACGACAGTTGGAGCGTGTGGTGAAGATCGGCACCGCGCTCGTGCTTCGGCCGCTGGGCCGTGCGATCAACCAGGACTTCGGCGAAGAGATCGCCGAACGTCGTGGAGTGATCCCCGGCGCTCGAGAAATCAAAACCCTCGAACCCACTGGGGCGTCGATTGGGATTCGACGTGGAGGATCGTCCCGAATCATAGTTCGACCGTCGATCCGGGTCCGTCAACGTTTCGTACGCCTCGGCGATCTGCCGAAAGCGTTCCTCGGCCGCACGGTCTCCCGGATTGATATCCGGATGGAACCGCCGTGCCAGCCGACGATACGCCCGCTTGATCTCGGACTCGGTCGCGCCGTGTGGCAACCCGAGAACGACGTACAGATCCATGACTTATTTCTTCTGGTCGTCCACCACTTCCGCGTCGATCACATCGCCATCGGGCGCACCGGCCCCGCCCTCGGAGGATCCAGGCCCGCCCGGACCCGCGGAGTCTTCGGGTCCCGTCGGACCGGTCTGCTTGTAGACCGCCTCGGCGACCTTGTGCTGCGCCTGCGTCAGGCGTTCCATGGCGCTCGTCATTCCCGCAGTGTCGTTTGCCGCCATGGCACTCTTCACGGCCTCGATCGCCCCCTCGATACTGGACTTGTCTTCGGCCGACATCTTCGGCCCCATGTCCTGCAGCATCTTCTCGCCGGCATAGATCGCCTGGTCCGCACGATTCCGGGCCTCGATCTCTTCACGCCGCTTGCGGTCCTCTTCTGCGTGCGACTCCGCATCCTTCATCATGCGATCGACCTCTTCCTTGCTGAGGCCGCTCGATGCAGTGATAGTGATGCGCTGTTCCTTGCCCGTGCCCTTGTCCTTGGCCGACACGTTGACCATGCCATTCGCGTCGATATCGAACGTCACCTCGACCTGAGGCACGCCGCGCGGAGCGGGCGGAATACCGACGAGCTGAAAACGTCCCAACGTGCGGTTGTCGCGCGCCAGCTGTCGTTCGCCCTGTAATACGTGCACCTCGACGCTCGTCTGACTGTCGGCGGCGGTAGAAAACGTCTCGCTCTTCCGGGTAGGGATGGTCGTGTTCCTTGGAATCAACGTCGTCATCACGCCGCCAAGGGTCTCGATGCCAAGCGAGAGCGGCGTCACATCGAGGAGCAACAGATCCTTGACCTCTCCGCCAAGCACGCCCGCCTGAATGGCCGCGCCAATCGCCACGACCTCATCGGGATTCACGCCCTTGTGCGGTTCGATGCCAAACAGATCTTTGACAATCTGCTGCACGCGCGGGATGCGCGTGGATCCACCAACGAGGACCACTTCGTCGATCTTCCCGGTACCGAGAGAGGCATCGGCCAGCGCCTGCTTCGTGGGACCGACGGTCTTCTGGAGCAGATCCTCGACCAGCTGCTCGAAGCGAGCGCGCGTGAGCTTCATCTGCAGGTGTTTCGGACCCGACTGATCCGCGGTCACAAACGGCAGATTGATGTCGGTCTCCATCACGGTGGAGAGCTCCATCTTGGCTTTCTCAGCCGCCTCGCGCAGCCGCTGCAGGGCCATCCGGTCTTTGCCGAGGTCGATCCCGTCGGTCTTTTTGAACTCGGCGATGATCCACTCCATGATTCGGTGGTCGAGGTTGTCGCCGCCCAGGTGGGTGTCGCCGTTCGTGGACTTGACCTCAACAACGCCTTCGCCGACCTCGAGGATTGAGATGTCGAACGTGCCGCCGCCAAAGTCGTACACGGCGATCGTCTCGTCCTTCTTCTTGTCGAGTCCGTACGCGAGCGCGGCCGCGGTCGGCTCATTGACGATGCGCATGACCTCGAGGCCAGCGATACGTCCCGCCTCCTTCGTCGCCTGACGCTGTGCGTCGTTGAAGTACGCGGGCACGGTGATCACTGCCTTGGTCACCGGCTGTCCCAGATATTCCTCGGCGGCCTGCTTGAGCTTCTGAAGCACCATCGCTGAGATCTGCGGGGGGGCAAACTCTTCGGACTGTGTCTTGATACGAACGTCGCCGTTCGAAGCGGCAACCACCGAATACGGCACCATCTTCATCTCTTCGGTGACCTCGGCATGCCGGCGTCCCATGAACCGCTTGATGGAGAACACGGTGTTCTCCGGGTTCGTCACCGCCTGCCGCTTGGCGACCTGGCCGACCAGACGCTCACCTGACTTCGTGAACGCCACCACCGAGGGCGTGAGACGACCGCCTTCCGGATTGGTGATGACAACCGGTTCGCCCCCTTCCATCACAGCGACTACGGAGTTGGTCGTGCCGAGATCGATACCGATGATTTTGCTCATGTCGTTACGTCCTTCAATGCGTAGAGTTTATGCTTCAAGTATTATCAAATCTGAGCGAATCACAGTCAACGATTGACGCGTTCTTTCTCCGATAACACGGCGTAAGATGGCTGCGGAACGATGAGCGATAACCCAACAGGTGAGCGCCGAATCGTCGTTCGGATCGCCAAACAGGCGATTATTGCTGCCCTTTTCATCACGGCTGCCGTCGCAGGCGGCATCAGCGGCTTCCTGTTTGCCTACGCCGACGACCTCCCCGAGATCAGCGCGCTCGACAATTACCAGCCGAAGACCATCACCCGCCTCCTGGCCCGCGACGGGCAGGTCGTAGCTGAGTTCGCTGTCGAGCGCCGCGTCGTTGTTGGCTACGACGACATTGCGCCGGTCCTGCGTCAGGCCATCCTCGCCAGCGAGGATGCAGACTTCGAACAGCACTTCGGCCTGAGCATTTCGCGCATCGTGATGACGGCGTTCAACGATGTCGTGTATGGCCAGCGGTTTGGCGCCAGCACGATCACTCAGCAACTCGCGCGCATGCTGTTTCTGCAGGAGTACATGCAGGGCGGCGTCTTTCAGCGCACAGGGATGCGGGGCGTCGAGCGAAAGATCAAGGAGATGATCGTCGCCATCCAGATCGAGAAGCGCTATACCAAGCGCGAGATCTTCACGCTCTACGCGAATCACGTGACGATGGGCCATGGCGCCTATGGACTGGAGGCGGGCTCGAGGCTGTACTTCGACAAGCCGGCGAAAGACCTGTCTCTTGAAGAAGCGGCGACGATCGCGGCAATCATCCAGACACCCGCTCGTCTCAGCCCGTTCGTGAATCCCGATCAGGCGCGTTCACGACGCGACAACTACGTGCTCCCCCGCATGGCCGCCGAAGGATTCATCTCCCAGAACGACGCCTCGGCTGCCGCTCAGCGTCCGCTCGTGGTGAAGGGTCAGCCGATGCCGGAGCGCTCGATCGCGCCCTACTTCGCCGAAGAGATTCGCAAGACGCTCGAGCAGAAGTTCGGCGCCGACGCGCTGTATCACGCGGGCATGGTGGTCCAGACGACGCTCGACCTCGAGCTCCAGGAAGCCGCGAACCGCGCCATCGACAGAGGGTTGCGTCGTATCGACAAACGCAGGAGCAGCTTCCGAAAGCCGGCCCGCAACCTCATCGCGGAAGGCCAGTCCATCGAAGGCTTCAAGAGCGTCAGATGGTCTCAGCCCATGGCTGTTGGTGACATCGTGCCGGCTGTGGTGACGGCAGCGCCCAAACGCGGCGCCGGCCCGGCCCGCCTGCGCATCGGCCCACACGAGGTGGATTTACCCCCGGCAGGCTATGCATGGACACGGCGGCCCGCGCCGGATGCGCTCTTCACGGTCGGCGATGTCGTCGAGGTCGAGATTCGAACGCTCCGCGACGACGTGCCGGCAACCGTCGCACTTGAACAGACGCCGATTCTCGAGGCGTCGCTCGTCGCGATTGACAACCGCACGGGCGAGATCCGCGCCATGGTCGGCGGGTTCAGCTTCGACCGGAGCAAGTTCAATCGCGCAACGCAGGCCCGGCGACAGCTCGGCTCCATCTTCAAACCCATCGTCTATACCGCGGCCATCGACAAAGGGTTCACGCCGGTGTCGATCTTCATCGACGAACCCGTATCGTTCGAAGCCGGACCCAATCAGCCACCGTACGCACCGATGAACTACGACCGGACGTACGAGGGCCCGACCACGCTCAGACGGGCGCTCGAACAGTCGCGGAATATTCCTGCCGTCAAGGCACTGATCGAAGTCGGCCCCGCGCAGGTCGTTGAGTACGCGCAACGCTTCGAGCTCGGCGGAAAGCTTCAGCCCTATCTATCGCTCGCTCTCGGGTCAGCTGAGGCCACGCTGGTCGATGCAGTATCCGCGTACTCGGTCTTCCCCAACCAGGGCGTGCGTATGACACCTTACGCTGTCACGACGATCGTGGACCGCGAAGGAAGTGTGCTCGAGCAGAATCGGCCGCAGGCGCACGAAACCATTCGCGCGGATACCGCGTTCGTCATGACGAATCTGCTGCGAGGCGTCGTGCAACGAGGCACGGGCGCCTCGGCGGCTTCCCTCAACTGGCCTCTCGCGGGCAAGACGGGAACCGTAGACGACTACACAGACACGTGGTTCATCGGGTTTGACCCGAACATTACCGTGGGCGTGTGGGTGGGCTACGACGAGAAGAAACCGATTGGGGGTAGCAGCAACGGAGAGACAGGCGCGACCGCCGCGCTGCCAATCTGGATGGACTTCATGCGGACTTACATCGACGTGCGCAACGACCGCAAGAATCCGCCGAGCTTCGATACGCCCGGCAACATCGCCTTCGTCACGCTCGAATCGGGCACGACCGAAGCGTTCATCAACGGGACGCAGCCACAGACGCTGCAGACACTAGAGCCGGAGCCACCGCCGGCCGAAGTTCCAGCCACGCCCTGACGCGCTCGGGGCGTCCTGAGCCAGGCGAAGGACCCGGACCCGGGCCTACGCGAACAGCTCAGCAGGGCGGGTACCGCGAGGCGGACCCACCCTTTTATCTTCTACGTGATACCGGGCGTGTGTGGATGATGGTGCCAGTGCATCAGCCGAACGACCCCAAACGTGCCCGCGGCTAGAACTGCAAGGATCACCGTTCCAATCAGGAACGGCACCGGGAAAAAGAACCCGGCAAACACAAGCGGTATGAGCAGGATTCCGTCGAGAGCCAGGATTTCCCAACCACCACCGGACTCGACGAAGCGATCAGCGGAATGCAGCAGCGCGCGAATCATGACGACCCTCCTCGCGGCCCCGAGCCGTGCTGTGACCATTAGACGCCTCTACCACAGCAAGCGCAATGCCGCATATGGGGTAGTCGGGAGACACCTGATTACCGGGTTCGCTTCGCGGCACTCCCGCACGAATGGCGGAAATTCTCCTGCGCCTCGCGGAATTTATCGCGAAGCCGTCGATCCGTTGGGGGACGGCATGAGACGGGCCCAGTGGTCCGTGGTGCGTCTCATGATCGAGTCCACGTCTTCAGCCAGCAGGTAGCGGTCCCTGACAAGGGTGTTCGAGGCGTCCTTCACACGAGTCAGATACGCCTCTCTTCCACGATAGCGCTCTTCAATCGAGAGACGGGGATCCCTGCGGGCTTCCCGCTCTCTCGCGGAACGAGAGAGCGGGATGTAAGAGCCGAGAAGCGACACGACGAGATGCGTCCCGCCAATCTCTGGCTTCCGGAAGTTCCATCCTGTGTACGTCGCAAGCGGAACCGCAAGGTCTGGCAAGCGGATGCCGGCGAGCTCATTCCCGTCCGAATCGACCTGTGGCACGAGCATCGGCAGCGTCGTACCCGCACCGGCGCCGCCCTCGAACAATGTATTGAACGTACGCGCGGCAGGTCGAATCTCACGCGGAGATTGAACGCCGGGAATAGCGGGGAACGCCGCGTGGGTGGACGCCACAAGCGTCCCCTGATCGAGCCGCGGGTATTGACTCGGCGGTGGAGCGACACCCTCGCGTACCCATTGGTCCATCGCGACAAGGAGCGCGCGCAAGGTCCACCAGTAATCGAGCGGATTCCCCAACTGCTGCCCAAGGCCCTGCACCGGTGGAAACGCGCCGGGACTGTGTTGTGCTCCCGCCAGGAAATACGACCGCACATTCTCCGGAAACTCGAGGTCCCGGGATCCATCCGGCGTCGTGTGCGTCAGCGCCGCGGCGCGGCTGGAACTGCTCCAGTACTCGACGCCCGTGTTCGAGTAAAAGATCTTCGGCTGCCACTGGGCAGCACGCGGATTGTCGAGGAGGCCCTCTGTGAGCCCGCTGACCGGATCGACCTGCGCCGTGTCGGCAAACGGGAACTGCGTCGCCGGGGCCGAAGCCGTGGTGGGCGTGGCCCAGCGCCTGTTCAAATCGAGGCGGGCCGCTCCGGCGATGTTGATCAACGTCGCGTCCAGCACCTGCCGGCCACGCTCGTCGCTGTTGAAGCCCTGGTAGAGGAAGGTACGCAGGAATCGCCCGCTCTGGGAATTGCCGAACGCGTAGGCGTAGCGAGCACTCGTGATCGCACCTGGTTCGTGTTTGACCCAGGTCGCGAAATCCCTGACAGCGATGAATCCGAGACCTGCGACGGGCGGATTCGCGGCCCGGAACGACAACTCGTATATCCGACCCGGCGTGAACCCGCCCTGCAGATTGACGGTCGCCCCTGTCAGCGTCCATCGATCACGCGGGATGGTTTCGCGTACGCCCTCCATCTGATCCCGAACGGTGAGCAACGACTCCTCACCTGCCGGATCCAGTGGTGCATACGCCGCGAGGTCTCCGACCAGGAATGGACCCGGCTCGGCTGGCGTGAACGAGGCACGGACGATGCCAGTGATCGGCGCGTCAACATCGCGAGCGACGGGCACCTCGATGCGAATGAGGCCCCTCCCGGCCGGGACGTCGAACTCCCATCCGACTGAGGCCACGGTGAAGCCGCGACGAAGCAGGAACCCGTCGCCGACATCGGGATCGCGGCCGCCCGCGCGATTGAAATTGGGGAGAACGGTCTTGCCACCGCGATTGACGATGTCAACGAGCAGGACGCCGTTGCCGTTGGCCTTCGGACGGACCAACTCGAAGTCGGAGGAGAACTCGACGCGTCCCATCGCGTTGCGCGGCGCCTTGTCGATGTCGGCCACGATCATGTTGCGTGGATCCGCCGGATCCACGGCAAAGAACACGCGTCCGACGATCTTCTCGTAGCCGGCAAACGCCAGGTCGGCGCGGCTGGTGATCTCGATCCGCGTGACCTCGGCACGGGCCAACGCCGGCGCCACGACGGCGAGCCCCGCCAGCACCGCGGTGACGCGTATCCAACGATGAACCGGCACGCGAGAACTCAACAGCCAGCGCAGCATGGGGGTGCTCCTTCAGTCTTCGTCGGCGGCCGCGGGTGCACCGAGTGTCCCGCTGGCCTTCTGCATCAGATACGTCTTGATGAACGGGTCGAGATCACCGTCGAGGACGCGATGGACATCGCCAACCTCCATCTTCGTGCGGTGATCCTTGATCATCTGATACGGCTGCAGCACGTAGCTGCGAATCTGGCTTCCGAACCCGATGTCCTTCTTGGCGCCGGCGATCGAATCGAGCTTGGCCTGCTGCTCCTTGAGCTTCAGATCAAAGAGACGCGACTTCAACACCCGCATCGCCGACGCTTTGTTCTTGTGCTGCGACCGTTCGTTCTGGCAGGAGACTACCATGCCGGTCGGCAAATGCGTCAGACGAACCGCGGAGTCGGTGACGTTGACGTGCTGCCCCCCCGCTCCGCTCGATCGATACGTATCGATTCGAAGATCTTTCTCGTCAATCTCGATGTCGGCGTCTTCGGGCAACTCAGGATAGACAAAGACAGACGCAAACGAGGTGTGCCGCCGCGCAGCCTGATCGAACGGGGAAATCCGTACCAGCCGGTGTACGCCCGCTTCTGCTGTCATCAACCCGAAGGCGTAGTCGCCGGACAGAAGAAATGTGACGCTCTTGAGACCCGCTTCGTCACCCGGCTGGTAGTCGATGACTTCCCGCTTGAACCCGCGCCGCTCAATCCACTTCAGGTACATGCGCAGGAGCATCTCTGCCCAGTCCTGCGACTCGGTACCGCCGGCGCCCGGATGGATCGTGACGATGGCGTTGGTGCGATCGTATTCACCACCGAGCATCTTTTTGGTCTCGGCGCTTTCCACTTCCTGCTGAAGCTCGTCCAGGCCACGTATCAGGTCGCCGCTCACGTCTTCACCGGCGTTGGCCCACTCGAACAGCACTCCGATGTCGTCGGACCGCGTGCGAAGTGACTGCTGCAGCGTCCGGTCTTCTTCGAGCCGACGACGCCGCTGCATCACCTTCTGGGCTTCGGTTTGGTTACTCCAGAAGTCCGCCGCGCCTATGCGCTGCTCCACCTCGGCGAGTTGCTCGTCGAGCCTGGCCCCCTCAAAGATGCCTCCGCAGTTCTCCGGCCCTTCGACCGAGATCGTCATACCGCCGTACCAGATCTTCCAGTTCAACCGCCATGCAGGTTCCTCAGAGCGCTATGAGTAACGTACCGGTCGAGACCCGCTCGCGCGAAACATCAGCAGCGCGATGATCGTGACCGCAATCGCGAAATAGGCAACGGCATCGCCAATCCTCGAATAGATCGTGCGACCGGTCAGCAGCCGCACATCCTCGACGAGCCCGGCTTGCTCGAAGATGGCAGACTGAACCACGACGCGGCCATACGGATCGATCACACCGCTGATCCCGGTGTTCGCCGCGCGGGCCAGATACCGCCCCTGCTCGATCGCGCGCATCGACGCGAGGGCGAAGTGCTGGTGCGGCGCGGATGATTCCCCGTACCACGCATCATTCGTCACGGTGGTCAGCAATTGGCTGCCGCCAGCAACCGCCTCCCGGATGAGCGACGGGTACACCACTTCGTAGCAGATCGCCGTGCTGATCACCCGATCTCCAACGGGGAGCATCACGACCGACGTGCCAGGAGAAAAGTCGGTCAGACGCTCGACGAGCGGCGACACGAAATACAGCAGATTCTTCAGCGGGATGAACTCGCCGAAGGGTACGAGGTGAATCTTGCGGTACACCCCCGTGGTCTCGCCGGTCGGTGACAACACGAACGCCGCGTTGAACAACCGCGTCCTCTGCGGCGTCCGCTCGACCTGGTCGCTGCCGAACAGCAACGGGACACCCACCTCACGAGCGAGATCGCGCACGATCGCCTCGCCGGCGTCATCTTCCTCGAACATGAACGGCGTAGACGACTCGGGCCAGATCACGAACTCAGCACCCCGGCTCACGGCGTCGCGCGTCATGGCGACATACGTCGTGATGATCCGTCGCGCCTCGCGCGGATTCCACTTGTCGATCTGCGCGATGTTGGCTTGAATGAGCCCGACCCTAAGCGGCGTCCCTTCCTTCGTGAGCGACCCGTCGGCTACACGGGCGCCCCCCCAACCGGCAACGACGATGAGGAGCACAGCTGTCGCTACAATCGCGACGGCTCGCGCGCGGCCATGAGCCAACACCGCGTAGGCGATCCCGGCGTTCACGATCGCGACCAGTGCAGACAGTCCGTACACACCGAACACACTCGCCAGCTGCGCAACCGAAAGCACGGTGACCTGGCTGTTACCAAGCGGCACCCAGGGGAATCCGCCAAACAGATAGCCCCGCGCAAACTCGGTGGACACCCAGGCAGCGGGCATGAACAGGATTGCCCCCACGCCGACGCGACGTACGAGACGCGACGTGATCAGCGCCGTCACCGCTGGAAAGAGCGCGAGATACGACGCCAGAAGCAGCATCGCCAGCACGGCCACGGGCATCGCGAGCCCACCAAATGTCCGCACGACAGTTCCTGTCCAGTAGACCGTGCCCACGAAGTACAAGATCCCCGTCGTCAGACCAAGCGCAAATGCACGGAGCGGAGGCTGCCCCGGCAACGCGCGCACGCCTGGGACACCGCGCCACCCAGTGAGCGCAACGGTCAGGGGAACGAGCGCGATCCACGCGAACGCGGGATGTCCGAAGCGAGGAAAACTGAGGGCGAGCAGAATGCCCGACACGATCGCAAGGACGTAAGCCAACACGCTATTGTCGTTCAATTGCTGCAAGCGTAGTGCTCGGCTTCAGGCGAGCCCAGATCGTGTGATGAGGTGATGAGGAGGCTGAAACGAGAGGCGTGAAACGCCAGACTATCGGGTGACCCAGGGCTCGATGCGCTCTTCGCGTTCAAGCTTGTTCGCCACGGCATCGGCTTCACGGCGATTCGGGTACTTACCAACGCGCACGCGGAAATTCGATCCGGACGTCGTGACAAACGCCGGGTACCCCTTGCTGCCCAACCGTCTGGCGATGGCGTTTGCTTCTTCCCTCTTCGGCACTGCGGCGACCTGCACAACGTAGCCGCTACCTTTGGGCTCGGCCAGTGATCTGGCGGCCGCTGGCGCCACAGGAGCTACCGCGCGCGAAGGTGGCACATTCGCAGAACGAGGTGGCCCGGTTGCGGCTGGCTTGGGTGAACTTGCTGCGGGCGTCTTCGACGGCGGCTCAACAGGTTCCGCCGGAGACGGCTCGGGAGATTCCGACGGAGGGGTCAACGTATCGACTGACGATCCTCTGCCATCGAGCAGGGCGTTGTACGAGAGATTTTCGTTGGACGCGACAGGACCATCGGCATTGGCCGAGAGCTGAGCGCCTGGATCCTCCGGGCGCACCGTGGGGTCGAGCCCAAACTCTTCAGCGCTGACGCCCTGCCCAACACGAAGGGGAGCGCCGCGTCCAACCATCACGCCACACAGGAAGATGACGACCGCGACGACCGTCGCGGACATGAAAAGGAACACGAGCTGCTTACCGTCCAGCTGGATCTCGCGAACTCCTTCGTCTGCCATGGTTTAAACGGTGCACAGTTTAGCACACTTGTTCACAAACGACAGGCGCGTGGCGTCGGGGACGGCCTCCGGATCTGGGGGGCGCCAGGAAGGGATCAGGCTTGGACGGGTGACGGCTGAACCAGAACCGCCAGACGGCACTCGCCGGCCTCGACACCACGGCAGTGCTCGATGACGACCTCAGCCTGCAGATTGAACAGCTGCATCAATCGCCGGATGGCCGACGCGTAGTACTCGCAGAGCGGCAATTCGACCGGGTCGCGGACCTCACAGAAGATGGACCCCTGGATAACGGCCTCGCCCCTGCCTGACTTCCAGCGCAATTCCATGCGGCTTGGACGGTAGGTGTTGCGCACCAGACTCCGGGCAATCCATCCGACGAGGACCATCCGCAAGGGTGGAGGCGCCGCGTGAATCAGCCGGCGCTTCAGATCCGACAGCCCTCCAACGGTCCACTCGGCGGCATACTCCCCTGCACGCGCGGTGACCAGCGTGTACGGGAGCCCCTCTTGTCGGAGAAAACTCAACACGGCCGCGAGCGGCGCGAGTCCGATCCGCCCGGCACGAAGATTCGCGGGATTCAGCCATGCCGCGTAGAAGTCCTGACGCGACGGCAGGAGATCCGCGACTCCCTGGTGCAGGCTGGCCACCAGCAGTCGTCCTATGCCCCCCTCAGTCATGCTCTAATGAGACATTCCCTGGACAGCAGCTATCCTCGCGGGCATTCGTTCGATCCTCGAACGGAAGTTGTCGCTCTTGCACAGTCTCACGTCCCACATACTGATCGTCGGCGTGGACAGGCTCGAAGTGCAGTCCACCGCGGCAGGAATCGCCGCCGCGTGCAGAAAGATTCAGGCACATTGAGGCGCATGAAGAGCCTAGCACGCGCGAAATACTTGACCGCTACTCGATTCGCGTCTTTGCATGCAAAGTCGCGAATCGCGAATCCCGAATCCCGAGTCAATCGAGGCCAATGATTCTTCCCGTTCACGATCGTGTGCGCACGCACCTCCTGCAACGCCTGGGCGAACTGTACTCACTCACCGGCGCCGACGCGCCATCGCTGGTCCTCGAGTACCCGCCCAATCGCGATCTTGGTGACCTTGGAACTCCCGTCGCGTTCGACCTCGCGCGTCGCCTCCGAAAAGCGCCAAAAGTCATCGCACAGGAAATTGCGGCCGCATTCGGCACCCTGGACGGCATCACGCGTGTCGTCGCGGCACCAAACGGCTATCTGAACGTTTTTCTGGAAAGACCCGGATTTCTACTCGACCGGCTGAATGCAGAAAAGCCGGCGCCCCGGCAGGCCGCGAAAGCCATCGTCGAACACACCGCAATCAACCCGAACAAGGCCGCACATATCGGCCATCTTCGAAATTCCGCACTGGGTGACACGCTCGTCCGGGTCCTTCGCTTTCGCGGGGTGCCTGTCGAGGTACAGAACTACATCGACGACACCGGCGTGCAGGTGGCCGACGTCATCGTCGGCTTCCGGGTGCTCGAAGGAAAGTCGCTTGCGGAGATTCGTGCGATCGCCGACAGCACGAGGTTCGACTATTTCTGCTGGGATCTCTACGCGCGCGTCACCGAGTGGTACGACGGAGACAAGGAGCGCCTCAAGCATCGCGCCGACACGCTGCACGCCATCGAAAGCGGTGGCACTGATGTCGCCGAGATTGGCGCCTTCATCGCTGACCGTATCGTCCGCTGCCACCTGAAAACCATGGCCCGCCTGAACGTGGACTATGAACTGTTGACGTGGGAAGGCGACATCCTGCGCTTGAAGTTCTGGGCGCAGGCGTTCGAGGTCATGAAGGCGAGCGGCGCCGTGTATCTGCAGACCGAAGGCCGGCTCGCGGGCTGCTGGGTCATGCCCATCCAGGAGGATCCCGAGGCGCCAGCCGCGAATCCCGAATCCCGAACGCCAACTGCCGAGGGGGACACCGAAGATCCGGAAGCCCGCGAGAAGGTCATCGTCCGCTCGAATGGCGTCGTGACCTATGTGGGCAAGGACATCGCGTATCAGTTCTGGAAGCTCGGGCTGCTTGGAAAAGACTTTCAGTACCGGGTCTTCGAAAACCGGACTTCAGGGCCCTTGTGGGCGACGTGCTCGACGGGTGGCGAACACAATCACCCGCCATTCGGCGGCGCCAGCTACGTCTACAACGTGATCGATGTCCGCCAGTCATACCTGCAGAAGCTGCTGAAGCAGGCGCTGGTGGCTGCGGGCCATCCCGAAGGCGCCGAGCGGTCGCATCACTTCTCGTACGAAACAGTGGCACTGTCGCACGCGACCGCGCGCGAGCTCGGCTACGTGCTCGATCCGAATTCAGAAGAGGCCAAGCGTCCCTTTGTCGAGGTGTCCGGCCGAAAGGGTCTCGGTGTCAAAGCCGATGACCTCCTCGACACCCTGACACGTAACGCGGGCCGCGAGGTCGCTGGACGAAACCCTGAGCTCAGCGAAGCTGAGCGCGACCGAACGGCCAGGATGATCGGGATCGCCGCGGTCCGCTACTTCCTCATGAAGTATTCGCGCGGAAAGATGATCGTGTTCGACCTCGAGGAAGCACTGAGCTTCGAGGGCGAAAGCGGTCCCTACGTCCAGTACGCCGTCGTCCGCGCCAACAGGATTTTCCGCAAGATTCAGGAGCGCGATCACCTGGACGAACAGGCGCTCGTGTCCTCCCTGAAGGATGTCCCAGCTGGCGAACTGACCGGCGACAACGGCAGCCACGAACTCTGGGCCCTCGTCCTCGAGGCGGCGCGCCTGGACGAAGTAGTTGAACACGTCATTCGATCGCTCGAGTTTTCCGTGCTGGCCAAGTATGCGTTCTCGCTCGCACAGGCATTCAACGCCTTCTATCACCGCGCCCAGATCCTCAAGGAGGAACGCGATGACGTGCGTCGATGGCGCGCCGCTGGCGTCATCTATGTCAGAGATCAGCTGACCCGCACACTCGACCTCATGGGCATCGAAGTGCCTTCGATGATGTAGCCAGTCCTACACCTTACGAAATATGCCAATCCCCCTCATCGCCATCGCCAGGTGTGGCAGGACGCAGGACTACGTCGAGTCCGTACGCCTCGCCGGCGGTGAACCCCTCGTGGTCGATCGAACGACACACGATGCCGAGACCGTCGTACGCCAAGCCGCGGGCATTCTTCTCACGGGCGGTGACGATGTCCGGCCTGCCTTGTATGGCGCCGCGGCTCACCCCGCATTCGAAGCGGAGGAGACGGGTCGTGACGAGTACGAAATCGAACTCGTCGCGCGCGCGCTCGAAGCTGATCTTCCGATCCTGGCGATCTGTCGTGGGATTCAGGTGCTGAATGTCGCGCGGGGCGGCACCCTGGTGCAGGATCTGCCAACTGAGCGACCGTCGGGCACACGGCACCAGTTTCCGACCACGGAACATCCGGCTGACAAGCTCGCCCACACGATCGAGGTGGCACCTGACTCCTTGCTCAGCACAATCCTCGGCAGTCGTCTCACGGACGCGAGGATCACCGACGTCAACTCGCGCCATCACCAGGCGGTGGATGTCCTTGCACCGGGGCTGAGAGTCACCGCGGTTGCACCTGATGCCGTCGTCGAAGCGGTAGAGGATCCAGCGCGGCGTTTCTGCGTGGGCGTGCAGTGGCATCCCGAAAGTTTCCATCGCACCGGCGAGTTCCTGCCTCTCTTCGAAGCGTTCGTGCGGGCCTCACAACTCCGCTGAAGGCGCGGCTGAAGCCGCGCACTACGTACGTTTCAGTCGTCGTGCGCGGTTTCGTACGTTTCAGTCGTAGTGCGCGGCTTCAGCCGCGCCTTGCAAAGGACGCGACCGTTTCGACGTGCGCCGTTCCAGGGAACAGATCGAACCCTGTGATGCCCGCGAGGTCATAGCCGGCATCAAGCAACCCTCTGGTGTCTCGTGCGAAGGTCGCGATGTCGCACGACACGTACACGATGCGCCCGGGGTTCAGACGCACCAGCCTCTGGAGGGCCTCCTTCGACAAACCGGTCCTGGGAGGATCCACGATCACCGCTGCCGCGTGACGAGCCTTCTGGAGAAAGTCCTCGACACTGCTCCGTTTCACATGGACACGCGAACCACATGCTTGCGCGTTGATCTTCAGATCCGCTCCGCTCACGGGATCGCCCTCGACGAGCGTGATGTCCTCGATACCCATCGCCGCAACCGACAGTCCGAAAAGTCCCACACCGGCATACAAATCGACGACCGGCCCCTCGGACACAAGAGAGACGACATGACGGACCAGCGGGTCCAGCAGAAAGCGGTTGGCCTGGAAGAACGCGCGGACGTCGCGTTGCAACGTTACGAGCGCACCGTCTGCTTCACCGAGCCGGAGACGGTCGGTGACTGACGGGGTTCCTGTCACGCGCTCTGCAACGTCGCGATCCACGTAAGAAGCGGATATTCCCGTGACAGGACCCGCCTCTGCCAGAACCACGAACGCGTCGGGCTCCACGCCGCCTTGCAGCTCCAGGTGACAAGCTCGCTCCTCGCCGGACACGTTTTCAGCAATCTCGACTCCGGCGAGCCCGCTGAGACCATGGCGCGCGATGAGCCGCTCCGCCGAGGCAATCCAGTCGAGCGTTCGCTCGTGGAGTTGTCCCGTCGAAGCGGGATCGCACAACTCGTGCGAGCCCTCCCGGTAGAACCCAAGACGACCGCCGTTCGCATGCAGACGTGCGCGCATCCGGTACCCGCGCTCCGGAGACCGCAGCACGTCAGGAGCGCTCGCCAGCGGCACGTGCCCAATGCGGCCCAACGTATCGCGAATGATTTCTGCCTTGAGGCGCACCTGACGGTCGTACGCCACATGCCCGAAGACACTGCCCCCACACCGCCAATCGCTCTCGGCATCGCGACGATCGGGTGAAGGCACGACGATGTCGATGGACTCCGCGAAGAGCACGCCTTTCCCCACTCGCTCGACGCGCGCACGGACGCGTTCACCAGGAATGGCGCCCCACACGAGGACAACCTGCCCGTTGAAACGGGCCAGCATGCGGCCACCCGCGGCCGGCTTTTCTATGTCGAGGGTGATCTCTGAGCCAACGTGCACTGACATGGGGTGGATTCCGTGCGCTGCCGAGCCCTGCTCACTCGAACGCGACAGCAGGCAACTTCAACTGATCTCTCAACAGCCGATCGACGCATGCCCGACGGGCCTGTTCGTAGGCAGCCTCCGGCATCCGGTTGCGAAACGGCGCGAGTTGCCGGTCGGCCTCAGCACCAAGGCTCTGCAGAATTGTCCCTTCGCAACTGTCACGCGCCGCCTGCACCAGATCTGTTTCGAGGGCACGCAAACGGGCAAGCAATTGCTCTCGAGCCTCTCCTCGAAGGCCTTTCGCGCCCGAGCGTGCCGCGTCCAGTTCGCGAACCAGACGATCCAGGACGGCGTCCATCGCGCGGGTCTCTCCTGCTCGAAGCGTCGTGAGCCTGGCCACTACGCGCTCCAGATGTGCTGCGAGCGTTCCGCGCTTCCTCGAGACTTCGGTGTCATCGCCCTGGGACGGATCCTCGGACGAACTCACGGCTCTGCCGACACCCACCGCGCGTTTCCACTCGTCGAAGAGATCGAGGACATCCGCTTCACAGAACTCGATCCGCGCAGGCCTGCGCCGCGGCCCTTTCGCATAGTAGCGCTCGAAATACCGGTCAATGCCGCGACACACGACCCGGATCGGCACTCCGCGTACCGCCCATCCACTCACCTGGTCGAAGGCAGGCCCGACGATCCGGACGAGATGCCCATCGTTCTTGCGACAGAGATACGCCTCGACCTCACGGCAATACAATGCCGGGTCAACGCTCACTCGTTCGGCAGAATCAGTCATACCCACGTCAGTTCGCCAGCCGTCACGCGCGCCAATCCAGTCCTCGTGCGCACCACAAGCGCACCAGTGTCGTCCAGAGTCTCCACCACGCCGTCCACGGTAGTCCCGCCGACGTCACCGCGCACTCGCCGCCCGATCGTCGCCGTGGCTCGAAGCCGCCACGCTTCGACGACTTGCGCCAGCCGGCCGCGCTGCAGATCTTCGTACCACTTCGACACACTCGCGAGACATTCCACGAACAGCAGACCCCGATCGACCGCCCGGCTCAACTCGCCTTCGAGGCTCGTCGCCCGCACGGCAACTTCCGGCGGATACGCCGCCGGCATGATGTTGATACCGCATCCCAGGATCACATACGGACCAGTCGCGGAACTGTTGGCTTCGGCCAGAATGCCTGCCACCTTGCGTCCGTGCACGAACGCATCATTGGGCCACTTCAGATCCACAGCCAGGCCGGTCGCCGATTGGATGCCTTCCGCTATGGCGACGCCCGCGGCGATCGTTAGCAGGGGAACGTCCCTCTTCGGACGGAAGATCGCCGAGACATACAGTCCCGCACCCGGCGGAGAGGCCCAGACGCGGCCATGCCGTCCGCGTCCCGCTGATTGCGCATTCGCGACAACAACCGTTCCTTCCGGCGCTTCGCGATCCGCAAGCATGCCTGCGACGTCGTTCGTCGAAGAGACGACGGGATACCAGAGGATCTCGCGAGTGAAGATCCCAAGCCGCCCGGACGCCGCGGCCAGTGCCTCCACGAACTCACGCGGGAGGGGCTCCCGCATTACAGCGGTTCTATTTCCAGACTCAAATCTACGGCCGCAGCCGAGTGCGTCAAGGCCCCGACCGACACGTAGTTGGCACCGGTTGCCGCCAGTTCGGGCAGGCGCGACAGCGTCACACCTCCGGAGATCTCGGTCTTCGCCCGGCCTCGACAACGCGTCACGGCCTCAACGATGTCCGGCGCTGACAGGTTGTCCAGCAACACAATGTCCGCACCGATGCGCAGCGCTTCATCCACCTCGGTCAGGCTCTGCGCCTCGACCTCAATCGGCATGTCTGGCCTCGCGCGGCGCATGCGCTCGACAACTTGCTGCACGCCACCACCCAACCGCACATGGTTGTCTTTGATCAGAACTGCGGTGTCGAGTCCCCTCCGATGGTTCACGCCACCGCCGGCGCGGACGGCGTATTTTTCGAGGGTCCGCAACAACGGCGTCGTTTTGCGCGTATCGAGAACAGTGATCTGCTCACCCGCCGCCTCAACGAACTGACGTGTCAAGGTGGCGGTGCCGGACAGTCGCTGCAGAAAGTTCAGCGCAGTGCGTTCGGCTGTGAGCAGCGCCGCGGCCGAGCCCTGGTATTCGGCGACGACGGTGCCAGGCTCACATCGTGATCCATCGGGATGCCGAACGGCGACCGTAACGGCAGGATCGAGTTGTCGAAAGACCTCTGACGCAATGTCGAGACCGGCAATGACGCACGGCGACTTGGCCAGCAGCACACCACGCGCCCGCTGCGACTGGTTGATGACCGCATCCGTCGTCACATCGCCGTATCCGATGTCCTCGGCCAGCGCCAGACGGACGAGTTCCCGGTAGACGTCCGGGGAAAGCGGCTCGAATGGAACAGCCTTCACTCCGGGGTCACCTCCGCGAAGGTGAGGCTGGCTTCTGTCACGTCAGAAAAGCTGAGCGACGAGATGTGCATCGCGGCCTTGAAGTCTTGCGCTGCAGGCCCGAGCGGCTCGAGCGCCGCAGGCAACACCGCGCGCTCGATGAGCGCCTTCGACGGCTTCTTGTGCAGCGCCTTCACACGCCTTACCTCAGCCAACGCGAGCTCGCACTGGACTGACACGTTGACCGCAGCCGCATCCGGGCCACCTATTGACGCCACGACTTCCTCACGGGTTGGCCAGGACGAGCGATGCACCGAGCCAGGGCGCCACCAGGACCAGACCTCTTCGGTGACGAATGGCAGATAGGGCGCGAACAACCGCAGCATGGTCGAAAGCGCCACCAGCATGGCGCTGTTCGCCGACGCCGCCCCCTCGGGCGTGAAGTCACCATACCGCCGAGCCTTCACCAGCTCGAGGTAGTCGTCGCAGAACGACCAGAAGAATCGCTCGCACCGTTCGAGCACGCGTGCGTAGTCGTACGCTTCAAGCTGCTCCGTGGACTCCGCGACGAGCACCGACAAACTGGTGAGCATGCCTCGATCGAGAGGCTCGGTGATCGGCCCACGTGGATCCGACTGCAGCAACGCAAACCTCGCGGCATTCAGAATCTTCATCGCGAGGCGGCGGCCGACCTTCATCTGCCCGGGATCCTTGGGGTCGAACGCCGGATCGCCACCAGGCCGCACGCTGGCCGCCCAGTACCGCACGCCGTCGGACCCGCATTGCTCGAGCATGGCCATGGGCGTGACCGCGTTCCCCTTGGACTTCGACATCTTCTTGCGGTCCGGGTCGAGCACGAACCCGGAGATCGACGCGTTCGCCCACGGCAGCGTGCCGTGCTCGAGCTGCGAACGGAGGACGGTCGTGAACAGCCATGTGCGGATGATGTCGTGTCCCTGCGGACGGAGATCCATCGGGAACACACGCGCAAAGAGATCGGCGTCGTCAGCCCAACCGCCCGCGATCTGCGGAGTCACCGACGAGGTGGCCCACGTGTCCATCACGTCTGGATCGGCGACGAAGCCTCCGGGCTTTCCCCGCTGAGACTCGTCGAACCCAGACGGGACGTCCGTGGATGGGTCCACCGGCAATCGCGACTCGTCCGGCACCAACGGATGGCCGTAATCCACTGCGCCATCGGCACGAAGCGGGTACCACACTGGAAAGGGCACGCCAAAAAAACGCTGACGGCTGATGCACCAGTCGCCCACAAGGCCGTTCACCCAGTTCTCGTACCGATGACGCATGTACTCCGGGTGCCACTTGAGCTCCCGGCCACGTGCGATCAGCTCTTCGCGGTGCGGCATCGTCCTGATGAACCACTGGCGACTCGTGATGATTTCGAGTGGCCGGTCACCCTTTTCGAAGAACTTGACCTGATGGGTGATGGGTCGTGGTTCGCCAATCAAGTCGGCCGATTCACGCAACAGCTCGACGATACGGGCTCGAGCCTTCGCGGCTGAGAGTCCGGCCAGCTGGTCGTAGGTCTGTTGGGCGCCCGCGACATCGCGCGATTCCCATCCCTGGGCGCCCCACGTGACAGGACCAAGGGTGCCATTGGCCGTGATCACAGCGCGGACCGGCAGCGTCAACTCCCGCCACCAGGTCACGTCGGTGATGTCGCCAAAGGTGCAAATCATGGCGATCCCACTGCCCTTGGCAGGGTCGGCGAGTGTGTGTGCGCGAACTGGTACCGACACGCCAAAGAGGGGCGTCGTGACGTGAGTGCCGAACAACGGCTTGTATCGCTCGTCGTCCGGATGCGCCACGAGAGCCACGCAGGCTGGAATCAGCTCAGGGCGTGTGGTTTCGATCTCGACAAACGTCCCGGAGGAATCCGCTCGCCCAAAGCGAATCCGGTGGTATGCGCCGGGCTGTTCGCGATCCTCGAGCTCGGCCTGGGCGACTGCCGTGCGGAAATCCACATCCCAGAGTGTTGGCGCCTCGAGCTGGTAGGCGGCATCGCACTGCAACAGCTTGAGGAACGACGCCTGCGACACTCGCTGAGCGCGACGGTCGATCGTCGCGTACGTCATCGACCAGTCCACTGACAGACCCAGGTATCGCCACAGTCGCTCGAACGTCTTCTCGTCTTCGGCGGTCAGTCGGTTGCAGAGCTCGATGAAGTTGGGACGCGAAATAGAAATCGCTTGTTTGCCTGGAGTCTCAGGCGGCTGAAAGGTCGGGTCGTACGGCAGCGAGGGGTCACACCGCACGCCGTAGTAGTTCTGGACGCGCCTCTCGGTGGGGAGACCGTTGTCGTCCCACCCCATCGGGTAGAACACGGCCTTGCCACGCATGCGCTGAAACCGCGCGATGACGTCGGTGTGCGTGTACGAAAACGTGTGGCCGACGTGCAGCGAGCCGCTCACCGTGGGCGGCGGAGTGTCGATCGAATACACGGCACCGCGATCGCGTGTGCGATCGAAGCGGTAGGTGCCTTCAGCCTCCCACCGTGCGTTCCATTTCGCTTCGAGCCCTTCGAGCGCCGGCTTCTCCGGCAGAGTAATGGGATGGGTATAGTCGATCACTTCAGGCATTCGGCCCCTTGCGAATCCGCGCGATTTCTTCTTTGACGAGCCGCTCAGCGATCTCGGAGACGACATCCGCAACCATGGCACGGGCGACTTCTGGCGCTAAGCGCTGGACCACGCGGTTCGTGACCGCCTCGACGAGCGCATCGGTCACCCGTGGCTCGATCTCTGCGGGAACCAGCCGCGCCGGCTTCGCACCGGGCGTCCCTTCCTCAATTGCCAGCAGCGCCGCAAAGGTGTCGGCGATCACCGTCGATCCGTGCTCGACATCTACAGGAGCCTCGGCGCGTACCGGATGCGGCGAGGCGCCGAGCGCCGAAAATGCGGCGTCGAAGCGATCGAGGTAGTTGGACGAGGGCTCGTGTTTCGAATCCGGTGTATTGGCCATACTCACGCGGCTCCCACGCGTGTGCGCGCATGCTCTCTGATGAAGTCCACGATTTCCTGCATCGGGGTTCCGGGCAAAAAGATACCGCGCACGCCAATCTCCCGCAGCTTGGGGATATCCACGTCGGGGATGATCCCGCCGACGACGACGAGGACGTCGTGAAGGCCCTGTTCGGCCAGCAGCGCCATGACACGCGGGCAGATGTGCATGTGGGCGCCAGACAGAATCGAGAGGCCGATGACGTCCGCATCTTCCTGAAGGGCCGCCGACACAATCTGTTCCGGTGTCTGCCGAAGGCCCGTGTAGATGACCTCCATCCCGGCATCGCGGAGCGCCCGTGCAATCACACGCGCGCCGCGGTCGTGGCCATCGAGGCCGGGCTTGGCGATAACGACGCGAATCCTGGGACTCATCATCTGATCCGTTTAGATTACCGGAATCTCCTGGTATTCGCCCCAGACGTCGCGAAGCGCGTCGCACATTTCGCCCACCGTCGCGTAGGCGCGCACCGCATCGAGCAAGAGAGGCATGGTGTTGGCGCGACCCGCGGCCCCGGCCTTGAGCTGGTCGAGTGAGCTGCGGACCCGCGCCTCGTCCCGGCTCGCCTTGATCCGGGCGAGGGCTTCGAGCTGGACGTCTCCGGCCGTCTCATCGATGTACAGCGTGCCGATCGGCGTGTCGTGGTTTCCTGCGTACTCGTTGACGCCCACGATGACCTTCTCTTTCCGTTCCACCGACTGCTGAAATCGATACGCGCTCTCGGCGATTTCCTTCTGCGGGTACCCCCGTTCGATCGCCTCCACCATGCCACCCATCCGATCGATGGTGTCGAAGTACGCCAGCGCTTCGTCTTCGAGGTCCTTGGTGAGGCGCTCCACGAAGTACGACCCGGCAAGTGGGTCAACCGACTCCGTCACGCCTGTTTCAAACGCAATGATCTGCTGTGTGCGGAGCGCCAGAGTGGCTGCCTCGGCCGTCGGCAGCGCGAGCGCTTCGTCGAGCGAGTTCGTATGCAGCGACTGAGCACCGGCCAGGACGGGCGCGAGCGCCTGCAACGCCGTCCGCACGACGTTGTTGTATGGCTGCTGGGCTGTGAGCGACACACCAGCCGTCTGCGCGTGAAACCGCAGCTGCCAGGAACGAGGATTGCGCGCCTTGAACCTGTCGCGCATCACGCGTGCCCAGATTCGTCTCGCCGCCCGGTACTTGGCGATCTCTTCAAAGAAGTCGCTGTGTGCATTGAAGAAGAATGAGATCCGGGGCACAAAGGTATCGACATCGAGACCGGCATCGATCCCGTACTGCACATACTCGATGCCATCGCGCAGCGTGAACGCCAGCTCCTGCGCCGCCGTCGCTCCCGCTTCGCGGATGTGATATCCGCTCACCGAGATCGTGTTCCACTTGGGCACGCTCTCCGCACAGAAGGAAAAGATGTCGGTGATGAGCCGCATCGACGGTCGCGGAGGATAGATGTATTCCTTCTGTGCGATGAACTCCTTGAGGATGTCGTTCTGAATCGTCCCGGCCAGCGTGCGCCAGTCGGCGCCGTGCTTCTCGGCTACGACGAGGTACATCGCGAAGATCATCGGCGCCGGTGAGTTGATCGTCATCGACGAACTGACGGCGCCGAGATCGATGCCCTCGAACAGCGCTTCCATGTCTGCCAGCGACGCCACGTTGACGCCGCACTTCCCCACTTCGCCGAGCGACAGCTCGTGGTCGGGGTCGCGACCCATCAGCGTCGGAAGGTCGAAGGCCACGCTCAGACCCGTACCTCCCGCCGACAGCAGCTGCTTGTATCGCGCGTTGGTTTCGGCCGGTGTCCCAAACCCGGCGAACTGCCTCATCGTCCAGAGCTTGCCCGCGTAGCCAGTCGGATGAAGGCCGCGCGTGTAAGGAAACGTACCGGGATCCGCCAGATCGCGCTGATAGTCGATTGCCGTGACGTCGGCGGGCGTGTAGAGCGCAGCAATCGGACGTCCTGAAATCGTCGTCTTCGCGCGTCGATCGGCACGTTGATCAGTTGGGACGGTCGTGGCCACGCGCTCCATCTTGTCAATTCTAGCTGGGCCGAAGGCGACGCGTTGCGGCGGGCCTACAATAGACGCCATATGGCCGAGCACGGCAGCATCTTCGGCGCGATGCTCCAGGAATTCGACGTCGCCGCCCGCATCCTCAACCTCGATCCCGGCATCTGGAGAATCCTGACGCACCCTAAGCGACAGATTGTCGTGTCGTGTCCGGTGCAGATGGACAACGGCGAGATCGAGGTCTTCACCGGGTATCGCGTGCAATACAACGTCACCCTTGGGCCGGCCAAGGGTGGCATCCGCTACCACCCTGACGTGTCGCTCGACGAAGTCACCGCCCTCGCGGCGTGGATGACGTGGAAGTGCGCCATCGCGCACATTCCGTTCGGCGGCGGCAAAGGCGGCGTGGTCTGCGATCCCACCCGGATGTCACGCAGGGAGCTCGAAGCGCTGACACGACGGTACGTCGCCGAGATCATCGACGCCATCGGTCCCGAGAAAGACGTCCCGGCTCCGGACGTCAACACCGACGCCCAGGTGATGGCGTGGGTGATGGACACGTACAGCATGCACGTCGGCCACACCTCCACGGCGGTCGTCACAGGCAAGCCGGTCGAAATGGGCGGATCGCTCGGGCGACGCGAAGCCACTGGCCGCGGCGTGATGATCGTGACGCGCGAAGCAGCGAGGCACCTTGGACTCGCTTTCGAAGGCGCGACGGTCGCCATTCAAGGCTTCGGCAACGTCGGGTCGGTGTCGGCTGACCTCCTGGCCCGTGCCGGCACGCGCGTCGTCGCCATCACAGACTGGAAAGGCGGCGTCTACAACGCCAAGGGGCTCGACATCACCGCGATGCTCGACTACGCGCGCCAGCACAAGACGATCGATGGATTCCCGGGTGGCGACTCCATCTCCAACGAAGACCTGTTTGCGATGGATGTGGACGTGTTGATTCCAGCAGCGCTCGAGAATCAGGTCACAGCAGACAACGCGGGATCCATCCGCGCAAAGATTCTCATCGAAGCAGCCAACGGCCCCACGACGCCCGACGCGCACAAGATACTCCACGAGCGCGGCGTGCTGGTTGTCCCGGACATTCTTGCGAACTCTGGTGGCGTGACGGTGTCGTACTTCGAGTGGGTACAGGATCGCTACGGCTACTTCTGGGAGGAGCGCGAGGTCAACGAACGGCTCGAGCGGAAGATGTGCGAAGCGTTCGACGACGTGGTGCAGACGTCGATGAAATACAAGGTGGACCTGCGCACGGCCGCCTACATCGTGGCGATCTCACGCGTGGGAACCGTGACCAAGATGCGCGGGATGTACGCGTAACTACGCGCCGACGCGGAAGGGAATCAGCTCCTTCGTCTCGCCGGTCGCTCCCTTGAGCGTGATCTCGACGAGATACTCCCCTGCCGCAATCGACGACAGACCAACATCCATCTGATGCGTTCCGCCTACCGTCGCCGGGGCGACGGGCAGGTCGGCCATCTTCTGGCCGCCGCGATTGAGAAGTACGGCAGTCGGTGTCGCGCTGCCATACACGTCGAACCGGATCAGCAGGCGTTCGGTCCGCGAAAACTCCCGCCCGACGGTCGGGACAGCCGCAGCGTCAGCAGCAAACGCCTGAAATTCACGCGCGGTCCGCGTGCGATAGACACGAGGAGTACTGACGCCGGCATCAGGTGAGGTCAGATCCGGAATTTGTACCCGGCGAATCTCACTGTCGAGCACGCCGCCCGTGGCCTCTTCAACCGACAGGCGCAACTCCAGCTCACCTGGCGGCGCGTCGAACACGATGCGCTGCGCCGACGCTCCCGGTGGGGCCGCGGCTGACACAGCCCCCGAAGAAGGCGCGGAGCTCGCCCCGGCATCGGCCGTCCGGCCGCGATACACCAGATCGCCTTTCGCGTCTGCCGCGAGCACCGACATCCGCCCGGGCTGTGGCTGATCGCGCCTGACGTTTGACGCACCCGGCGCCTGCGGCAGCGACTCCCAGATCAGCGTCACGCGGGTCTTCCCCTGCTCACCGCGCGAGGTGCCAAGCCACGTGCGCACGTACTTCCCTGCCTGGACTGATGGCGCAATCGACGCCAGCGCCTGCTGAACAGGCTTCACGACTTCCGGAGTCGCCGGCCTCGTGGCTCGCGTAATCTCTTCGGCAGTGAGCGCCCAGTACCCCTTCCGCGCGCGCACATCGACATTCCGACGCTTCAGCCGAACGCTGATTTGATGGAACTTCCCATCCGAGGGCGCCTGCGTGGAGTTGTAGCCAAGGAGGTAGTAGTAGCTGGAGTCACGCACGATCTGCGTGAGGCCCGGGAGCAGATCGTTGCGGTTCACGATCGCCCGTCCGTCCGTTTCTTCCGACAGCGACCGCAGGCTGTCCTGCGTCATGCGCAGCGTTCGCGCATCCTGATTCGGTCCCACGGCTTCGTCGATGCCGAACTCGAAGGGCGTGAGGCCTCGCGGATCCACAGAGTAGATCGCCGTGTT
Organism: Acidobacteriota bacterium; assembly: GCA_013140775.1. Taxonomy (GTDB): domain Bacteria; phylum Acidobacteriota; class Vicinamibacteria; order Vicinamibacterales; family UBA2999; genus JABFSA01. The sequence continues at coordinate 12,087 of JABFSA010000003.1, read as the reverse complement.
GTTGCGGTTCGCGGCGGTGAAGACTTCACGAAGATTCGTGTACAGGTCGGATTCAGCAAAGAAGGCCGCCGTCTCCTCCCGCTGGCTGTTCTCGCCCGTCATGGGACTCGTCGAGCCAGGAAACTGGCCGAGACGTCCCTGCGAAGCGTCGGCGACCCGCAACTGCGGCGGCAACATCGCGGTAAACCCTTCACTGATGAAGATCACCGCCTTGCGGCCCTCACGAAGCCCGCCGAGCTTCGTCGAGAGTCCCCGAAGCGCGGTCATCACCACTTCGTTGCGCAGCTGCTCGACGATCTCGGACGGCGCGCGCGCGTACTGCTCCTCGAACGCGTTGCGCGGCCGGTAGTCGAACTTGCGTCCCTCGAAGTTCTGGATCGCGCTGATGATCGTGTTGGGATTGCGCGTAAACGAAATGCCGTCCACCGGGGTCAGCGGGTACATCATGCCGACGATGTCGTTGGGGCGCAGCTGGGTTTGCACGAAGCGAATCAAGTCTTCCTTCACCGACAGCGAGTTCCCCAAACGCACGTGGTAGTCGTCGAAAAACAGCACGAACAGGCGCACGTCGTCTTTGGCGATCTCGATCTCTTCGTCGATGCGATTGCGAAGCTCCCGCGGCGGCGGTGCTCCTGGCGCCGGATTGCCATCGACGCGTACGAGCCGGAAGTTGTCGATGGATTGCGGTTTGCCGTCCTCGAGCACCTCGAAGTCCGTGACCTTGAGGTCCGTGACCGGAGTGCCCTTGTCGTCGTTGACGATGACGTCCACGCGAACGTAGTTGATGTCTGATCGGAACGTCGGCTGCTGCGGGGCGTCGCCGCTGCCCTGAGGCGCAGCGGGCGTCGAGGAGGGCGTCGTCGCACCGCCCTGGGATGCAGGTTGCTGCTGTGCGGCTACCGAGCGGCCTGCGCCTCCCTCCACCACCGCAATCGCAACAGCGAGAGACAGAGCGATCGTCGCGCGAGTCATCAGCATTCGAACCCCGCCTTTCCGCGATAATACCACCTGGCGCCTGGCTCCGAACGGGCGCATGGTCCTGCGTTTTTGCGGCTTTCCAGAGGTGAATCGTGCAGCAACGTGATGCCGTTGGCGCTCTGACGGTCCTCGCCGAGGATGAACGGCTGTTTCGCGACAGCGTGTACGAGTTTGCCGACCGCACCATACGACCGCTGGTTCGCGAGATGGACGAGCAGGCGCACATCCCCGCCTCGCTCATCAAGGAGCTCTTCGATCTGGGCGTGATGAGCATCACGGTGCCCGAAGCGCATGGTGGCGCGGGTGCGAGCTTCTTTCACGCGACGGTCGCGATCGAAGCGCTGTCGAGAGTGGACCCTTCGATTGCCGTGCTCGTGGACGTGCAGAACACGCTGGTCGCCAACGCCCTTGCGCGATGGGGCAGCGACGACATGCAGTCCCGGTATCTGCCGCGCCTCGCGACAAGCACGGTTGGCGCGTACGCTCTTTCCGAGGCCGGCTCAGGCAGCGACGCGTTTGCGCTCGCCACTCGAGCGACGGAGACGTCAGACGGTTACCGCATCGAGGGACGCAAGCTGTGGATCACCAACGGTAACGAGGCGGACGTCTTCATCGTGTTTGCGACCGTGAACCCCGACGCCGGATACCGCGGCATCACGGCGTTTCTCGTCGATCGGGGCATGCCGGGATTCACCGTCGGCAAGAAGGAGGACAAGCTGGGCATTCGCGCGAGCAGCACGTGCGAGCTCCTCTTCGACAACTGCCTTGTCTCGAAGGCCCAGGTCCTCGGTGAAGTCGGCAAAGGCTATAAGGTCGCGATCGAGACCCTCAATGAGGGGCGAATCGGCATCGGCGCGCAGATGGTGGGACTCGCGCAAGGCGCGCTTGACCACGCCATTCACTACGTCAAGGAGCGCAAGCAATTCGGCAAAGCGATCGCCGACTTTCAAGCCGTGCAGTTTCAGATCGCGCGCGCGGCCACCGAGATCGAGTCGGCCCGGCTGATGGTCTACAACGCCGCGCGCTTACGGGATAGCGGCGCGACTTTCCTCAAGGAAGCGGCGATGTGCAAGCTGTTCTCCTCCGAAATCGCCGAACGCGTGACGTCACTCGCCGTGAATCTGTACGGCGGCTACGGCTTCGTGAAGGACTACCCCGTCGAGAAGCTCTACCGCGACGCGAAGATTGGTCAGATCTACGAGGGCACGTCCAACCTGCAGCTCCAGACCATCGCCAAGCACGTGCTCGGCTAGAACGACAGACGCCGTGCGGGACCAGATGTCGCTCCGCGAAACCGACCTGATCCGCCATCCTCAGCATTCGCCGGCGATCAACACGCTGAGCCAAAGCACCTCCCACGGTTTCGCTCCGGACGTCCGATCCCGGACGGCGGCGAGGCACATCAATCAGGTCGCCGTGCTGATATCCCTCGCGGTGTTTGGCACCGGCGCAACGTGCTAGCATCCGCGGGCCGAATTTTACAAGTGGTGCGGTCCTCATCCGAGGTCTCAACAAACATCGCGAGGACGGACCTCGCGCGGTCTACTTAAGAAGTAGTTTGCCACCATGGCACTAACCCAATTGCACGACGTTCGGAACTTTCGACGAGTCGACAGCAAGTTGGCCACCTGTGGCCAGCCTACGGAGGAGCAACTTGCGTCGGCCCGATCGACTGGCGTCGAAGTCGTGATCAACTTGGCGCTCCACGACGATCCGCGCTACTCGCTCGCGAACGAACGAGGCACGGTCGAAGCGTTGGGGATGACCTACGTGCATATCCCGGTACAGTTCGGGGCGCCCACTGAGTCCGACCTGCTGGCGTTCTTTGAGGCGATGGATTCGAATGGCGAACGGCACGTCTTGATCCACTGTGCGGCGAACTATCGGGTGACCGCTTTTCTAGGGTTGTACCGCCGTCTCCGGCAGGGCTGGGCGGCCGACCAGGCATTTCAGTTGATGGATACGATCTGGAAGCCGGATGCGGCCTGGGCTCAGTTCATCGGGGCAATGCTGGCGAAACATGGTGGCTAACAAGCGGTTGCACTTGACGGCGGCTGCGATGACATCCTGGCCGTTCGAACACTTGGCGTCCGGCCGCCGCAAGTGAGCCGCAGACGTTATGCGTCTTAAGAGATAAGAGAACCGTGATTGAGGCCCTCATCGGTGCCGCGGTTGGTGTTCTTACCATTGCGTCTGCGCGATTCATTCGCGGGGAACGCTGGTTGTATTCGCTCGGGCTGCTCACTCTGCCCAGCCTCTACGCGTCCTTCGCTCTACAAGCAGGCGAGCAAGCTGTGGGCGTCAGGGAAATGATCTACGGTGTTCCGTTCATTGTCGCCGGCCTTGTCTTCACGCTTGTCAGCGTCCGTCATTCAGCAGTAGTGGTCGGTGTATTTTGGCTGCTGCACGGGCTGTACGACCTGGCGCATAGTCAGCTCTTCACAAACCCTGGCGTTCCCGCCTGGTATCCCATCTTCTGTTTTGTGGTTGATGCCGTTATCGGCGTGTATCTTCTGTGGCTGTCGCGGCGCATTCCCGATGCGAATCTTCGTCGGGCGTAGTCGAAACGTTGACGTATGACCTACTCCTTCCCGGCGTACGTTCCAATCCTCATCGCCTGCGGAGCCGCCGTCGTGGCACTAGCCGGAATAGTCTTGTTCCTTCGTATCAAGGACTGGCGTATCCCGCGGGTGCTCCTGCTAGTTGCAGCCTTCGCAGGGGGAATCTTCGCGCCCTCGATGGCACGCGATCGCGTCGTTCTTGATGATACCCACCTGGAACAAACCACTGGATTCTGGTTCCTTCCAAATATCACTGCCTTCGAGCTCGACGCTGTTTCCTCTGTCTACCTTACGAATCGCGACGACGACGAAGTGTGGGTCGTTCAGTTCAAGGATGGCAGCACACAGGAGTTCGACCCGAGCGACCTCTGGGAAACGAACGGCCGTGACATTGCCATGAGGCTGCGCACACGAGGGATTGCCGTCACTTACCCTGGACTCTGATGAGTACTGCGGTGCGACGCAGATCCGCGTGATACCCGAGCCAGACACGCGCCGGGCGGGATCGGGTGTCCGGAGCGAAACCGTAGGAGGTGTATTGGCACACCTCGTTGATCGCCGGCGAAGGCTGAGGCTGCGCGGATCGAGTCGGTTTCGCGGAGCGACACCCGATCCCGCATGGCGCTGATCGCTCGACGGTGGCGAACCTAGTTCGACCCGGCGTTGCGCCCCCGCGGATAGAACTCCACGCCGTCAGCGCGCACGGCCTTGGTCCACGACGCCGCCGGACGCCCATCCTTCATCGGATGCCCGGTCATCGTCACCTTTGTGCCAGGCGTGAAGTCGCTGCGACGCACCTTCATCTGCATCAGCGTCGTTGGCCCCTCAGCCTCAAACCCCCACGTCGTCACCTTGCCGTCGGCGCCGGTGACCTCGACCAGCAGCCACGAGTGCGGGTTCGTGTACTGGAACTCTTTCACCACGCCCTGCACGGTGACGTCTTTGGTCTCGTCGAACATCGTGCCGGAGTGATGCGCAGAGAGGGCGACCCCGCTCAACAACAGGGCGCCAAGGATCGCGATTGAAGCTCGTCTGATCATTTGCTCTGCTCCTTGGCCGTGTCGTCACCGGCGGTAAACGTGAAGTCGGTGTACTGCGTGCCGCCGTCGTTCGTCTTGTGGACGTCGTTGTTCGGGTTCTCGCCGCAATGCCAGTAGTTCATCCGCAGCGCCTGGTCGGGATTGGCCACCTGCGTGTAGCGCCGCTGCATGTACCACGGTTCCGTGTAGAGCGCCGGATCCCACAGCCACACATCGGCGGTGATGAGGTTTGGACCGGTCTTCTCCCAGATCTCCACGGTCTCCATCTGCTCACTCTGTTCAGGCTGGTTGCGTCCCATCGAGCGCGTCATGAGCTGCGTGGTGTGGATGACAAGCCGTTGCTTGTCCCAGAAGCCGATCGAATCGCCGTAATAGAGTGGGAACGCATCGGCCGCCGGGGGATGGTTACGTCCGTCTGTATAAATGCGGCGGACGTTGTTCACCGTCTCTGACGACAACCACGTCTGCTCGGGGCGAACAATGAACTCGCGGAGGAATGGGATGGCGAGCCACCGCGGATATCCGGGCGGGCCGCACTCGCTGAGGTTCTCGTCGTATTCGATTCCCTTGGAGGCGAGATCGGCACCCAGCTTCAATAGCGCTGCGGTTTTCGGCGTCACCTTCGGCGTGGCGCCACCAGGGGCGCGACCGAAGAGTGAGCCACCGCCACCGCTCGTCCACAAACCAGACCAGTCGGGCAACTGCGCGTAAGGCGGTGAGACGCGGCCGCCACCGGCGGCCTTCTTCAACGCGGCGTAGAGATCTCCGGCTGACTTGTGTGCGAGGCCCATCTGGTAATGCTTCTGCCAGTCGGCCGCCGACTGTTGTGGGGCCGATTCCTGCGCCGCAAGGGTTGCGGTCAGGGTGAGTGCTGCCAGGACGAACAGAGGTCTTACAAAGCGCATGATGTGTCCCTCGCTCGAAGAATCCGTCGATGGATCGGTCGGAGACTACTACACGCACCGCCGGCCATCAACCCTTGCCGCCGCAGACTAGAAGTCGATCAGGCGCGTGTATTTGATGACGAACGAGCGGCCGAGTGTGTCGTACGGCGTGACGCTCGTCGTGTCCCGGCGGTCGTTGTAGACGATGAAGAAGCCGGTGCTGCTGCGGTCGAGCAAAGCAAGACGGATGTTGGACGAAACCTGGGCGGTCTGACCGTTGTACTGGATGAAGGCCTGCAGGTTGGCCAGCGTGGTGAACGACCAGGTGGCCTTGATCGGTATCAAGTTTGTGACGAACGAGCCGCCCGGGAGGTCGATGTCCTGGCGAGTCCAGCCGCCTTCAGCCGTCAAGCGAGAACCGATGCGGGTTTCGCCCAGCATCTCGAACCCGGTGAAATCGCCGTCGTAGTAGTTTCCTTTGCGGAAGCGGAGCGTGCCGGTGACGACCGCACTTGGGTTGTGCAGGTACTCGTACACCTGTTGCCACCAGTCGTACTCGCCCGGAACGATCGACACCGTTCGACCGTCACGGTTGTAGACGGTGAAGGGACGTGTGGGATTGTCCGCCGCGTAGTCCATGTACCAACCGAAGCGGCCGCCCTGCGCCGGCTGAATCTCCAGCGGATGCAGGTGCATGTTCGCCGACTGCATGGTGCCATCGAGGCCGTAGTACACGTTGCCGTTGGTGTGCGGCGCAATACGCCGGATCCACGGGATGCTCTTGGGCTGAGGCTGGAAGAAGATGCGCCATTCCGGCCGACGGTAGCCGCGGCGCGGAAGGAAGCCGACTTCCGGATTGAAACGGTCGCCCACCTGCGAGAAGCCACCATTGACCAGCCAGAGGTTGTTGGTGAAGTTGTAGGCAGCGCGCGACGCGTAGTCGGTGCCGGTGACGCCCGGCGTGTCAGTACCCGCGACGAACGCCGAGAAACGCTGGTTCGTTGACGCCTGCCAGTTGCCGTCGAGTCCGAACGTCCGGTTCCAGTTATCTGAGCCGGCGCGGCTTCCGGTGGCCTGCCGGTTGACAAAGATCGCGCCGACGTTCGAGCGTCCGATCTCGCGCTGCGCGCGCAACACGCTGAAGTTGTTGGCCGGCGCGATCGGGCGTCCGGCCAGGTCGTCCGCGTCATTCGTCTGGATATTCAGCAGGCCGGTGTTCCATTGACCGATCTTGCCGCTGAGCCGCGCACCGCCGAGGATGTCGATTGGCTGCCCGGCGCTGCTCAATCCGATGCGGCGCGAGAAGAAGAGGTCGATCGCCTGCGGCTGCCCGAACTGGAACGTCGAGGCATTCTCCAGGAAGAACGTGCGCTTCTCGGGAAAGAAGAGGTCGAAGCGCGTGAGGTTCACCTGCTCCTCGTCCGCTTCCACCTGTGCGAAGTCGGTGTTCACCGTGACGTCGAGCGTCAGGTTCGGCCGGATACCCCACTTCAGATCACCTCCGATGTCGCCATTGCGATCGAGCGAATCGGTGGTGCGCGTGAAATCCTTGTTGACCGAGCCCAGCACATACGGCGTGAGCTTGATGTCGCGACGCGGCGGAAGGTCGAGGCCTTCCAGTTTCGCGGCCATCGAGACGCGATAGATGTCGAAGCCGCGCGGAATCGGCGCAAGGTAGACCTGCTCGTTCTTGTGCCGGATGTTGCGCATCACGTTGAAGCCCCACGTCCGATCCGTTCCCTCGCGGTAACGCAACGTCTTGAGCGGGATGGCCATCTCGGTCTCCCATCCACGTTCGGTGACCTGTGCCCGCACCGTCCAGTCGCCGTCCCAGTTGGCGTTGAACGCACCGATCGAGCCGCGCTGCGAACCGCCGGCGCCGGACGCTGCCTGAGTGGACCCGGACTGGCCTTCGCTCGCCACCTGTCCGTCGTACTCGATGCCGAGCGCGTTCGTACCGAACACGAAGGCGTTCTGCGAATCGTTGAAGGTGTCGAGCGCCACGATGATGGAGTCCACATTCATCAGTTCGGCGTCGCGCCGTGCCTGCGCCGCGATGATGCGCGACGGGTTGCTGTCGAACGCGATGATTCCGATGTACAGGTTGCCGCGACCGATCAGGATGCGCACCTCGGTGTTCTCGCTCGCCGGCGCGCCTTCAATGGGATCCTGCTGCTTGAATCCAGCGTACGGGGTTGCGCGCTGCCAGATTTCGTCGGTCAGGCGGCCGTCGAGCACAGGGCCGGGGGAGTCGTCGGGGATGCGGGTGGCTTCGAGCTTCAGCGGCTCCTGTGCGGTAACGGGCAGCGCCACGAAACACAGGACGAAGGACACGAACACGGAGCGGAACAGCTGCGACACGCGAGAGTTCTCCTCTTGAGGAATGGACGTGAGATGGGACGCATTGGGGACCCTTGATTGAACCACAGGAACAGGCGCACAGATCGGCTACAGTGGTGTCGCTTCGGCACCCAAGGTGAGGGGGAGAAGACCTGTGCAGAGACTGAGACTGCTCGTTGTCGCCGGAATGCTGTCGTCACTGGTGCCGCTCCTTGCGGCACAAGGTGGTTCGGGCCAGAACGGAACACTTGGACCGATTGACGCGCTTGGACAGACGGTGCGACGGCCGCCCGCGTCCACCGCGCCAGCGCCACAGCTGCCGAATGGCACGGTCGATCTCAATGGGCTCTGGCTCGGCGGCGGGCCGGTGAATTCGATCGCCCAGGGCCTGAAAGCGGGCGAAACGCTTCCCTTGCTGCCATCAGCTCAGGCCCTGATGGCCGATCGGGCGAAGCGCGAAACCGACGACCCGCACCTGTGGTGCATGCCCCATGGAGTTCCGCGGACGACGCCCTACCCGTTCCGTTTTGTGCAGAACTACACCCACAAGGCACCCACGCACCTGTTCATCCTGTTCGAGGCGACGATTCACACGTACCGGCAAATCTTCATGGACGGCCGGGCGCATCCCTCTGAGCTGGACCCGACGTGGTTCGGACATTCGATCGGCCGGTTCGAGCAGGACACGCTCGTCATCGACACCGTGGGATTCAACGACAAGTTCTGGTTCGATCGTCAGGGAACGCCGCACACCGAGCAGCTGCACACGATCGAACGCTGGACCCGCGTGAACGAAGGGACCCTGAGCAACCAGGTCACGATCGAGGACCCTGGCGCGTTCTCTCGTCCGTTCGTCACGACGTGGACGGCACGCCAGGCTGCTCCCGGCGACGAGCTGATGGAAAACTTCTGTCAGGAAAACAATCAGTACGGGTCAGCCGGTGGTCACCTGAGTCCGTTCAATAAGTAGAGAGGGTCGTCAGCGGATCGATCGAATCGCGTCCAGACGGTTGTGGGCGACCAGGATGTCGCGCTTCAGGCGTCCGACCATGTCGCGAACGAGATCTCTTCCCCTTCCAGACGCCTCGTCCACCATCGCCTTCAGTTTCCACATCGGTGAGTCATGCAGCGCCGCCAGCTCGGAGTCGGCGACGGTGATCTGTTCTTCCAACTGCTGGATCCGGCGAGCGATGCGGGCTGTCGCATTTGAGTCCTCGCCCTGCACCGGTTCAAGGCGCCGACCCCACGCTTCGAGAATCGCGCGCAACCGCTCCTCATCCCCGACTGCGTACGCCCGGTTCGCCTCCACCATGAGCATGTGGCGACGATGCCTGGCGAGTTCATCGCCTGCCAGATCTGGATGAATCGCCTTCGCGACGTCACGAAACAGTTTGCGGACAGCGTCGGTTGTAAAGCGTGGCAATGGTTCTGGCCGCGCGGGCGGCGGCCGATCGGCGCTCGCGGAGCCACCCTCGCGTGCCGCACGCACATCGTGTTCGGCCTCGGCGATCTCTCGCTCGAGCTCATCGAGCTGCTCGTACAGCAAGCCAACCCGCTGGCGGTAGCTCATCGTGAACATGGCGAGCTCGGATCCCAGGCGGTCCACGTCGGCAAGCCTCGTCTCCAGAATCGACTGGAGCTCGGCCGCTCGTACGTGTAGCGCCTCGGGATCGCGGTGATCCGATGCCGTCGATGGAACGAGTCCAGCCATCGCGAAAATGATATCGGATGGCTCAGCCCGTGTGGGGGCAGCAGCACTGGAACGCGTTGGAGAATCCAGCTAGGATGCCGGCAGTTGAAGAAACAACCGAAGACCTCTCTGCGGCTTGCCAGGATCGCTGCCACGGCGTCCGTGCTCGTGTCCGCGCTGACGTTCGCGTCGGCGCCTCTACGAGCGCAGGCCACTCCAGCGTGGCCGGATTCATATGTGGCCCGTCTCGAAGCGCTCGCGCTCATCCAGACACTCAACGCGGAGCTTCTCGGGAGCCGCAGCGCGACGATCACGCTCGAGGGCTGGTGCCGCAACCATCGCCTGGCGCCAGAGCCACGAATCGTCGCCGAGCGCATGATCGGTACGGACAAGACCCCCACTCCCGAACAACGGCAACGGCTCCAGATTGGGGACGGCGATACCGTGAAGTACCGGCGCGTGCAATTGAGATGTGGCACGCAAGTGCTGTCGGAAGCTGACAACTGGTATGTACCGGAGCGGCTGACGCCGCAGATGAACCGCATCCTCGAGACCACGGATACGCCGTTCGGCCGGGTGGTCGAATCTCTCGAGCCCTACCGGCGCACGTTCGCGGTCAAGCTGCTGTGGGCTCCATTGCCTGAAGGGTGGGAGCGCGACAGCGCGCCACCACCAAGCAGCACAGATGGCAAACTCACGATTCCAGCTGCGGTATTCGAGCATCAGGCCGTGCTCTACACGAGGGATGGCAAGCCATTCTCAGAAGTTTCTGAGGTCTACCAGCGGCAGATCCTGGCCTTCCCGCCTCGATCGCCACGCTGACGCGGCACCGATGCGGGTCAACACTGGTCGCGACTGACAACGCAACGCGAGCAACACTGAGAGGCACCGACATGAGCACACGAGCAGTCCTGACGATCATCTTGTCCCTCGCCTTCGCCGCAGCAACCGAACAGCGCGTGTTTGGGCAACAGGACCGCATGCCGCGCATTCCCGCAGAACAGATGACCGCGGAACAGAAACAGGCGGTGACGGACTTCATGCGCCTGCGGAACACGACGACGCTCAACGGATCGTTTGCGACGTTGCTGCGCAGTCCGGAGCTCATGATTCGGACGAGCGCCATCGGTGAGTACGTCAGGCGCAGTGTTCTCCCTGCTCCGCTCTATGAGTTCGTCGTGTTGATTACGGCCCGTCAGTTCGACCAGCAATACGTATGGGATGCGCATTACAAGCCGGCGCAGGCGCTGGGAATGTCGCAGACGCTCCTCGACGAGCTCACGGCCGGCAAGACGCCGACCGCGCTCACGGACGATCAGCGGATGCTGTGGACGATGCTGGATGAGCTGCATCGCACGAATCGCGTGAGCGATGCGACCTACGCACGAACACTCGCGCGTTTTGGTGAACAAGGCGTCATCGACGCCGTGGCCACGAGCGGCTACTACGCGATGCTCGGCATGGTGATGAATACCGCGCAGACGAAGGGCACCGGCGACGCGCCCAAGCTGCAGCCGCGCGGCAGGTAGCGCCGAGGCGAGACGCTGCCGCTCAGCGGCGGGGCTGCAGCAGGAACTTCTGAATCCGTCTGTTTTCGGGCTTGAGCGGCGTGACCTCCGTCACGTACAGGTTGCCCTTCGAGTCGGATCCCATGTGGTGCAGGGTGCCGAAGTCTCCCGGCGCGGACCCCCACTGTCCGAATGAATCGAGCAACTGCAGCGTGCGCCGCTCGAAGATCATGACCTTGGCCTGGCTTCGGTTGCCCACATACAGGAAGCGTTCCTGCGGATCGGTTGAAAACGCGGTGCTCGCCGCCGTCGATCCGTTGCCACAGTCCGGCGCCTTGCACTCGCGCCCGATGAAGACCTGCGACACGTACTTGCCCTCGAGCGTGAACACCTGCACCCGCTTCCCGGCCCTGTCCGACACATACACGAGCCCGTCCTTCGAGACACGTGCAGCGTGGACCGGCTGGACGAACTGCGGTGCGCCCCGCTCCTCTGCGTCGGGCAACGCCGGGTTCGGCGCGGCATCCGACGGCACGTTTCCAAACGCGCCCCACATCCGTTTGAAACGACCCGTGTCCGCGTCGAACACAATCACGCGCCGATTGCCGTAACCGTCCGCGACAAAAAGCTCGTTGGTCGGTGCGTGCACGAACGTGTCGGCCGGCTGATTGAGGTTCTGCGTGTCCGCGTTGCCCTTGCTCTGTCCGGCCCGGCCGATCTGCATCACGAACTTGCCGGCCTTCGTGAACTTGAGGATCTGGTGGTCGTTTTCGCCGTTCCCGCCGATCCACACAAACCCCTTCGGGTCCACGTAGACGCCATGCTCGGAGTTTGGCCACTGATAGCCCTCACCCGGCCCGCCCCATGCCTGAACGAATGTGCCCGCGGCATCGAACTCGAGAAGCGGAGGTGCGGCGCGGCCTTTCTCCTCGGCGCTCAACGTCCCAGGACGCTGCAACGCCCAGACGTGATCCTGGTTGTCCACCGACACGCTGGCCACCTGCCCGAACTGCCAGTTGTTGGGAATCCTGGGCCAGCCCGGATCAACCACGAAGCGCGGCGTGTCCGGCGGAGGCGATTGAGTCG